>QCIJ01000048.1 GCA_003216755.1 Prochlorococcus sp. AG-402-K22 | reverse complement strand
AGTGTTGATCAATCAGATCAAAGTTTCTTAGATGATGACCAATTAGAAGCTGGTTTTGTTCTTACATGTGTTGCTTACCCAACATCTGATGTAACAATTACAACGCATGCTGAGGAAGATTTGTATTAATTATAAAATATTAATTTTTCTAAGTTGATTATTCATTATTTCTCTGCCACCCTCTATTAAGGTGGCTTTTTTTTGTGAATGAATAAATTTGAATTTTTCAAAACTGGCAGTGTTCAATCAAGTTATGGAGGTCAGTACAGTTATAGGGTTATTGGACCATGTTGCAGGCTTTATGATAGGGAAGAGTTGCCCTGGCCCTGTTCCAGGCTTGCTTGGAGAAGTAAGGAGCCTAGTTGGAGAAGAATAGGTTCTAGGTTCGTTGCTGATATGGCTTCAAGAAAATGCCCATCTTACTCGGTTCAGATTTTGGAGCCTGGATCAAAACCGGTTGAAACAGTTATAACCCTTTTTTCAAAGAAATTTTCTTCTGATATACAAGAATGGTGGTATAGCAAAAAACCAGGCTCAAAAGAGCCTGGTAATGTCTTCCCTTATTAAGTTAGCTTTAGATATTATGCTTTTGGCTTTGGAGGCATATATCCTTTTAAACCAGTGCATTCAAGACTATCGATTGTATTAATTCCAGTTTGCGTGTTAGTGCCACTAGCTCTCTCACATAATGATTTTCTTTGAGAAAGGTCAAGATTTGCATCAGTAAAGTCTGCTCCATCAATAATTGCTCCATCAAAAACACTTTTCATGAGCTCACCATTGGTAAGATTTGCATCTGTAAAATCTGCGTTATCAAACCGTGTTGCATATGCAATAAGGTCAGTCATATTGGCTCCTTTAAAACTAGAGTTTTTTGCAGTTGTTACACTCATGTAAGCGCCTTGAAGATTAGCTTCACCTAAATCTTGATTGGATAAATCATATTTAACATATTCAGTATTATGTAGGTCAGCACCGTGAAGATCATCTTTTAGTACGTCAACTGATGATGGATCACTAGGATAGAGAGCGTTTGCAGAGATTGGATTAATAAGTAAACCAATAATTAACGGAAGAAAAATAAATAGTCTTTTACAAGACTTGAGTAGTGATGAAAAAATAGAAACCATTTCGATCAACATCAATATAGAAAACCTATGACTATTATTCCATGGGTTGGTCATTTACAACCCTTCTTCTCACGAACTGTTGCAGTTTATTTTATTTCTGCCGTTAGAAAATCTTTTGCAAGCTGAGTATTTGGAAAAACTTTTTGAGCCTCTTTAAGTAAATCGCTTGGTGTAATTGCATTTTTATTAGTATATCTTGGACTTAAATGAGTAATAATTAATTTTTTTGTGTTAGATAATAATGCTGTTTTAGCTGCCATGATTGTTGTGGAATGTAATTTTTCGTAGGCCATGCTTTCATCCTCCTCTGAAAAAGTCGATTCATGTACAAGTAAATCGGCATTTTTCGATAAAGAAACAGCCGATTCGCTGAAGAAAGTATCTGTGCAATAAACAAAACTTTTGCCATTTCTAGGAGGCCCACAGAATTCTTTCCCATCAAATGTCCTACCATCCGCTAATAGGACTTTTTTACCTTGTTGCAGTTCTGAATAAATTGGTCCAGGTGCTATTTTTAGAGACTTAGCTTTTTTGATATCAAATATACCTGGTTTATCTTTTTCACTCACTCGATAACCATAAGCAGGTATTTTATGTTTAAGACAGGCGCAGTTTACTTTTATTTTGTTGTTTTCAAATAGAATTTTATTCTCTGATGCGAAATTTTCAACTTCCACAAAATGCAATGGGAATGACAATTTGCAAAAACTACTTTTAAGTGCAGAATTTATATAACTTCTCAACTCTGAAGGACCGTAAATTTCAATACCCTTACTATTTCCTGATAGACCTAAGGTAGCCAAAAGTCCAGGCAAACCATAAATATGATCTCCATGCATATGCGTAATAAATATTTTCTTGATTTGTGAAGATTTAATATTGCTTTTCATTATTTGATGTTGCGTTCCCTCTCCACAATCAAAAA
>QCIJ01000047.1 GCA_003216755.1 Prochlorococcus sp. AG-402-K22 | reverse complement strand
GAATGAGACAGAGAGTTTCTATAGCAATGGCACTTGCTTTGAAACCTAAATTATTAATAGCTGATGAGCCTACAACAAGCTTAGATACCAAAACAAGTTTTGAAATTATGCAAGAAATAATTCATCTATGTAATGAATTTGATACTACTTTAATTTTAATTAGTCACGATATAAATCTTGCAGCAAAGTGGTGTAAAAAAGTTGCAATAATTGAAAAGGGATCGATTGTTGAAAAAGGGAATATATTAGATATTTTTCAATCACCAAAATCAGATATCGGGAAAAAGTTAGTAAATGCTTCAAAAATAGTATTAGAACCAAATACTAAAAATAATGCTCGAGATGAGGTTTTACTAGAGGTAAATAACCTAAGACATTGGTATAAATTAAATTCTTCAATTTTCATTAATAAATGGAATAAGGCTTTAAATGAAGTTAGTTTCAAGTTATATGAGAATGAGACTCTTGGAATAGTCGGTTCTTCAGGAAGCGGTAAAAGTACATTATGTAGGGCTTTAATTGGACTTCTAAAAGTACGAGGGGGTGAAATAAAAATTTATGATACAAATAATTTTTCAAAAAATAAATCTTATACAAAGCACAATTTTATACAAATTATTTTTCAAGATCCTTTTTCAAGTTTGAATCCGAAAATGACAATTAAAAATATTTTGGTAGACATATTTTTTATTCAAAAAATTTCAGATAAAAGAAAAATCGAAAAAGAAATAAAATTAATGTTAGGAAATTTAAATCTTCCCTTAAATAATGATTTTTTTAATTCTTATCCTAGCCAATTATCTGGTGGCCAATTGCAAAGAATTTCATTAGCCAGAGCGCTGTTGTTGAAACCAAAAATTTTGATTTGTGATGAGAGCGTAAATATGTTAGATGCTTCAGTAAAAATAGAGATTCTTGAATTACTTAGAGTCTTGCAAGAAAAAATGAATTTAACGATTATCTTTATTACTCATGATTTAGGCATTGCTAAAAGATTTTGTGATAGGTTGCTAGTTATGAATCACGGAAAGATAGTTGATGAAGGAGAAAGTTCTACAATATTCACTAAAACTCAAAACACGTATACAAAATCGCTTCTACATTCCTCTTTAAATCTTATTTAACTTTAAGAACACTTAGTAATTTTTGAAAATCTAATGGTAATTCTGATTCAAATATCATTTCTTTACCATTTATTGGATGTATAAGTCCAAGCTTAATGGCGTGTAAAGCTTGGCCCTCTAATTTACATGGTAGTTTTTTACATCTTCCGTATAATGGATCACCCACAATTGGATGATTAATGTGAGAGCAATGAACTCTTATTTGATGCGTTCGCCCCGTATCTAGTTTGAAACTCATTAATGAGTAATTGCCAAATCTTTCTTCTAATTTCCAATAGGTACAGGCATACCTTCCTGAAGTTTCTTCAACTACTTTATATTTCAATCTATTTAATTTATCTCTGCCAATGTGTCCCACTATTTGGCCTTCTTCAAAATTAGGTGCTCCATGAATTACTGCAATATATTCGCGTGATGCTATTTTTTCTTTAATTTGTTTCTGGAGATTCACTAATGCCTCTTGGCTTTTTGCAACCACCATACATCCGGAGGTATCTTTATCTAATCTGTGAACAATCCCAGGTCTTAGTTTCCCATTAATTCCAGGTAGATCTTTACAGTGAAAAAGTAATCCATTCACTAAAGTTCCAGATTTGTGTCCAGGGGCTGGATGAACAATTAGTCCTGATTGTTTATTGATTACTATGATGTGCTCGTCTTCAAAAAGGATATTTAAATCCATTTTTTCAGGTTTCAAATAAATAAGAGGTTCTGGAGGAGGCATCCATATTTGAACATTGTCGCCATTTTTTAATGGGGTCTTTGCTTTCGCGGTCTTATAGTTTACAAGTACTAAACCTGAATTTATAAAATGTTGAATTCTTGCTCTACTTTGTTCTGGCCTTTTACTTACCAACCATCTGTCTAGCCTCATAGGAAGAGGTAGCTCATAAATAATTTCTATAAGCTCACCTTCTCCAATGCCGAATGAATTTTGATTGTTTAATTCCATAGTGGGACTTCTAAAGCAATTTTACCCAGCATTTGATTTCTATAATCTTCCAATAACTTATGAGACATTCTCCTTTTATCGCCTGAGGTATGTTTTGAAGCTGCTTCGTCGATCCAATCAGAAGGACTCTTAAAGCCTTTTGCAATATCAACTCCATATCTATTAGAAATTTTTTTTACTGAGATATTCGCATTCTTATCTTTTTTGAGAGTGGATATAATTTTGATAAATCCAATTGCGACACTCTCTATTTCATAAGCAGCTTCACCAATATCGTCACACAGTGCAAGATTAAGTGCTGATTTTTGATCTTCTATATTTGGCGGTATAACACCAGGAGCATCTAG
>QCIJ01000046.1 GCA_003216755.1 Prochlorococcus sp. AG-402-K22 | reverse complement strand
TATTTCAATTCAGCAATGGATTTTTTCAAGGGCTTTGGAGGTTTACAAAGGTAAGAAAATCGATATTAAATGCGATTGTTGTGAACATATTAATAACCTTTCAAGTGATTTTAATAGCATTAAAAATGAAAAATGCTTTGGTAGGAAAAGTGCTTACATGATTGAAAAAGTTGTAAATGAAATTGTATTGGCTAAGTTAAGAAGAGAAAGTGATGGGACATATTCTGCATAAGGTCACAAAATCAAATAAAAAAGAGATGCCTTTATCTAGTATTGAAAATTATCAGAAGATCCAATTGTTAAATTTTGAGCTGAAATTTTATGGAACTTTTCATGTACCGAATCACTGAACTCCTTTTCATTTGAATAGTTAACTAGGTCTAGTGGGTCGATATTTTCATCGAACCATGCATCATATTCAATATGGTTTGGTTCAGCAAAATAACTCATATTCAATTAATAGCTGCCAAAAAATATATAAACGGTACATGTGATACCAAATAAAGATTATTTTTTATTCATGTATCCATATTTTTGACTTGTACACAAAGATTAGTTGCTAGAAAGAAGTGAGTTGTTTCATTTAATCTATGTCTTCTACGTTTTATATTGTTCATCATGAATTTAAGGTCGGAAAATCTGAAAAATGGTGGGAAACTGCATATGCAGCAATGTCACCTGGCGGTGGATGGGATGATGCAGTAGCAGCTAATAAAGAAAAAGGATTTTATAACCATTCCGCAAATGCCGTAACTAAAACTGGCCCTGTGTATTGTTTTTGGGAAGTAAAAGAGGGTATTTCTGCTGAGGAATTTCAGGAGTTTATAGATGGACCCTCTGGTCCGGGTTTCGGACAAGATGCATTGATGAATATATGTAAACCGATTGACACAGCTTTAATGAATGGACAAACACCTTATCCACCTGTCTTTTCATGATAATTTATTGTAGATCCAAAATAATTAGTAGCAAGCTACTTTTTTTTATCTTGCTATATCTATATAAATGCTAAGAGATGATCCAACTTTCTCTGATTTAAAAATATTGTGGAATTAACTGAGCTAATCAAGGATTATATATCCACAGAATTGTTATCAAGTATTGAACTTGACTTTCTTGAAGGAGAATTATGGGAAACTACTCAACATATCTCAGAAATAAATACAGTTATCAAAGCTCCAAAAAATATATGTAAGAAATTAAAACTAGATCAAAAATCTTGTTGGCAATTATGCTGTGCAGCCGTGCTTGACTCTTCAAGACCATTAAAGAATGGACAAAAAAGAGTTGATGATTTTAAAAAATTAATTAATCAATATGAAATTAGCTACATATAGGGAATAGAAGACTTAATGAAACGCTTACTACTTACTCCTATATTCAAACGTTTTAAAAAAAGTACTTTTTTCTCATCACTTAATCAGAATACTTGTCCTGTTTATGATGCTGAAGAAATGAAAAAACAAGAACAACAAGAAGCTATTAAAAAGTTATACCCATAAAAAAAGGACGTTAGCTTCGTCCCCATTAAAAAAGAGGGATAATCCCCATCACCCGGCCTTTTATAAAATCCTAGCACTACATATGGTGTCTGTAAGTAATAAAAATTAACTATTGATAGAGTTGTCTCTAATTAATTTGTCATGATGTAAAACCCATCATCCAGGCTCGTAAGAGTTTTTTTATGTCTAGTTTTGGATCAGATACTCCATTTATGCTTCTTGCAAAGCTTAAAGTTAAGGAAGATAAAGTTGCAAAATACTTAGAAATTGCGGATAAGACAGATAAGGCCGTTGAGGCTGAAGAACCAGGAATGCTCTATCATACTTTTGATCAAGATCCTGATGATCCTCTTCGTTTCGTATGGTCAGAAGTTTATAAAAATGATGATGCTTTACTAGCTCATTTAGCTAATCCAGCTTTAGGAGTTTATCTTGAGGCTTATGCTGAACTAGGAACTGATCTTTCTGTTGATTTTACGGAACTGTTGGAGATAAAGTTATTGAAGCTATGAATGTAACAGGAGTTCTCTATAAAGATCTTTAAAACAAAATTAGGACATAGCAGATTTTAAGCATAAGAGTATTAACTAATTAGTTCGACTAAATTATTAATAAGAATCTAAGTGCCAGAGGTAACCACAGACATAGAAGAAGCAATAGTAAAAGAGTAATAGCACGGATATTTGGAATGTATTGCTCTTTAAAAATTTGCGACTTCATAATCTATCTAGCCTTCTTAAGTTTGATTTCTCTTCTGACAAGCAATGCTATAACTACAACACACATGTTCATTAGAAATACGTCTAATGGCATTTAATAAAAAAAGTCTCTACTTAATTTATAGCAAGATTTTTGATCTAGTAATCAAGAAATGATTACTAATGTTTATTGGCTTAATAAAATGAATTTAAAAATTAAATTTATGCTTAAATATCTCAGTTCTTTTAACTATTAAATGGCTTATTCAGAAACGAGAATAGTAATAGGTGGTCTAGCCCATGTACCTATTATTATTCTTATAGCCAATTTTATTCAAGATAAGTTTGGAATTAAACCCGAAGAGGCCAAAGATACT
>QCIJ01000045.1 GCA_003216755.1 Prochlorococcus sp. AG-402-K22 | reverse complement strand
GTTGAAGAAACTGCTGTAAGATTTCCAATCGCTCCGCCACTGACTGTAATGTCCTCTTTTATAAAGTTTGAGGAGCCTTCAGATAAGGTGAATGTTATTGTCGCTGTCTCGCCTGCCTTTAATGCATCATCACTTGAGGTGATACTAATGGTCGGAATAGTTACATCGATAGTTATTTGTAATACATTAGAATTAGCAGAAACATTTCCAGCTGCATCTGTTGCAGTAACAGTTAAATCATATTTTCCATCAGTTAGAGGTAATGAAGGATTTATGGAAAATGAGCCGGAAGATGGATTAGCCTTTGTTGAACCAATTAATGTAGTTCCGTTATATAATTTGACAGTAGATTTAGGTTCAGCATTACCTTCTATTGTTGGGTTTGAATCATTGGTAAATGATGTGGTTGTTGTAATCAGAGGCAGTGATGGAACGGCAATATCAACTAAAGCAAAATTATCAATACTGGTTATCGTTCCTGATACCGCCTTCGTTGAGATATAACTGTTATTTCCCTGACTGTAGATCTTAAGCTCTGTATCGACAGATCCACTGTTATCACTGTCATAATTCACTGTCACCTTACTGGTGTCAGTAATCGTTAGATCATTATCATTGAAATCTAAGGTGCCGTCAAAGTTCAGATTGACGGTACTTGTTGGCAAGAAGCTGGTCTCACTTACTGCTGATCCTCCAACAGGTGTTACAGAGATCACTGATCCCAGCGTCATCGTTCCTGTCTGATTTGTATAGATTCCGTTCGCTACATCAGCTTCACTTCCTGTCAATGTGAATGTTCCGTTCAAGGTGATATCTACTTGTGCCGCTGAGATTCCTCCAGAAACACTTATCGGGGTTCCTCTGTAAACAACATTATTCGCTGTTATCGTTAGTGATGTCTCTCCAAAACCAGGGAAATCTAAGTTTCCACTCATTGTCTTAAAGTCAAACTCCAGTCCCGCCAGATCACTGATATGACCTGATAAACCAGTTCCGCTTAAACTTGCAAAGTTATCTGATAACTCGCTTACCAGATAATTGATTAATACATTTTTATTAAATAGACCGACTCCTGTATCTACATCGGTTAGATCTTCTGTTCTCTCAAAATTATAGATTCCACTACTTGTTGGATCTGATGAATTATCAGTTACAGCTACTGTTATTGTCTGCTCTTCACTTGGCTTATTATTCCCATCACGCGCTGTTACCTTCACTTCATAGGTGTTATTTGATCCTGTATCTACAGGAGTCTCATAGTCTGGAGTGAATGAGAAGCTTAATTCACCACTGGAACTGTTGATATTGAATGCTGCCGCATCTGCTCCGCCTGTTATTGACCAAGTCGCCGCTTCGTTTGCTGTTAACGTCGCAATAGTTGTGTTGCCTTCCACTACTGAGTAGCTGCTCGCACTTGTGATATCAGGTGCTGTTGTATCTGATGTTGTTGAGACGTTATCAATACTGGTTATCGTTCCTGATACCGCCTTCGTTGAGATATAACTGTTATTTCCCTGACTGTAGATCTTAAGCTCTGTATCGACAGATCCACTGTTATCACTGTCATAATTCACTGTCACCTTACTGGTGTCAGTAATCGTTAGATCATTATCATTGAAATCTAAGGTGCCGTCAAAGTTCAGATTGACGGTACTTGTTGGCAAGAAGCTGGTCTCACTTACTGCTGATCCTCCAACAGGTGTTACAGAGATCACTGATCCCAGCGTCATCGTTCCTGTCTGATTTGTATAGATTCCGTTCGCTACATCAGCTTCACTTCCTGTCAATGTGAATGTTCCGTTCAAGGTGATATCTACTTGTGCCGCTGAGATTCCTCCAGAAACACTTATCGGGGTTCCTCTGTAAACAACATTATTCGCTGTTATCGTTAGTGATGTCTCTCCAAAACCAGGGAAATCTAAGTTTCCACTCATTGTCTTAAAGTCAAACTCCAGTCCCGCCAGATCACTGATATGACCTGATAAACCAGTTCCGCTTAAACTTGCAAAGTTATCTGATAACTCGCTTACCAGATAATTGATTAATACATTTTTATTAAATAGACCGACTCCTGTATCTACATCGGTTAGATCTTCTGTTCTCTCAAAATTATAGATTCCACTACTTGTTGGATCTGATGAATTATCAGTTACAGCTACTGTTATTGTCTGCTCTTCACTTGGCTTATTATTCCCATCACGCGCTGTTACCTTCACTTCATAGGTGTTATTTGATCCTGTATCTACAGGAGTCTCATAGTCTGGAGTGAATGAGAAGCTTAATTCACCACTGGAACTGTTGATATTGAATGCTGCCGCATCTGCTCCGCCTGTTATTGACCAGGTGACCTCTTCACTTGCTGTTAACGTCGCAATAGTTGTGTTGCCTTCCACTACTGAATAGCTGCTCGCACTTGTGATATCAGGAAGAACAGTATTTACTGTAAGCGTTATAGATACAGAAGAGCTGTTCGCATTTCCTGCAGCATCAGTGAATTTATCACCAGTAACAGTTATCACTCCATCAGTTGTACTGCCGGAAGCTGGTGTGAATACCGCAGTGTAAACCGTTGAAGAAACTGCTG
>QCIJ01000044.1 GCA_003216755.1 Prochlorococcus sp. AG-402-K22 | reverse complement strand
GTGAGTGTGTAGGTGGATGATGTGGAAATTACAGACCAGTTGCTGTTGTCTGTTGAAGATTGCCAGCTGTAAGAAAGTGTTCCTGTACCGTCTGGATCTTCACTATCTGTTGATATTTCTAAAGTGTTTCCTACTAAAGCTGTTCCTGTAATTGAAAATGATGCTTCGCCGTCATCTGTGGCTGGTGGTCCCACGAAATAAGAACGATCAGGTGTTGCAGTGACTCCCTGACTCGCTATAAATTCAGATGCACCATTAAATATATTATCTATATTGGCTTCTGAACTAACATCCCAAGAACTCAAATCCTGATTAAAACTCCATGCATTTTCAAACATGGATGAAAAATCAATGCCAGTACTGACATCCCAGCCACTTATATCTCCATAAAAACCTGCATTTTCAAACATGGATGAAAAATCATTTACCTGGCTGACATCCCAAGTAGAAATATGACCATAAGTATCAAGTGCAGTTGTGTTGTCACTTATCCAGAGATCTACTGCTGTTTTAAGACTCGTATTATTTAAAAAACTAAATCCATTTATTATTATTAGATCCGAATCAACGGTATCAGAATAACCTTGACCATCTGTATATGAGGCTTGCACCCTTAAATATTTTTGTTCGTCAGATGATTGAATAACATAAGTTGATCCTGTGGATATTTCAGTCCAAGAAATATTATCTACAGAAGATTGCCAGCTATAAGAAAAATTATCACTACCATATTGATCTTCATAATCTTCACTAATAGTTAAAGTACTTCCAATAGAGGTTGAACCTAAAATGGAGAATTGAGAATTAAGGGTATTGAAATGCTCAGGAACTATAAAGTCATGAATTCTAGTATCAGCTATATATTCGTATACATAATCTCCATCTTCATCAAAATATTCTATATATTCAAAATTTTCATTAAATAATTCTTCTTGCGTGTATATTCTTTCAATACTTGAATTAAGATCTAAACCAAAAAACTTACCCTTATAAATATCATCTTGAATCTCATCAAAGTTATCAATTTTCTCTCCGTTTTGTCCTGAGACTTTAAGAATTAAAGCATCATTACCATCTCCAAGATCTACAGTGGAATCTTCAAAAGTTATTCCTGTACTTTGATTATTGATATAAATTAAATCGGAATCTTTTCCTCCAATAATGTGACTTTTAGATATAAGAAACCTTGATGCATCAGCCGAGAAATTAAGGTCATTATTTCCATCACCCAAATAGATGTAAGAGTCTCCAAGAGATTCATATGGTTCGCCTGGAACACCGTTTCCAGAGAATACATTAGTGGTATATCTAATATTTATACTGTCATTCCCTAAACCTCCATAAATATATGAATTATTTATGAGTGAAGGCATTCCTCGAGAATCTATTACATGACTACTTGTAATAGATATTGAGTCATCACCTTCACCGAGATTTATTACTGAACTTTCTAATATTTTATAACTACTACTTATCGAAAGAGAATCATCACCTTCACCAGCATCTAAATTCGAATCAATAAGTGCATATCCTTCCTTATATCTAGAACCTAGTCCTCTAACGTTATCACCGGGTGTTGGAATATCACTTGTCCAATATTTCGAATTACCTCTAATTACAATAGTGTCGTCACCATTTCCTGTATTAAGATTTAGTCTTTTATTTCCTAGTGAAGCAGAAAAGCTTCCTATTTCAGAACCTAAAGAAATAGAATCATTTTCAGATGAGGATTGGATTATTAAATCTTCACTGCCGTATGGTATTTGTAAATCAAGCGCTTCACTTGATTGGACAAGATTATCTTTTACTTGAACTGGTTCGTTATAAACAAAAGGGGTTAAGTTAATATTTGGGGTTGTTACTGATTCACTATTTCCTTCTGCATCTGTGTAAGTAAGGATTGCCCTTATGTAATTCTCAGCATATTGGTGGAATCCATTTCTCCAATCAGTCAAGCTAAGAGTATATGAGGGATCAGATGAGATAGAAGTATAATAGTCATCTTCCCAATCATTCCAGTCAAACATTTCCCACTCAACGCTGTGAGCTCCGGTTCCACCATCAGGATCAGGTGTGACTTCTTCAATGGTTAATGTATAACCTATTGAGGGAGTACCAATAATTGAAAATGTAGCGTCTCCATCATCTAATAATGAAATTGAATTTGTAGTAACAATTTCATCAAATTCCTCATTATCTACATATGAAATAATCGCTCTAATATATTTACTATCTTCTGCTGTTGTAAGTGTGTAAGTTGATGATGTAGAAATTTCTGACCATGTGCTGTTGTCAGATGAAGATTGCCAACTGTAGCTAAGAGTTCCTGTACCGTCTGGATCTTCACTATCTGTTGATATTTCTAAAGTGTTTCCTACTAAAGCTGTTCCAGTGATTGAGAAACTTGCATCGCCGTCATCAATAAAAGCTACCTGTGTAGAACTTGAAGTTACTGTCTCTGAGAACCCTTCACCATCTGTATAAGAGATAACTGCCTGTATATATTTACCTTCTTCTGCAGAAGTGAGTGTGTATGTGGATGATGTAGAAATTACAGACCAGTTGCTGTTATCTGTTGATGATTTCCAGCTATAACTTAAAGTTCCTGTACCGTCTGGATCTTCACTATCTGTTGATATTTCTAAAGTGTTCCCTACTGTTGTTGTTCCTGTGATTGA
The DNA here is from genome assembly GCA_003216755.1 of Prochlorococcus sp. AG-402-K22. Lineage (GTDB taxonomy): Bacteria > Cyanobacteriota > Cyanobacteriia > PCC-6307 > Cyanobiaceae > Prochlorococcus_A. The sequence goes on along the minus strand of QCIJ01000044.1, from coordinate 256 downwards.
GAAGGTTGCACTTCCGTCATTTACTATTCCTCCTGGAATACTTACTGCATCAGCAATATAAGAACGGGAAAAATTATCAGAATCAGTACTGGAGACAACTACTCTTATAGATTTGCCGGCATCTGTACTGGTTACTGTATATTGTGCGTTTGTTCCTAACTCATTCCAGGTCAGATCATCGGTAGATGACTGCCAGCTGTAAGACAAAGTATGATCACTGTCTGTATCGATAGCGATCATCCCCGGATCTACAACA
>QCIJ01000043.1 GCA_003216755.1 Prochlorococcus sp. AG-402-K22 | reverse complement strand
GGTTATGGTTGCAAGGGGTGATTTAGGAGTAGAAATGCCTGCTGAAGAAGTTCCTCTTTTACAAAAGGAATTAATAAGAAAAGCTAATACTTTAGGTATCCCAATAATTACAGCGACTCAAATGCTTGACTCTATGGCTTCGAATCCAAGACCAACAAGGGCCGAAGTTAGTGATGTTGCAAATGCAATTCTGGATGGGACAGATGCTGTAATGCTTTCAAATGAAACTGCAGTTGGCGATTATCCTGTAGAGGCAGTAGAAACGATGGCAACTATAGCAAGAAGAATTGAAAGGGATTATCCACTAAAAGCTATTGAGAGCCACTTGCCTAGTACCATCCCAAATGCTATTAGTGCAGCAGTAAGTAATATAGCTAGACAACTTGATGCAGGAGCTATAATCCCTTTAACAAAATCAGGCTCTACCGCTCGAAATGTAAGTAAATTCAGACCACCAACACCTATCTTGGCAACTACTACAGAGAGGAGTGTTGCGAGAAGATTACAACTTGTTTGGGGAGTTACTCCCATAGTAGTTAAAAATGATGAAAGAACTGCAAAAACATTTAGTTTAGCTATGCAAATTGCTCAGGAAATGGGGATACTAAATCAAGGAGATTTAGTGGTTCAAACTGCAGGCACATTAACTGGAATAAGTGGTTCTACAGATTTAATAAAAGTCGGTTTAGTAAGAAAAATTGTATCAAGAGGAATTTCAATAGGGGAAATCGGTGTTACAGGTAAAGCAAGAATAATAAAAAATAATCTAGATATGTCATTAATTTATCCAGGAGAAATATTATTTGTTCCGGAAGAATTAATGAAAAATATTCCACTTAGTAAAAATATTGCGGGCATTGTTACGAACCAAAATGTAAATGATGTTTATGCTTTGTTTAATAAAAAAAATAAAAAAATTTCTACAATTTGTAATTTAGAAAATATGGATAATCTTCAAATTAGCAATGGCGACCTTATTACACTGCAGCTTAATGAAGGTGTTATATACATGGGGCAAATTGAAGATGATGATTCAATAGATAAATATAAATATGTCTAGGAATATCTCAATAAAAGAAGCCTTAGGCATGGCCACAAAAACCTTAGTTTCGAACAAATTGAGAAGTTCGTTAACAATGCTTGGGATTATTATAGGAAATGCATCAGTTATTACACTTGTCGGACTTGGAAGAGGTGCTCAAACACTAGCAAAAAACCAATTAAGTAATTTAGGTGCAAATGTTTTATTCATTGTTCCTGGAAATAATGACACAAGAAGAAGAGGTATTTCATTTCCCAAAAACCTAGTTTTAGAAGATGCAGTAGCAATAAGTAATCAAGTCCCAACAGTTAAAAAAGTTGCTCCTCAAATCTCTGCTAACGAAATAGTACAATCAAATTCTAAAAGCCTAAATATATCAATTGCAGGAGTTACTCCTGAATTTCTTGAAGTAAGAAGCTTTGAAGTAGATAAGGGAAGATTTCTATCTAAAAGTGATGTTAATAGTGCAAGAAGTTATGTTGTAATAGGTCCTGATCTTAAAGACGAATTTTTCAAAGATAAAACTTCTTCACTTGGGGAAAAAATCAGAATTAAAGATCATACTTATGAAATTATCGGAATATTAAAACCAAAAGGTGCTGTATTTGGAAGTAATCAAGACAAAAATGCTTATATACCATTAACCACCATGGTAAATAGAATTACAGGGAAGGACCCTACTTATGGTGTAAGTTTAAGCTTCATTAGTGTTGAAGCGATAAATAAAAATGCAACTAGTGCAGCAAAATTCCAAATTACAAACTTATTAAGGCAAAGACATAAAATAATAAGAGATGATGACTTTGCAGTTAGGTCGCAAGAAGATGCATTGAATATAGTTACCAACATAACAAGTGGTTTAACTTTTTTATTGGCGGGTATTGGGGCAGTATCTTTAGTTGTTGGAGGAATAGGAATCATGAATATTATGCTAGTTTCTGTTAGTGAAAGGACTGAAGAGATTGGTCTTAGAAAAGCAATAGGAGCTAAACAGTCAGATATATTAATTCAATTTTTAATTGAGGCATTGATTTTATCTACAATTGGAGGATTAATAGGAACAACAACAGGATTATCAGGTGTTTTTCTTTTGTCTTTGATAACTCCTCTTCCTGCATCTGTAGGAGTTACAACAACTTTTTCCACCATGATCATTTCAGGATCAATCGGTTTAATCTTTGGCGTTTTGCCTGCAAAAAGAGCTTCTAAACTAGATCCCATTGTTGCCTTGAGAAGTTTATAAATAAAATTTATAATAATGCTCAATTTTTATAAATTAATTGAGATACTGGTAAGTCTTCAATCACTAGTAATATCAACAATGCTACCTGTTTATATTCCACTACCATTTGTCGATGAATCTAATAATAGTTTTGAGATGCCTATCACATGGCAAATTCCAACTATAATTTTACTAACACTTATATTTCATAAAAAAGTAGTTTTCAGAGCATTTTCTATATATATAATTTTAGGGTTATTTATAGCCCCAGTCTTTTATCAAGGAGGCTCAATAGGATATTTACTCACTCCAAATTTTGGTTATTTATTAGGTTTATATCCATTAATTAAAATAATTGATAATTTAAATACAAGAAATAAAATAAATGTTGGCAACTTTTTAAAAAATGGAATAATAGCAATATGTGCTATGCATGTGACTGGAATATTTTACAACCTTTTACAAGTTATATTTTACAGTCAATTTAATATATTTTTATATAATTTAGGGAAATACTCTGTAGGTAAAATTGGATATCATTTTTTAACGCTTTTTCCATTATTAATACTTATTAAACCTATCAAAAGTTTAAAACATAGCAAATAATGATTACTAAAATACAAACAAAGTTATATTTTTTATCCTTAAGTATTTTTATTATTCTAATAGATCAATTTACGAAATATTTAATGTTTTATAATTATAAAAAATTGATAAATAAAGATTTTCTTTTATTTAGAATAGACTTTGTAAAAAATTACGGAGCAGCATTTAACATATTTAGTGGTAATAGAATATTTTTATCATTAATAAGTATTATTTTTTCAATATTACTTATTTATTTAATATTAAGGAAAAATACTCTAAACCAATTTGACCTTTTTGCTTATAGCTTTATTCTAGGAGGAAC
>QCIJ01000042.1 GCA_003216755.1 Prochlorococcus sp. AG-402-K22 | reverse complement strand
CATTTATCTGACTTCTATCGATGGAATCAGAGATAGTGGTAAGGACAATGTCAGAATCAATTTCTATTGATTGAGTTTTATCTACTAATTGAATATCTTCATCAGATGTAAGTTCTTCTATAGATAAGGTTTCTCCTACATCAGGAGTGCCACTGATGGAATATTCAGTTTGCGTGAATCCACTTATAACCTTGGAAAATGTTGCAGTAAAACTATTTGTTCCGTGTATTAAATTCTGCCAGTCATTGTCTGTAAGGGTATAACTCCAATTGCCATCTGTAGTTACAGCTTCTCTTGTTACCCCTGAAAAAGATATCGTTACATCACAGCCATCATTAACACCAGTTAATGTGATTCCATTTTCCTTTTCTTCCGCATCAATTTCATTATCTCCAGCGACAAGATCAAAACTTACATTTGGCAGCGATATTGAATATGTATAAATAGGATCTGAGGCTATCGTGCTGCGGATATTTAGACCATCTGTATAAGTAGCGTTTACTCTTAAAACCTGATCAAGATCTGATGAGGTTACCTGATAACTTCTATCTGTGGCATTGGCAATATCACTCCAACTTGTTGCCTCTAAAGAAGATCTCTGCCATTGATAAACAATATTTGGAGTGGAGAAAGTGCCGTCCGGATCATTTACCAAATCTCCGGCAATAAGAGTTTCTCCAAGGATAGGATTACCAGAGATTGGCAGGAATTTTGCCTGACCTGTATCTCTTATAGTTCTACCTGCCGGTCTTACATCTACTTCTCCATCATCAAACCTGAGAGTTTCTATTTTTGTTAATTCATCACGACCATCAATACCGTCAACAACAATCGACTGATAAAGACCATCAACGGTGATTTCTATGGTGTAATCACTTTGATTTCCAGAGAAGATGGCGGTGTCGGTTCCAGTTCCACCATCGATGGTGTCATTACCTGCACCACCGGTAACAGTATCGTTACCCTCTCCAGCTTCAAAAATATCATCGCCTGGTCCCCCATCTAAACTGTCATCTCCCTCACCTGAATAGAAGGAATCATTGCCATCATTCCCGATGAAAGTATCCTCCCCCACATGACCATAAAATTTATCTGCTAATTGTCCTCCACTAATACGGCCATTATCTCGAGGCGAATCATGGTCAAGTCTAAATATTAAGTTAGAACCTTTTTCTGCAGAGGCATCAATACGAGAACTAACTGCATAAGATGACAATATAAATTCAACTTCTTGACCGTCATTGATAACTGCATCTATTAGAGAACTGGTATTCCCACCAAGATTAGTATCCCAATAAAGTTCAATATTTGATTCAAATTTTTCAAAGTTTCTGCTATTTACTACAACATCATGCTGAATTGTATTGTCATAACCTGGAGAATCATAACTAGAAGAAATTTTATAGATATCAAATCCAGTACCTCCATCAATTAATACCTCGTCAACAGAAGTATTATTGGATATATATTGATGAGGAGCGAGAGTAAAGGTGTCATCTCCATCTCCTCCCAGAACTCTGGTTGCATTAGATGTTCCATCTGAATATGTCCAAATACCACCATCTGTAAAGAAGACCCCATTAAAGTTGTCATTCCCACTCCCTCCGTCGACATAAACTTTGCCTGCCCGAGAAGTTGAATTAAAAGTATCATCTCCATCTCCTCCATAAGCAGTCCCTCCATTAGCTAATGAGAATCGATCATCACCACTGTCTCCATAAAGATAATTAGGTACTAAGCCTTCCCAATTAACTAATACATCATTCCCATCTCCGCCATAGAGAGTATTGGACCCTGATTGTCCTTCTAAAAGATCATCACCACTTCCTCCATAAATAAAATCATCTCCATCTCCACCATCTAGACTGTCATCACCATCTTCTCCTCTAATTATATCGTCGCCATCTCCACCTTCTATAGTGTCATCTCCATCTCCACCATAGATTTCGTCATCACCAGCACCACCGTTAACAGTATCGTTACCTCCAAAACCGTAAATAAGATCATGACCACTACTACCTTCTAGAGATTCATCAGAACCATCTCCTTCTACTTTTTGTCCAGAGGGTGTGACATCAAAATTTTGGTCAAAAAATTTAAGTGTTTCTACGTTGCTGAGGGTATCTGTTCCGTCAGTTCCTTGATTATCAACTACTTGATATTGTGCATATCCAGTTTCTGTAATTGTATAATCACTATGATTACCGGAGAAGATAGCGGTGTCGGTTCCAGTTCCACCATCGATGGTGTCATTACCTGCACCACCGGTAACAGTATCGTTACCCTCTCCAGCTTCAAAAATATCATCGCCTGGTCCCCCATCTAAACTGTCATCTCCCTCACCTGAATAGAAGGAATCATTGCCATCATTCCCGATGAAAGTATCCTCCCCCACATGACCATAAAATTTATCTGCTAATTGTCCTCCACTAATACGGCCATTATCTCGAGGCGAATCATGGTCAAGTCTAAATATTAAGTTAGAACCTTTTTCTGCAGAGGCATCAATACGAGAACTAACTGCATAAGATGACAATATAAATTCAACTTCTTGACCGTCATTGATAACTGCATCTATTAGAGAACTGGTATTCCCACCAAGATTAGTATCCCAATAAAGTTCAATATTTGATTCAAATTTTTCAAAGTTTCTGCTATTTACTACAACATCATGCTGAATTGTATTGTCATAACCTGGAGAATCATAACTAGAAGAAATTTTATAGATATCAAATCCAGTACCTCCATCAATTAATACCTCGTCAACAGAAGTATTATTGGATATATATTGATGAGGAGCGAGAGTAAAGGTGTCATCTCCATCTCCTCCCAGAACTCTGGTTGCATTAGATGTTCCATCTGAATATGTCCAAATACCACCATCTGTAAAGAAGACCCCATTAAAGTTGTCATTCCCACTCCCTCCGTCGACATAAACTTTGCCTGCCCGAGAAGTTGAATTAAAAGTATCATCTCCATCTCCTCCATAAGCAGTCCCTCCATTAGCTAATGAGAATCGATCATCACCACTGTCTCCATAAAGATAATTAGGTACTAAGCCTTCCCAATTAACTAATACATCATTCCCATCTCCGCCATAGAGAGTATTGGACCCTGATTGTCCTTCTAAAAGATCATCACCACTTCCTCCATAAATAAAATCATCTCCATCTCCACCATCTAGACTGTCATCACCATCTTCTCCTCTAATTATATCGTCGCCATCTCCACCTTCTATAGTGTCATCTCCATCTCCACCATAGATTTCGTCGTCTCCTCCTAATCCTTTTAATGTGTCAGCATAGGTTCCACCATAGATTTCATCATCTCCTTCATCTCCTTCTATGAGATACCCTCCTTCTGGATTAGGGATTGGAATAGAAATAGATGCA
>QCIJ01000041.1 GCA_003216755.1 Prochlorococcus sp. AG-402-K22 | reverse complement strand
TATTGAAAGACTCCAAGAGTTTGATTTTCCTATTCTTTTTGACCTTCCAATTGGCCACATATCAGGAAATGCATGCATCCCGTTAGGATATGAAGCCACCATAAATGGAAATGATGGCATTCTTAGTATCGATATGCCTTTTTAACTAGGAGTTCATCACAAAAAGTTTTGCTATTTTCAAATCTACAGGGGATGTAATCTTTATATTTGAATAAGTTCCTTCAATAATCTTTACTTTCCAATTAAGCATTTCGAATAGTGAGGCATCATCTGTGACTTTCCAGTTTTTATCAATTGCCATAATTTGGCTTTTTTTAATCTATCTACTAAAAAGCCCTGAGGAGTTTGCGCTGCCCATAAATAATTTCTATCTGGTGTTTCTTTAATAAAACCTTCATTATCAACAATCTTTATTGTGTCAGTTACCTTAGTAGCCAAAATTACAGCTTCATTTTCATCTAATTGCTTGGCACAAAGGTCTATCAACTCAGGATTAATTAAACATCTAGCACCATCATGTATTAAAACTTTTTTAGCATCTTTTGGCAGCGCTTTTAAACCATTAAAAACTGACTGTTGTCTGGTATCACCACCATTAATCCAATGAACTTTATGGGCAAAATCCTTTGCTGAATTTAATAATAAATTTTTATCTTTAGGTTGCCCAATTATTCCAACCCAATTTGTTGAGCTTGCAGAAAATACAGATTTAAGTGTCCAATAAATCAAAGACTCTCCCTCTAAATCAATAAGTAATTTATTTTTTCCAGCTTTCATTCTGCTACCGCTCCCTGCAGCTGGTATTAAAAAGTGCACAATAGAAGGTCTTAATACTTTCTAGACAATTATAAATAAAAGCAATATCTTTACACAAATAGTACTACGATTGAAAATTATAAAATTTCAAAATGTCCAATACAGATTCATTATCAGGCAAAGTTGCTTTAATCACTGGAGCTAGCAGAGGAATTGGTAAAGAAATTGCTTTAGAACTAAGCCGCTTAGGAGCAGAAGTTTTTATTAATTACTCTTCTTCTGATGAAAAAGCTGAAGAAGTCGTAAATTCAATAAAAAATTCGGGAGGTAAAGCTCATAAACTAAAATTTGATGTATCAAAAGAGGATTCTGTCAGTTCAGCTTTTGAAGAAATTATCAAAATTAATGGCACCATTGATATCCTCATTAACAATGCTGGCATAACTAAAGATGGACTATTAATGAGAATGAAATCGGAACAATGGGATGACGTACTAAATACAAACTTAAAAGGAGTATTTCTTTGTACAAAATATGCTTCAAAGTTTATGATGAAAAAAAGAAGTGGTAATATCGTAAATATTTCATCTGTTGTTGGAATAATTGGTAATCCCGGACAAGCAAATTATTCTGCCGCCAAAGCTGGAGTTATTGGATTCACCAAAACTTGCGCTAAAGAATTTGCTTCAAGAGGTATAAACGTAAATGCAATAGCGCCTGGTTTTATAGAAACAGAGATGACTGAAAAACTTAATACTGAAGATATTCTTAAAGTTATTCCTCTAGGTAAATTAGGAAGTTGTTCTCAAATTTCAAATTTAGTATCTTTCTTAGTTTCAAGTAATGCTGGAAATTACATCACAGGACAAACAATTAGTATTGACGGTGGTATGAGTATTTAATTATGTACTTTCGTAAGGTTGGCCCAATTCATCTCTCAACCTTCTAATTTTTTGTAAAAGTTTTAGTCTTCTACTTCTAGCGGTTAAAGTCAAGAAAAACCTTAGAGGGAAATATATTAGTGTCATAGCAATCGCGAGGATTGCAGTAAGAGTAAAAATAAGATTATTTGTTTCATCCATATCTTAAAGATACTCTTATTTTAATTAATTTGTATGCCTCATCAAAAGAAATTCGGCTTTCCCCACTTAATTAAATTCCCCTTAAAAATGATTCTATGGGAGATTAGAATAAGCTTAAAGACTCAGTAAACATGGCAAAACAATTAAGTTTTTCTAATCAATCAAGAGAAGAGCTAGAAAGAGGTGTAAATTTCGTAGCTAATGCGGTAAAGGTTACTATTGGGCCGAAGGCAAAAAATGTAGTAATTGAGAGAAAATTTGGCTCCCCAGATATTGTAAGAGATGGGTCTACAGTTGCTAAAGAGATTGAGATTGAAAACCCTATTTCTAATTTAGGTGCGAAATTAATAGAACAAGTTGCATCCAAGACAAAAGAGACTGCTGGTGATGGAACAACAACAGCAACTATTTTGACTCAGAAGATGGTTCAGGAGGGATTAAAAAATATTGCTTCTGGTGCCAGTCCTATTGAATTAAAAAAAGGTATGGAGGTAGGCCTAGCTTTTGTTTTAGAAAAATTAAGTTCCAAAAGTATTTCATTAAGTGGTTCTGATATCCAAAAAGTTGCAACAGTTAGTGCTGGAGGTGATGAAGAAATTGGATCTATCATTTCTAAGGCAATGGATATTGTTACTTCGGATGGTGTAATAACTGTTGAAGAATCTCAATCACTAGACACAGAATTAGATATAACTGAAGGCATGTCTTTTGATAGAGGTTATAGTTCTCCATATTTCGTAACAGACCAAGAAAGACAAGTTTGTGAACTTGAAAACCCTAAAATATTAATAACTGATCAAAAAATTTCCACTTTAGTTGATCTGGTTCCAATACTTGAGGAAATTCAGAAGTCAGGATCGCCTTTTCTAATTCTTGCTGAAGATATCGAAGGAGAGGCTTTAACCACTTTGGTTTTGAATAAGAATAGTGGGGTGTTAAACGTAGCTTCCGTAAGAGCTCCTTTATTTGGGGAGAGAAGAAAAGCTGCCCTTGAAGATATTGCTATTCTTACTGGAGCAAAGCTAATTAGTGAAGATAAATCAATGACACTTGATAAAGTATCGATTAATGATTTAGGCAAAGCAAAAAAAATAACTATCACAAAGGATAAAACCACAATAGTTGCATTCGAAGACACTAAAGATTTAGTTAAAGCGCGAGTAGAGAAATTAAAGAGAGAAGTTTATATAACCGAATCAGAGTATGATCAGGACAAAATCAATGAAAGGATAGCCAAACTAGCTGGAGGAGTAGCTCTTATCAAAGTAGGAGCTGCTACAGAAACAGAGATGAAGTACAAAAAGTTGAGAATCGAAGATTCCCTGAATGCTACAAAGGCTGCTATTGAAGAGGGTGTTGTTTCTGGAGGTGGACAAACTTTAATTGAAATTTCAGATGAACTTTTAAATTTAAGTCAAACATCTTCCGATGATTTAAGAACAGGGATAAATATCGTAAAAGAAGCCCTTTTGGAACCTACTAAACAAATAGCAAAAAATGCTGGATTCAATGGTGATGTAGTTGTCGCTGAAATTAAAAGACTTAACAAAGGCTTTAATGCTAATTCAGGAAAATATGAGGATTTAAAGGATTCAGGAATATTAGATCCAACCAAAGTAATAAGATTAGCTCTTCAAGATTCAGTATCTATTGCAGCTATGCTCCTAACAACAGAAGTTGCAATGGCTGACATTCCAGAGCCTGAAGCCGCTGCCCCTGGAGGACCAGGTGGAGATCCTATGGGAGGAATGGGTGGCATGGGCATGCCTGGCATGGGTGGCATGGGTGGCATGGGTGGCATGGGTGGCATGGGCATGCCTGGCATGGGTGGCATGGGTATGCCTGGCATGGGTGGCATGGGTGGCATGGGTATGCCAGGAATGATGTAAAAAGCTAACTAGCTTTTTTATCTTTATTAATCCACTTTCTTAAATTTTTAATATTAGGCAGTGGTAATTTCTGGGCATCAGTAAGTTCTTTTATATTATTAGAATTTTGATCTCTGTTAAATATTTCATTACTGATAGAAGTTTCAAGATGATTTAATTCCCATT
>QCIJ01000040.1 GCA_003216755.1 Prochlorococcus sp. AG-402-K22 | reverse complement strand
ACGAAATTGAAGTTTCCAAAACTATTTTGCCTGAAAATAAAAAATATGAAAGTGAATCTTTAAATTATCAAATAAAAATTCCCGATTGGCTTCTTAAAGATATTCATAATTTTGAAAAATCAAATGAAGAAAATGATGAGAATCAAAACCTTATAGTAAAGGCTTTTAAACTTGCTTATAAAGCTCATGATGGACAATTCCGAGCGAGTGGCGAGCCATACATTATCCACCCGGTTGCTGTTGCAAATCTCCTCAAAGAAATAGGTGCTAGTGCATCTGTTATTGCGGCAGGCCTTTTACATGATGTTGTTGAAGATACTGGCATTGATTTATCTGAAATAGAAACAAATTTTGGATTAGAAGTAAAAATACTTGTAGAAGGAGTAACAAAATTAGGAGGCATTCACTTTAACAACAGGACTGAAGCACAAGCTGAAAATCTTAGGAAAATGTTTTTGGCTATGGCCAGCGATATAAGAGTTGTCTTAGTAAAACTTGCAGATCGACTTCATAACATGAGAACAATTGAATGGCTAAATGATGAGAAAAAAATAAGAATAGCGAGAGAAACAAGAGAGATTTATGCACCATTAGCTAATCGACTAGGAATAAACAGATTTAAATGGGAATTAGAAGATTTAGCTTTTAAATTCCTAGAGCCTAAAGCATATCAAGATCTTAAAGATCAAATCGCTGTTAAAAGAAGTGATAGAGAAAAAAGATTAAAAGTAACTTTGAATCTTATGAAGGAAAACTTGTTTTCAGCAGGTTTGAAAAGTTTTGAAATAACAGGAAGGCCAAAACATCTTTATGGCATCTGGAGCAAAATGGAAAGACAACAAAAGCATTTCCACGAGATTTATGATGTTGCTGCCCTAAGAATTATCGTGGACAATTCAGATAGTTGTTATAGAGCTTTAGCAGTTGTTCATGATACTTTCAAACCAATTCCAGGTAGATTTAAAGACTATATAGGATTACCAAAACCCAATGGATACCAGTCCTTACACACTTCTGTGATTGGAAGACATCGACCTATTGAAGTTCAAATTAGAACTACTTCCATGCATCAAATTGCTGAATATGGTATAGCCGCTCATTGGCAATACAAAGAGGGTGGTTCTCCTGCTAAAAGTAATGCCGAGAGATTTAATTGGCTAAGACAATTAGTAGAATGGCAACAAGAAGGTAATGAAGGGGATCATAATGATTATTTAGCTTCAATTAAAGAAGATTTATTTGATGAAGAAGTATTTGTGATCACTCCAAAAGGAGATGTTGTTGGTTTAAGAAAAGGATCTACCGCGATAGATTTCGCCTACAGAATTCATTCTGAAGTTGGAAATCACTGTAATGGAATAAGAATTAATGAAAAGCTTTCTCCATTATCTACAGCACTTCAAAATGGTGACTTCATTGAAATTTTGACAAGTAATAATGCTACTCCAAGCTTGGATTGGCTGAACTTTGTAGTTACGCCAACTGCTAAAAATAGAATCCGCCAATGGTATAAAAAAAGCCATCGTGATGAAACGATTAAAAGAGGTAGAGATTTACTTGAAAAAGAAGTAGGTCGAAACGGTTTTGAAGCATTACTTTCTAGTGAAGCCATGAAAAAAGTGTCAAATCGATGCAATTTAAAAACTACTGAAGACCTTCTTGCATCTCTTGGTTTTGGTGGTTTAACTTTGCATCAAGTATTAAACAGACTAAGAGAAGAAATAAAATTACAGTCAGAAGATGTAAAAAATGATTCTGACTCTGAAATAGCAAAATCTCTTAAAAGTAATAGTAATTTATCCACTAATAAATCTAATACGGCAGCTAAATCACCAATTGCCGGTATAGAAGGTCTTGATTACAGAATAGGTAAATGCTGTACCCCACTTCCTGGCGAGGATATTATCGGAACTGTGTCGCTCGGCAACCATGGGATAACCATACATAGGAAAGATTGTGAAAATGTAATGCCAATTCCAATAGAGAGAAGATTACCAGTTGGTTGGAATCAAGATAATAAAACTAGCGATAATAAGTTTCCAATTCAGCTACGAATAGAAGTAATTGATAGAGTTGGAGTTCTTAAAGATATTCTTATGCGGTTATCTGATAAAGGTATAAACGTTAGCGATGCCAATGTTAAAACTGCTCATGGTAAACCAGCTATTATAAATCTTTGTGTAGGTCTTGAAAGTTATAATCAACTTCACAAAACAATTGAACAAATTAAATCAATGGCAGATGTTTTAGATATTGCAAGAGTTGGAAAAAGTTAATTTTAAAATCAGATCAAGCTATCTTTTACTTTTTATCTTGTAGATAAAGAAAACAATACTGCCGCAAATCAAAGCTAATAAAATACCTACACAAGATGAACCTAAGAGTAATTTTAGGGAGAAAATTCTACCTTGTTTCCATAAGTCATCAATAACTAAACTTTTTTCAAGAATTTTATTAGAAGAATTATTTAAAAAAATCGAACCAACCTTATAGTTAAAATAATAAAGTGGAATATAAGTAAAAGGGTTGCTTATCCAGGTACCAATTGCAGCTAGAACAATATTTCCTTTAGCTATTTTCGCAAAAAATACCCCTATTAAAGTCTGAAACCCAAGAAAAGGAAAGCAGCCACTAAACACCCCTATAGCTAAACCTTTAGCATTAAAGAAAGGACTTCCATTCTGATTCCTAAATAATGATAGAATTTTCTTATAGGTAATATCTCTTTTAAATATCATTCAGAAAGAAAATTTCAAAATTAAATTCTTGATAATTTTACTTAATTATCCATAATAAAGCGAGAGATGGATTCGATAGTTACTACAGAAGATACGATAGCCGCAATTGCTTCAGCTGTAAGTATAGGGAAAGGAGGAGTTGCGATAATAAGAGTATCAGGGACAGACTCAATAAATTCTTGCAAAAAGATTGTTCAGACTAAATCTAAATATGCATGGGAATCACATAGAGTTTTTCATGGTTTGATTCAGGAAAATAAACAAAATAAATTTATAGATGAGGTTTTAATTTTAGTGATGAAATCACCAAATAGTTTCACAGGAGAGGACGTTGTTGAACTTCATTGCCATGGAGGAATTATCCTAGTAAATAAAGTTCTAAAGAGATTATTATCTAGTAATTCTAGAGTTAGACTTGCAAACCCAGGAGAATTTAGTCAAAGAGCTTTTCTTAATGGGAAAATAGACCTTACTCAAGCCGAGTCGATTAATCAATTAATTAATGCAAGCAATACCAGATCAGCAGAGTTAGCTTTTAGTGGGGTTCAAGGGAAAATAAAGAAAAAAATTAATGATATTAAAAATGACCTTATAAATCAACTTTGCGAAATAGAAGCGAGAGTTGATTTTGAAGAAGACTTCACAGATTTTGATTACACCAAATATCTAAAAAACATTAAAAAAGTAAAAGAAAAAATAAAATTACTAATAGAAAATGCAAAAAGAAATTCATATATTCACAATGGAATATCAATTGCGCTTATTGGTAAAACAAATGTTGGTAAAAGTTCTTTACTAAATTTGCTTGCAAAAAAAGAGAAAGCAATCGTAACTAATATTCCTGGAACAACTAGAGATGTTATTGAAGTTAATTTAACTATTAATGATATTCCAATGAAAATAATTGATACTGCTGGCATAAGAGAAACACATGAACAAATTGAAAGTATTGGAATTAAAAAAAGTTTTGGGAAAATTAAAGAGTCAGACTTTATAATTTATATTTATAGTCTTGAAGAAGGATTTAACGAAGAAGACAAAAAAATAATACAAGAAATCCCCAAAGAAAAATTAATTACTATTTTGGGCAATAAAAAAGATTTAATTGATTGCAAAAATATTAATTCAAATGAATTAAAAAACACAATTCTTATGAGCATTAAGAATAATGATGGTGAAAGATTATTAATCGACACGATAATAAAAAAATGCGGATTAAAACAAGTAGAAAATATCAATATATTTTTAAACGAAAGACATCTAACAAATTTGTCAGCTTGCCTATCTAATTTAAATGATACTGATGAAATAATTAAAAATAAATTGCCATTTGATTTGTTGTCAATAGAACTAAGAGATGGAATTCAAAACT
>QCIJ01000039.1 GCA_003216755.1 Prochlorococcus sp. AG-402-K22 | reverse complement strand
TCATTTTCTTTCGCAGAGCATAGAGATCCAAAATGGGATAATTTTGGGAAAATTAGAGTTATAAACGAAGATATTATTTCTCCTAATGCAGGATTTAATAAACATTCTCATGCAAATATGGAAATAATTACTGTCGTAACAAAAGGAGCAATAACTCATAGAGACTCGTTAAATAATCTTGGAAAAATTCATAAAGATGAAGTACAAGTTATGTCTGCAGGTACTGGAATCTCTCATAGCGAGAAGAATGAAGAAAATGAGACCTGTAAGTTGTTCCAGATTTGGATATACCCTCAAAAAGAAAATATCAAACCCCGATATGATCAAATTTCATTAAATGAAAAGTTGTGGGATAATCTTATTTTTAATTACAAAGACGGTAAAAATAATAAGCTTTTTCTAAATCAAAGTATCTCTTTATGGCGTTGTAAATATAAGCCAATTAAAGAAAAAAAATTGCCATTAAAAATCGATAAATATAATTGGATACAAATAATAGAAGGCAATCTTTTATTAAAAAGTAAAGACTCTAATTCAAATATATGTCTCGAATCTGGAGATGGCTTGGGTTTTGAAGTTAATTATTATGATGATATCTCTATAGATACTGAAAAAGACCTTGATTTTCTCTTATTTTCGATGCCTTACTTGTAATTTATATGTTACTTTTACCCATCAACTCCTTTATTAAATGCATTTAAGGCTTGCAAAGCCATATTAAGGTGAACTTCCATAGCACCAAGTGCAATTAAGGAATTTGGTGATTTATCTTTTAGTAAATTCTCTTTTCTTTTTGATAACTCATTAACTAATTTCTTAGTTGAAGCTTTCCAATTATTTATTAACTCTTCAAATTCTCTTTTTTCTGGGCTTTCTATTTCTGCTAATTGATCAGAAAAATGAGAATCCTTTTGTGCCTTAAGCATCAAGTAACTTAATTTTTTATGACTTATTGCTTGAGGTAAATTGTTAGATTCACTCATCGCTAGTAGTTAATTGTTAGTAAAAATTTAACTAATTAAGTGAATATTTGCTAGAGGGGAGACGGTTGTGATGACCGACCTGAAAATTACGAAATGATACTTTAACAAAAAATGGATTTATTAATCTTTAATTTTTCACTTATTAGTTTCTTGAAATAATCTCCACGCTCTTCATAATTTTTAAATTGATCAAAACTAGAGCATGAAGGTGAGAATAATAATGTTCCAACCTTATTATTTTGTAAATAATGAAAAACAAAATTTAAAAGCTCTTTAAGTTCTGAGAATTCAAAAATATTTTCTTTAAATCCTTCATTAATAAGCGCCATTTTTAGGACTTTTGAGCTTTCTCCAAAAAGGAAAACACATTTAACTTTTTTCTTTAAAACTTTTATCCACTCACTATATTCATTCCCTTTTAATCTACCCCCAGCAATGATTATTATTTGACCTTCAATTGAACTTATTCCTGCAATAGATGAGTCAAAATTTGTAGCTTTACTATCATTAATTATTTCCAGATCATTATTTTTATAAATTGTTTCCATCCTATGGGGTAATTGTTTGGGAAAGTAAATTGTAATTAGATAAAGAATCTTTAATCTTCATCCCAGATAATCCAACTTTTCTTGCTGCTGCAATTACCAATAAAAGATTTTGAAGATTATGCATTCCTTTTAAAGAAAAATCTTCAAGTTTGAATAATTTCTTTCCTCTCTCAACAATATATGCTTGATCATCTATCCAATAATCGCATTGAATAAAATTTGATTTATCGAAACTAGTTGTTATCCAAACCCCTCTTGATAGCGAACTGTAGTGATTTCTTAAGTTTTTATCGTCATAATTATAAATTCTAAAATCAGATTTTTCTAGCAAGCTTTTTTTTATGTTGAAATATTTTTCAAGTGTTTTATGTCTTTCAAGATGATCTTCTGTGAAGGTTGTCCATATTCCAATATTAGGTTTTACTTCTGGAGATATTTCTATTTGATAACTGCTTAATTCAGCAACAACCCAATCAATTTTTTCATTTTTTTTGGAGTGAGCATATTTACATAAAGGTGTACCAATATTTCCAGCAAAAGGAGCATATAATCCAGTATCACAGAGCATATGGCTTAGTAGATGAGTAACAGTAGTCTTGCCATTAGTGCCAGTAATACCTATCCAATTTGTGTCTTTTAAAATTTCCCATGCAACATTAATTTCTCCAATTACTTTAATTCCCTTTTTTTTTAATTCAATAATAGTTATATGGTCATAAGGTATTGATGGACTTACGACAACAGATTCGATCTCTTTCACAAAAGGTTGAATTTCTTCAAATACAAATTCTTTATTCAGAGAAACTAGTATATTAAGCTCTTCTAATTCTGTTTTTCTTTCTAAGAATTCTTTCCCATCTTTACTTTCCCAAACAATTACTCTCTTATTGATGCTTCTCAAATACTTGGCAGCCCAAAATCCAGATTTACCTAATCCAATTACAAGATTAATATTTCCTTTACTAGGATGATTATCTATCATTAAATTTATAATTGCATTTATATTAATTGTGTTTAAGGGGTAATTCAATCATGAGATCTTTCTTAAGTATTTATAGTATTTGCCAAAGAAAAGTTAATTAATGGAAGAAAATACTGCAAAATATTGGTTCTCCTGGTTTTATGAAAAGTGGGAGAAAAATGCTCCAGGTGAATTAATTGAACAGGGTTTAACTCCGTCTCAGATTGCTGAGCGTTTTGTTAATGAAAACCATGATAGTTTTATTAAATTGTCAAAAAAAATTGATGAAAAAAATTATGATGCCTTAACAGAATTTATGAAACTCTCAGAGAGTGAATTACATATCTTGAAGTATTTTCTAAGGTTAGTAAAAATGAAAAATTCATAAGAAGTTACTAAGTATTTCAAGGCTTTTTTCCCATAAATTTTTTCTTTCCTTTTTATTCATAGCGAAAGGAGAAGTAGGGGATAGTTTTGGATGACCTCTGAAATTAAATCTAGGACCATAATGGTCACCGCCTCTTGCATCTGGTGAAGTAGCTGCAAAAAGTTGAGGTAAAGCACCCATTTCAGCAGTTTGAAAAATAGGGCTAAATAATTCCAAGGAGAAAATTTCTAATGGACTAGGGTTAGGTTTTTGAGCAGTAAAGAGATTTGTTTTTGCAATTCCTGGGTGAGCAGCTAAAGAAAGTATATTTTTGTGCTTAAAGTTTTCATTTAGTTCCAAAGCAAACATTACATTTGCCAATTTGCTATTGGAGTAAGATTCCCATTTGTTGTAATAGTTCTCAGCTTTAAGATTTTTCCAACCAACTTTGCCAAAAAATTGTGCTCCAGAAGTAACCGTCACTATTCTAGATTCTTCTTTTTTTTCAATAATTGGTAGTAGCTTTAGGGTCAAAAGCATGTGAGCTAGATGATTTACTGCAAATTGTATTTCATATCCCTGGGCACTAAGAGTTTTAGGCGGATGCATAATGCCCGCATTATTGATAAGTAAATCCAAATTTTCAAAATTATCAAAAATTTTGGACTGAACTTCAACAATATTTTTTAAATCTGACAAATCTAACTCTAAAGGTGTAAATAATCCTTCAGGATTAAGACCTTTAAGTTTTATGATAGTTTGATTAGCTTTTTCAAGCGATCTACAAGCTATAACAACATGAGCATTTTTTTCTGATAATGCCTTTGCAGTGTAGTATCCAAGACCACTATTCGCACCAGTAATTAGCGCTGTTTTGCCTGCAAGGTTTGGGATATTAGATGTTTCCCAGTTAGAGATTTTAAGTCTTGAAATAGTGGCAGTCATTTAGTAATCCTGCAAATTGCTTTGGAATTTAACCAAAATTTAATTACTTTTCCACTGTAAATACTGGAAGTCAGTATCGTGAGCTCTTTTTGAAGGTACTATTTAATATTATTTTTGAATTGCATATTGCCATTCGTTATTTGGAGATAAACTTTTCTCTCTAAGTAACTGTAATTTCCTACTATTTATTTTTATAACTATCCCATTAGTTGGATATTTCGCAAATATTTTTCTCTCTAACCAATTTTTTTTATATATTTGGATTTCGCTTGTATGATTTGTGAAGTAACTGTCAGGGGTGCTGAAGCCACATTTTTTAAGATAGTTAAGGGTTTCGTATTGATTAAGTCTTCCATTAAGTATTTGGAAACAGCAAAAGCGGAGACTTTCTCCAATCCCTTTCTTATCATTGAGGTATTTTCTTGTAATTCTTTGGGAAATGCCGGCAACTTGGTTTGTAGCGTATAGTTCACCTCTAATTTGAAAATCTCGTTTGATAGGAATACAATCGGGGACATTTTTAATTTGTTTAATTTTGCTTGAGACATCTAATCCTTTTTTTGTAATAGCTTTATTAAAATTGCCATCTATATATCTAATTGCAATAGCACAGCCATCAATTTTTGGTTGAATGCTTAATCTTGTTTTTGTTAATAAACTTTTCAAAAATTCTTTATAGTTTTCTTTAGCTAATTTTGGCAAAAGTTTATTATTTTTTTGATTAAAATAGTCAGGTTCAGGATCAACAGGAATAAAGAGCTTTT
>QCIJ01000038.1 GCA_003216755.1 Prochlorococcus sp. AG-402-K22 | reverse complement strand
CGGATTTGTAAGTACAAATGATTTATCAAAACAAGGCTTGATGAGATCAGTATCTCAGGCTATTGAGATGTTAAATATATCTGAGAAAAGAAATAGAGAAGTTTTTAACGGTTTAAATAAACATAGGGATTACAGTTTATCCAAGAAAACATGGATTAATGAAGTTCCATCTATTCATGAGATAAGTGAAAAACTATTAGTTTGTACAAAGTCTCTTAAAAAAAATAACAAAATAATTACTAGAAAAGGTAGTTACTCAAGAAATCTGCAAGAAGTTATTATAGCTTCCAGCGATGGATCTTATGCCTCAGATATTAGGTTGCACCAAACAGTTGGTCTTAACGTAATTGCTAGTGATGCCCAATATAGATCTAATGGGAGTAGAAGATTTGGATCTTCAGGAATGCCTAATGAATTCAGATTTTGGGATCATGAAAAAGCTGCAAATGATGTGTTTGAAAGTTCAATGAACATGTTATACGCAGATTACGTTGATGCTGGACAAATGCCAGTTGTATTAGCTAATAAATTTGGAGGCGTTATATTTCATGAAGCCTGTGGACATTTGCTTGAAACTACACAAATAGAGAGAGGGACAACACCCTTTGAGAATAAATTGAATGAAAAAATTGCACATGAATCAGTAACAGCAATAGATGAAGGAATATCAGAAGGATCTTTTGGTTCATTATCAGTAGATGATGAAGGCATGGAACCAGAGAAATCAGTCCTTATAAAAGATGGGATTTTAAAAAAATTTATCTCCGACAGGGCAGGTGAATTGAGAACTGGCCATAAAAGAACAGGGAGTGGAAGAAGACAAAATTATTCGTTTGCGGCAGCTTCAAGAATGAGAAATACTTATATTGCGAAAGGTGAATACTCCAAAGAAGACTTAATAAGTAGTATTAGCGATGGTCTTTACTGTAAATCAATGGGAGGGGGGAGTGTTGGTGCTACAGGACAATTTAATTTTGCTGTAGAAGAAGGATATCTAATTAAAAATGGAAAATTAACTAACCCAGTTAAGGGGGCAACTTTGATTGGTGAGGCTAAAGAAGTTATGCCAAAAATATCAATGTGCGGAAATGACTTGGAGCTAGCACCTGGATTCTGTGGATCCATTAGTGGAAGTATTAACGTAACGGTTGGCCAACCTCATATTAAAGTTGATTCAATTACTGTTGGTGGAAGATAAGATATGCATTCAAAAGAAATAACAACTCAAATCTCCAAAGCTGCAGATTTTCTTAATGTTAAAAAATGGGATTATGGTGCAAGCTTTTCTAATGACTATTCTGTACAAGTAGATAAAGGTGATGCTAAACAACTTAAGGCCTCACAAAAGCAAGTTTTAACTATAAGAGTTTGGAACGAATCTAATCTAGTTGGTATTACTACAACAAGTGATATTAGTGAATCTGGTATTAAAAAGGCTCTAAATCAAGCAAATATAGCTTCTGATTTTGGTAATAAGAATGAAAGCACTGAATTTTCTCCACTAGCGAAGGATCCTATTAAAGTTAAGGATTTTAAGGAAAGAAATCCTGTTGGAATAAAAAAATTACTTATGCTTTTAAGAGAAGCAGAAGTAAAACTAATTAAAAGTCATGAATCCATAAAATCTGTTCCATATAATGGTTTGTCAGAAAGTTTCTTTGAGAGAGTTTACGCAAATAGTGATGGTGCCTTTCGAAGTTATACTAAAAGTCAAGCTGCACTTTATTTATATGCAAGAGCGGAAGAGAAAAATAAGAAACCTCGAAGCTCAGGATCTGTAAAACTTGGATATGGAGTTGATGATATTGATATAGAATCTTGTATTAAAGAGGCATCAAATAAAACAATATCTCATCTTAATTATTCACCAATTAAAACGGAAAAATATTTAATATGTTTTTCCCCAGAAGCATTTCTGACCATCATTAATGCCTTTAGCTCTATGTTTAATGCTAGAAGTATTCTAGATGGTGTGAGCCTATCTAATAAAAACTCCATTGGAGAGAAATTATCTACAGAAGCACTTAATATTTATGATGATGGTCTTCACGAAAAGAATATTTCTTCATCACCATTTGATGGAGAAGGAACTCCTACCAAAAGACTATGTTTAATAAATAAGGGGAAAATTGAAAATTTCATACACTCTGAATCAACTGCAAGAATTTTCAAAACAATCCCAACTGGCCATGCTGGACTTGGATCAAAAGTCTCAGTATCTCCTGATTGGATAGTAGTTGAGAAATCAAATGGAGACTATGATCTTAAAACATCACTAAATCATCTTAATTATGATGAAGAATTTGTTTATATTGAAGAATTAAATGCAATCCATGCAGGTGTGAGAGCAAGTCAAGGTTCTTTCTCTCTTCCATTTGATGGATGGCTTTATAAGAACGGTACAAAAATTTCAATAGAATCTGCAACTGTAGCCGGTGATATCAAATATCTTTTGAAAAATATTGTAAATATTGAATCAAACCAGGAGGTAACAATTAGTGGAGTGTCTCCACATATATGGGTAGATCAATTATCAATAACTGGTGACGCGTGAGAATTATATTCTGGGGGACACCTGAATATTCACTTGCTAGCCTTGATATTTTTATTAAATCTAAGCATGAAGTAATTGCAGTAGTTAGCCAACCAGACAAGAAAAGATCTAGGGGGAATAAATTAATATCTTCACCTGTAAAGAGTTTTGCTGAGCAAGAATCCATAAAAATTTATACTCCAGAAAATATTAGGGACAATATATCTTTTATAAATGAACTTAAATCACTTTCTTGTGATTTATTTATTGTTATAGCTTATGGGAAAATTTTACCCAAAGAAATATTAGAAATTCCAAAATTTGGTTCTTGGAACGCACATGCCTCATTACTTCCAAGATGGCGCGGTGCAGCTCCAATCCAATGGTCCTTAATGAATGGAGATGAATTTACTGGAGTAGGAATTATGAAAATGAATGAGGGACTAGATACTGGCGACTTATTGTTGGAAGAAAGAATTAAAATTTATGATAATGATAATTTAAATACACTGACGAAAAAACTTAGCATTTTATCAGCAAAATTGTTTTTAAATGCTTCATCTTTGATAGAAAAAAATAATGATAATAATACTAATTCTCAATTAACAAAACAAAATACCCTTGGAAGAGAACTAACGTACGCAAGAATGATTGAAAAATCAGACTATAAAGTCGATTGGGGTGATGAGGCAATTGAAATTTCTCAAAAAATAAAAGCCTTATACCCACGAGCATATACAATTTTTAGAGGTAAGAACCTTAAAATAATTAACATTAAAGTTTTGAATAGTGAAGCAATTAATAATGAAAATTCCAATTTAATAAGCAACCATTCTGAACCAGGTATTGTTATTGCTGTAATAGACAATGAAGGAATAATAATTTCAACTAAAACTGATCCGATTATTTTGCTAGAAGCAAAACTTGAAGGAAAAAACATAACTAGCAAAAAGCAATTAATACAACAATTAAACCCATCCGTAGGTGAATACTTCACTTCTAAGATTAATTTTTAGATTCTTTTTTAGAGAATCCCCAAATGAAAGCAAAAAGAATCAAAATATAAAAATAATAGTCTGGAAGGATAGATTCATTAATTAAGGTATTTAGAAGAAGTTTAATACCAACAATTAAAATTGCTATGTAACCGGCTGTTTCTAATTTAGAAAATATATCAAGTAGTTTTAGAAAAATTCCGGACGTAAATCTTAAGGCCAATACACCAATTACTGCTCCAAATATTATTAATATGTATTGATCGCTGATTGCTACTGCTGTAGTGATACTGTCTATGGAAAATGCGAAATCAGTAATTGAAAGAAGAGCTACAACCTTTAAGAACCTAAAATTTTTTTTATTATTCTCTACGCCATTTTCAGCGTTTTCTATTTCAGAATTAAAAAAAACATTAGAGAAGAATAAATAAATTAAATAAAAACCAGCAAAAACTCTTATAAAAATAAACTTTAGAAGAACATTAGATAATATTATGAGAATTATTCTAAATAATAAAGATATCGTTATCCCAATATTTAAGGCTCTTGACCTTAATTCCGAACTGTCGAGGGATTTAGTAAGAGAAGCTAGTGCCACAGCATTATCAGCTGATAATAATAATTCAAGTGCAATTAGTATTGGTAAAAGTGTAAAGATTTCGTACCAACTATCTACCTGATCTAGTGTGGGTATAAAAGAATTTATTGCGGCTGAATCCATAAAATATTATTCACAAACCGTATAAAATCTAATATAATGTGTCGGACATGAGCAATCAAGATCGATAACTATTAATGAGTTTAAATACTTTAGTTAATTATATTTCAAACTCACAAATTACTTCTGAATTAATAAAAAGAATTTCAAAAAATAAGGAATTAAATATTGTTGGTTCAAGTAAATATGCAAAATCAATAATCTTAGATAGCATCGCAAAAAAAGAAGATAAAAATATATTATTAATTTGTCCTAATGTAGAAGTAGCTTACAAATGGATTGGTTATTTTGAAAGTATAAATAATAAAGAAGTTTTATATTATCCACCAACACAACATCTACCATACTCATCAATTAATAAAACCAAAGAAATTGAATTTACTCAGCTTACTGTTTTATCTAAATTAATAAAAAAAGAGAGTAATGAAATAAATATTGTTATAACAACTGAGAGATCATTACAACCTCATCTAATAAATAAAAACTTATTAATTGAAAATACAATTTATTTGCAAAAAGGCGTTCAAATTGAGCTTCAAGAATTAGCAAATAAACTTACATTACTTGGGTATTTAAAGGAAA
>QCIJ01000037.1 GCA_003216755.1 Prochlorococcus sp. AG-402-K22 | reverse complement strand
CATACTAATGAAAGGTCTTAGGGTCGTAGAGCTTTCTGAAGCACTTAATGTTGATAGCTCCGATTTATTAGCTGTTTGTGCAATTCTAAAAATAAAAGCCACATCTAGATTAAGTATGCTTTCTTTTGAAGAATGTAAAAAGATAACTGATTACTATGAAAATTAAAATTAAATTTTTTATATAAATTATTTTATTATTTAATCTCTTTAATCATAGATACTAAAGTTGAATGAATTTCTTCTTCAGATATTTCATTTTTAAAATTGATAATTGCTGACTGGCCATCGTAATTAATTTTTATATAACTGTTATTTATTTCTTCCATATAAGCATTCTCGAATCTTGATATCTTCCCATAATGAATAAGATATTTGTGAATTGAATCAATGTGATCATTGTTCATATGATCACAAACTCTTTTACTTGTTTCTTTACTAATAATTTTCATTTAAAGAATAAATTTGATTTAAGCTAATGTATTTTTTTCATTATTCAAAGTTTTAATCATTTTATTTATTAAATTTTTAACTTCATTTTTATCAACAGCTCTAACCAAGTTATTTCTAAAACTTGATGCTCCTTTAAAATCTTTGCATGTCCATGAGATATGTTTCCTGGCAATTAGCAAACCGTGATCTCCTTTTTCTTTTATTAATTCATCAAGATGCTCAATAATTAAATATAGTTTTTCTTCTGTGTTTGGTTCTTTAAAATTTTTATTTCCTCTAAAGGCACAATCTATTTCTCCTATTTTCCATGGAGATCCTAAAATTCCTCTTCCAATCATTACCCCATCAGCATTTGTTTTTTTTAAACAATTAAGAGCGTCATCTGCATTCTTGATGTCTCCATTAGCAATTACTGGAATTTCCAATAACTTTTTAAGTCTCCCTATCATTTCCCAATCTGACTTGCCTGAAAAACCTTGTTTTCTAGTTCTTCCATGAAGTGTGATCATTGTTGCTCCAGCATCTTGAAGCTTAAATAAAAAATCCTCTATATTTTCTTCTTTACTATCCCATCCGATTCGAGTTTTTACTGTAACTGGAACTTTAACAGCTTTTACAACATTTTTGACTAATTCTATAGCAAGTTTTCGGTCTTTAATTAAGGCACTGCCTCCGCCTTTCTTTGAAATTTTTTTTACTGGACATCCCATATTTATATCAATTAAGAAGGCTCCAGAGTCCTCAGCTTGTTTAGCGGCTTCAGAAACTGCATATGGTCTATTATCAAATATTTGTACTCCAACGGGACCTTCTTCTAAATCTATTTGATTTATTTTTTGTGTTCCAAATCCTTTTTTAAGACTTGTGGCATTTATCATTTCTGTAAAAAGTAAAGAGTTTGGAGCCCATTTACGTACAAGTCGTCTAAAAATGTTATCTGTAACTCCTGCTAATGGCGATAACATCACCTTACTTGTAATTATCCTGTTAACTCCTCTTCCTTTTAGTTTTATATTTGAAGACATATAATTTTAAATTTATTTAATCTTTCTTTATTATAATTTCAGATATGGAGCTGATTTAATGTTTTCTATTTATTTCTTTAATTTTACAATAACTGCTTTTACTTAAATAGGCCTAATTGATTACTTTTTTTGCTAGTTTATATTGAGTTGAAATCTAAAAAGGAAATTTTTTCTTGTTTATATTAGCATCTATTTTTCTTCCAATAATTATATTTATTGCACCAATAAATGTAAAAGCTATACAAGGTAATTTAGATCTATCGAGTGCACAAACTTCAGTGGGCAAAAGATTTGCTAAAGTTTTTTGTGATGCTAAAAGGGAAGGCTTAGATTCTGATTTTGCTAGTGAATATGCTTTGAATAATACATATTTAAAATTTGTAGCATTTCCAGACGATGACGAATATTTGGACAATTTATGGAATTTCACCCACAATAATATATTAGATAATTGCGGTGAATTTGTAGATATAAATGATCTAAAAGACCTAGAGATTTTTTTTAAAGAAGAAGGTTTAATTGCATCAAATAGGGAACTTTATTTACCAACTTTTGAGAATAATTAGATTAAATTTTTAGCATGTACTAAAATATAAATAGAATATGAAATTTTATGAAACTATTAGGTTTAAATTCACCTGAAATATTCATAATTTTAGTAATTTTGCTTTCACTTTTAGGTCTAAAAAGAATTGAAAAAGGTTTCTTATTATTCAAAAAACTATTAAAATTCCTTTTAAGTAAAGATGAAGATCAAAGCTTAGCAAATTCAAAAGAAAAGGTAGAGGAACCAGAAGAAAGTGAAGTTAAAGAAGAAATAATTGAGTCAGAATTAAAGTCAGAGGAACCAGAAGAAAGTGAAGTTAAAGAAGAAATAATTGAGTCAGAATTAAAGTCAGAGGAACCAGAAGAAAGTGAAGTTAAAGAAGAAATAATTGAGTCAGAATTAAAGTCAGAGGAACCAGAAGAAAGTGAAGTTAAAGAAGAAATAATTGAGTCAGAATTAAAGTCAGAGGAACCAGAAGAAAGTGAAGTTAAAGAAGAAATAATTGAGTCAGAATTAAAGTCAGAGGAACCAGAAGAAAGTGAAGTTAAAGAAGAAATAATTGAGTCAGAAGTAAAATCAATTAAACCTAAAAAAAGAACTATTTAAGATAAAATAATAGACCTAGAAGTTGATTCTGATAATAAATAAGATTTTAAACTAAATTAAAAAATATTAGAAAGGCTTGAATTTTAAAAATTAATATTTACAGAATAATTTGGTTATTTTTTAATTCAATATAAAAGATCTTTATTTTAAATATTTTAATTTGAATTATAAGAAGGTTGTTATGAATCTAAAGCTACTTCGATAGCTGCTATTAAGTTTTCGTCAAACGGTTTAACACCTGGTTTGAATCTTGCAATTACTTTACTATCTTTTCCTATAAGAAACTTTTCGAAATTCCATTCAACATCTCCTTCCGGTTCAACTTTGTTAAGGGTTGTGTATGGTTCTGTGGTGTTGCCTTTGGCATGAACTTTTTCATAGATTTCAAACTCGACTCCATATTTTGTTCTGCAAAAATCTTTTATTTCTGAAAGAGAGTCTGGTTCTTGTTTTCCGAAATCATTACAAGGAAATGCAAGTATTCTTAGGCCTTTACTTGAATATAAATCATGTAGCTTTTGAAGATCCTCATACTGAGCAGTATTTCCGCAATAACTAGCTACATTAACAACTAAAATTACTTCCCCTGAATATTCACCTAGTTTTATGGATGATCCGTCTGCGGAAAGAACAGTTGTATTTTGTACGTCAACTTGCATGTCTAAAAAACTCACCCTTTGAACATAGCATTGTATAGACATTATTGTGTTTAATTTATATGGTGGTTTTGGTTATTTCTTTTATAAATTTTAATTTTTCATTTATTTAACCCTCTATAATTAATATTATTAATCAATTTAAATTTGGACCCTTTAGACCCACTTACTGAAATTATTTATTCCGGTCAAGGTTTTTCACCTGCAATTGCTTTAGAAAGAATTATTTGGGCAATTATTGGAATCTTTTTTTTAGGAGCAATTTCAAGATCAATTACTAATAGCATGCGAAGTCAAAATTGGTTTGGAAGAAATTTTTTATCTAGTTATTCTAAAAATAAAAAAATTACAGATGATATATCTTCACAACCTTCTGGTGATGACGAATAAGTTTTTATATATATGAAAGAATCATTTTTTTCTAAAAAGAGAATCATATTGCTTGGTAGTGGCGAGCTTGGAAAAGAATTAGTAATAGAATCCAAAAGATTAGGATTAGAAGTTATTGCAATTGATCGATATGAAAATGCACCTGCAATGCAAGTTGCTGATTATTCAAGAGTAATTGATATGGGAGATAAAAATATTTTAAAAAATGTTATAAAAGAATTTAAGCCTGACTATGTTGTCCCAGAAATAGAGGCACTTTCAATTGAAGCCCTAAAAGAACTTGAGGATGAAGGATTTAATATTGTTCCAAACGCCAGAACTGTAGAAATTACAATGAATAGAGATAAAATTAGAGACTTAGCTTCTAGAGATTTAAAAATTAAAACTGCAAAGTTTGATTATATTTTTGAATTTGATGATTTAGAAAAAAAAGCAGATGAAATTGGATTCCCACTTTTACTTAAGCCTTTAATGAGCTCTTCAGGAAAAGGGCAGAGTTTGCTTAAAACAAAAAATGATTTACAAAATGCTTGGAGACAGGCACAAGCAAATTCAAGAGGAAACGTTAAAGGTGTAATTATTGAAGAATTTATTAATTTTGATGTTGAGTTTACTCTTCTAACTGTAAGAAAAGAAAATGGTGATAATATTTTTTGTTTACCAATTGGACATCTTCAATCTAATGGAGACTATCAATGTAGTTGGCAACCTTTAGAGATCAAGGAGTCCTTAATTATTGAAGCTAAGAGAATGACAAGTAGAATATTAAATAACCTTAATGGAGCTGGATTATACGGAGTAGAGTTTTTTATAAAAGGAAGTGAAGTTATATTTTCAGAATTATCTCCAAGACCACACGACACTGGTATGGTTACATTAGTTAGTCAAAATATTAATGAATTTGAATTACATTTAAGGGCTTTTTTAAATTTACCAATACCGCATATAGATCTAATAGAACCCTCTGCAACCAGAGTTATACTCTCTAACCAAGAGTATCTAAATCCTATTTATGAAGGTCTTAATGAAGCATTAGAATTTGAAAAGACTAAAGTGCTCATATTTGGCAAACCAGTTTCCAGAAAAGGCAGAAGAATGGGTGTTGTTCTCTCATCAAATTCTGACATTAATTTGGCTAGAAAAAATGCAGATGAAGCTGCTCTCAAAATAAAAGTCAGTAGTACATAAATATTAAATAAAAATAACGAAAAAAATACTTATTTCCTTTGTTTTTGTTATACGTCTCTCTGAGTATTATTTGAGTATGCTCTTTGTTTCACAATGATAGAAAATTATAAAGGTTGGGATATAACTTTAAATTGGGATAATAAAGATTATCTCGAGAGGGATACTACCAAAAGTAATTTTTTTAATCAAAAGAAAAAATGGATTGGTGTTCACTTTAATGGTGAAAAAATATATGGTTCTTCTCTAAAAGAAATTAGGCATATTATTGATTATCCTAGCTTGCATGCAAAGTAGTTAAAAGATTTTTTTAATTATCCTGATTATTTTCATTATCTTCAATTAGTTCATTAGCAAGTTTTCGTAAATCTCCCTTAATCGATACCCATGTAAAGGCTATTAAAAAAATTGAAGCAGATATTGCAACAGTGATTTTTTCGACAGGTGACATTCCAAGTGCAATAGCAAACATTTCAAACCAAATAATAATTTTTAATTATATTGAATTTTTTTAAATAGTTAGAAACAAATTTTTTTTTGCAATGATATTTAATTATTCAAAATATAGTAAATAAAATTTAAATTACTTATTTTATTTATTGTTTCTGATTTCAATTTTATTCAGTAAGATTGAATTATGGAAAACAAAAAGTGCCCCCAATGTAAAAATTTAATTTTAAAAACCTCCCCAACATGTTTATATTGTGGCAGACCTAATAAATTTAT
>QCIJ01000036.1 GCA_003216755.1 Prochlorococcus sp. AG-402-K22 | reverse complement strand
CTGAGATCTTGGAAAGTCACTTAAAAATATTTTTAATGTGCACTCAAAGTAATCCTTAGTCATCTAAGGAGGCTGAACCTGAATAACTTAAGTCAATCTTATTTTTATTTGGAGAATGCAATTCATATTGAGTAGATATATCTACAAAAGGATTTGAACACAACGGAGAGTTTGATCCTGGCTCAGGATGAACGCTGGCGGCGTGCTTAACACATGCAAGTCGAACGAACCTTCGGGTTAGTGGCGGACGGGTGAGTAACGCGTGAGAATCTGCCCTCAGGAGGGGGATAACGGTTGGAAACGACCGCTAATACCCCATATGCCTATTGGTGAAACGAATTTCGCCTGAGGATGAGCTCGCGTCTGATTAGCTTGTTGGTGAGGTAATGGCTCACCAAGGCTTCGATCAGTAGCTGGTCTGAGAGGATGATCAGCCACACTGGGACTGAGACACGGCCCAGACTCCTACGGGAGGCAGCAGTGGGGAATTTTCCGCAATGGGCGAAAGCCTGACGGAGCAACGCCGCGTGAGGGACGAAGGCCTCTGGGCTGTAAACCTCTTTTCTCAAGGAAGAAGATATGACGGTACTTGAGGAATAAGCCACGGCTAATTCCGTGCCAGCAGCCGCGGTAATACGGGAGTGGCAAGCGTTATCCGGAATTATTGGGCGTAAAGCGTCCGCAGGCGGCTTTTCAAGTCTGCTGTTAAAGAGTGGAGCTTAACTCCATCATGGCAGTGGAAACTGAAAGGCTTGAGTATGGTAGGGGCAGAGGGAATTCCCGGTGTAGCGGTGAAATGCGTAGATATCGGGAAGAACACCAGTGGCGAAGGCGCTCTGCTGGGCCATTACTGACGCTCATGGACGAAAGCCAGGGGAGCGAAAGGGATTAGATACCCCTGTAGTCCTGGCCGTAAACGATGAACACTAGGTGTCGGGGGAATCGACCCCTTCGGTGTCGTAGCTAACGCGTTAAGTGTTCCGCCTGGGGAGTACGCACGCAAGTGTGAAACTCAAAGGAATTGACGGGGGCCCGCACAAGCGGTGGAGTATGTGGTTTAATTCGATGCAACGCGAAGAACCTTACCAGGGTTTGACATCCTGCGAACCTCTTAGAAATTTGAGGGTGCCTTCGGGAATGCAGTGACAGGTGGTGCATGGCTGTCGTCAGCTCGTGTCGTGAGATGTTGGGTTAAGTCCCGCAACGAGCGCAACCCACGTTTTTAGTTGCCAGCATTTAGTTGGGCACTCTAGAAAGACCGCCGGTGATAAACCGGAGGAAGGTGTGGATGACGTCAAGTCATCATGCCCCTTACACCCTGGGCTACACACGTACTACAATGCTACGGACAAAGGGCAGCAAACTCGCGAGAGCTAGCAAATCCCATAAACCGTGGCTCAGTTCAGATCGTAGGCTGCAACTCGCCTACGTGAAGTAGGAATCGCTAGTAATCGCAGGTCAGCATACTGCGGTGAATACGTTCCCGGGCCTTGTACACACCGCCCGTCACACCATGGAAGTTGGCCATGCCCGAAGTCGTTACTCCAACCCTTGTGGAGGAGGACGCCGAAGGTGGGGCTAATGACTGGGGTGAAGTCGTAACAAGGTAGCCGTACCGGAAGGTGCGGCTGGATCACCTCCTAACAGGGAGACAACAAAATGTTTAATATTATTATTTTGTCACCTTAGGTCGATCGGTATCTCACATTCTTAATTTATTAAGGATTTTATTTCCTAAGTTTTTTCTAGGTCACACCCATTACTTTTCCTGGGCCATTAGCTCAGGTGGTTAGAGCGCACCCCTGATAAGGGTGAGGTCCCTGGTTCAAGTCCAGGATGGCCCATATCTCTATGTTGGGGGTATAGCTCAGTTGGTAGAGCGCCTGCTTTGCAAGCAGGATGTCAGCGGTTCGAGTCCGCTTACCTCCACTGATTACCACCTCTTCCATAATTACTTAGGGAAATGTTTTGAGTTGTGATCAAATTCTGAACGAATCTAGCTTCCTAATGAATTCATTAAGATGCTGGACTCATTGAATTAATTTCATTGTTTTCAGAGAACCTTGACAACTGCATAGATTATTTTTAAAGACAATAAGCATCTTTATGATGCAGATTTATTATTTGTGCGAATGCATTAATAACAATTCTATTAAGCTGATGCTTCAATTATGAAGTTATTGGTCAAGCTACAAAGGGCTCACGGAGGATACCTAGGCACACAGAGGCGATGAAGGACGTGGTTACCTGCGATAAGTCTCGGGGAGTTGGAAGCACACTTTGATCCGGGAATTTCCGAATGGGGCAACCCCATGTACGGCCAACTGAATATATAGGTTGGTGCGAGCTAACCCAGCGAACTGAAACATCTTAGTAGCTGGAGGAAGAGAAAGTAAATAACGACTCCCTCAGTAGCGGCGAGCGAACGGGGAATAGCCCAAACCGATAGTCTTGACTATCGGGGTTGTGGGACAGCAATATGGATCAACAAATCTAGAAGAAACGTTTGAATGGCGTGCCACAGAGGGTGAAAGCCCCGTAATCGAAAGATAAGTTGACCTAGCTGTATCCCGAGTAGCACGGAGCACGTGGAATTCCGTGTGAATCTGCGAGGACCACCTCGTAAGGCTAAGTACTACTGTGTGACCGATAGTGAAACAGTACCGCGAGGGAAAGGTGAAAAGAACCCCGGGAGGGGAGTGAAATAGAACATGAAACCGTGAGCTTACAAGCAATGGGAGCCCGACTAATCGGGTGACCGTGTGCCTGTTGAAGAATGAGCCGGCGACTTATAGGCACTGGCGGGTTAAACCGGAAATGGTGGAGCCACAGCGAAAGCGAGTCTTAATAGGGCGTTTGTCAGTGTTTATAGACCCGAACCCTGGTGATCTAACCATGGCCAGGATGAAGCTTGGGTGATACCAAGTGGAGGTCCGAACCGACTGAAGTTGAAAATTCAGCGGATGAGCTGTGGTTAGGGGTGAAATGCCAATCGAACCAGGAGCTAGCTGGTTCTCCCCGAAATACGTTTAGGCGTAGCGTCTAGTGCTCCAGCAGGGGGGTAAAGCAACCATTTCGGTGCGGGCTGCGAAAGCGGTACCAAATCGATATGAACTCTGAATACCCTGTGTGTAACTAGGCAGTCAGACTGTGGGGGATAAGCTCCATAGTCAAGAGGGAAACAGCCCAGACCGCCAGCTAAGGTCCCAAAATTAACGCTAAGTGATAAAGGAGGTGGGATTGCCCAGACAACCAGGAGGTTTGCCTAGAAGCAGCCATCCTCAAAGGAGTGCGTAATAGCTCACTGGTCGAGCGATCCTGCGCCGAAAATGAACGGGGCTAAGCGTTATACCGAAGCTGCGGATAAATTTATTTATGGTAGGGGAGCGTTCTATGTAGGGTGAAGCGTTAGCGTAAGCGGACGTGGACAGCATAGAAGTGAGAATGTCGGCTTGAGTAGCGAAAACATGGGTGAGAATCCCATGCCCCGAAACCCTAAGGGTTCCTCCGGCAGGCTCGTCCGCGGAGGGTTAGTCTGGACCTAAGGCGAGGCCGAAAGGCGTAGTCGATGGATAACAGGTCAATATTCCTGTACCAGATGTGTTTTGGGAAGGGGGACGGAGAAGGCTAGCCAGGCCAGATGTTGGTTACTGGTTCAAGCGTTCAAGGCTTCGAGAGATGGAGAAAACATCTTGAGCTAAGACGTGAGTACGAGCTGCTACGGCAGCGAAGTTGGTGATGTCATGCTTCCAAGAAAAGCCCTACACCCGTTAAGACACATATGCCAGTACCCGAAACCGACACAGGTGGGGTGGTAGAGAATACCGAGGGGCGCGAGATAACTCTCTCTAAGGAACTCGGCAAAATGGCCCCGTAACTTCGGGAGAAGGGGTGCCAGCGAGAGCTGGTCGCAGTGAAGAGGCGCAAGCGACTGTTTACCAAAAACACAGGTCTCCGCTAAGTCGCAAGACGATGTATGGGGGCTGACACCTGCCCAGTGCCGGAAGGTTAAGGAAGCTGGTTAGCTTTTAGTGAAGCTGGCGACTGAAGCCCCGGTGAACGGCGGCCGTAACTATAACGGTCCTAAGGTAGCGAAATTCCTTGTCGGGTAAGTTCCGACCCGCACGAAAGGTGTAACGATTTGCGCGCTGTCTCGGAGAGAGGCTCGGCGAAATAGAATTGTCTGTGAAGATGCGGACTACATACACCCGGACAGAAAGACCCTATGAAGCTTTACTGTAGTTTGATATTGTGCTCGGGCTCTGAATGCGCAGAATAGGTGGGAGACGTTGAAATAGTGCTTGTGGGTATTATTGAGTCATCGGTGAGATACCACTCTTTTAGAGCTAGGGTTCTAACGCTTGCCCGTTATCCGGGAAGCGGACAGTATCTGATGGGCAGTTTGACTGGGGCGGTCGCCTCCTAAAAGGTAACGGAGGCGCACAAAGGTTCCCTCAGGCTGGTTGGAAATCAGTCGTTGAGTGCAAAAGCAGAAGGGAGCTTGACTGTGAGACCTACAAGTCGAACAGGGACGAAAGTCGGTTTTAGTGATCCGACGGTTCTGCGTGGAAGGGCCGTCGCTCAACGGATAAAAGTTACTCTAGGGATAACAGGCTGATCTCCCCCAAGAGTTCACATCGACGGGGAGGTTTGGCACCTCGATGTCGGCTCATCGCAACCTGGGGCTGAAGTCGGTCCCAAGGGTTGGGCTGTTCGCCCATTAAAGCGGTACGCGAGCTGGGTTCAGAACGTCGTGAGACAGTTCGGTCCATATCCGGTGTATGCGCAGGAATATTGAGAGGATTTCTCCCTAGTACGAGAGGACCGGGAGGAACGCACCTCTGGTGTGCCAGTTATCGTGCCAACGGTAAACGCTGGGTAGCCATGTGCGGAGTGGATAACCGCTGAAAGCATCTAAGTGGGAAGCCCACCTCAAGATGAGTATTGCCATGGCTTAAGCCAGTAAGGTCACGGGAAGAACACCCGTTGATAGGCTCTACGTGGAAGCTTGGTAACAAGTGCAGCGGAGGAGTACTAATAGACCGAGGGCTTGACCAAATAAACTTAATTTATTGTTTTTAATTTATATAATTTTCTATGCAGTTCTCAAGGTTCATCCTATCCTGGTGTTCATGGCGATGTGGAACCACTCCGATCCATCTCGAACTCGGTTGTGAAATGCATCAGCGGCGAAAATATTTAGGGGGTAGCCCCTTGAGAAAATAGCTCAATGCCAGGTAAAAATATTTAAAAGGGTTTACTCTTCTTTAGTAAGCCCTTTTTTTATTTTTGGCATTTAGGACACCAATGGGTACTTCTTCCAGTAATTTTTTGTCTTTCAATTAAATTTCCACATTTACGACATTCTTTTCCAGTTCTCCTATAAACATTTGTCTCTAAACCAAAATTCCCATTCTCTCCATCTAAGTCCCTAAAATCGCTAAATGTCGTCCCCCCAGAACCAATACTTTTTTTTAATACAGTTACAATTGATTTTTTGAGCTTGATTAATTCATTCTTCTTTATTGTTCGAGCTTCCCTAAAAGGTGAGATGCCAGCAGAGTATAAACTTTCATCAGCATAAATATTACCTATACCTGCCA
>QCIJ01000035.1 GCA_003216755.1 Prochlorococcus sp. AG-402-K22 | reverse complement strand
TATTTCATATTTTGTGTATAGATATTATTTTTGTATATATACTATATTAATGCCAACAAACAAAAGTTGTTCTTATAAATTATCAGCAGTTAAATATTATTTATCTCATTCTCTAAATCAACTTCAGTCCTGTAAATTAATTGATTGTTTAAAGACTTCTTTATAGAACCTCTAAGAAACACTCCTTAAAAATATCATGCAAGAGCATATTGCATACTCTGTCTCAAATTGGCTTTTATAACTACTATTTAATTAAGCTTATTAAAGCCTCAAGAATATTTAAACAAGTCACGAGTGCTCCAAAGCACCTGCCCTCCAATTTGAGATAGTGGGTTGAATAGACAAGTGAGGCTATGAAAAATTGGTTGGTATACCTTAGAAATTATTATTCTCAGGAATTTGCTAAACATATACAAAATAGCCTTAGGGATACAAACCCTCGCCTGTTTGTCGCCCGCTTAAGACCTTGTGCATTATGAACCAAATTCTTATCAAATATCGCAATATGGATCACTGAAAGATTTCCTGCAAAATAATCTATTGCGTTTAAATTCCTTTACTGATTTTGAGTAGATATTAGCTGTAAGGATTGCTCCAAAATTTACTAAAACTACAGTCAAGACTAGTAGCTCGATAGCGAGGTTGGTCATAAGATTACCCTCCTTAAACTTATAAGAAAACTCTATAATGACTTTATAAGTATTGGATAGAGTTTAAATTCTTATTTTTGGGAGTCTAAATCTTTTTTAGTTAGTTGCTTTTTTGCCCTTAGCGATCATTACTACTGGTACTAAGAGATAGGTAAAAAAAGAGATTAAGAAAATGTCGATGTTCATGGATTTGACTATAAATTTTTTAAATCTTGCTCTATTTTCTCAAGTTTTTTGTTTAGTTCTAATTTCTCCTTCAATAGAGCTTTTTTCTTTAATTGAAGCTCTTTGTTAAATGGAGAGTTAAAGTACTTTTTGTAGGCAAGAAAAAATACAGCCAGTGCTACAACAATACCTATCGCACCAATTATTAGTATGGGCGAAGATGGAAAATCATAAAATGGTACAGAGATTAAAAGCATTTAAACGAAACCTGGAATTATTTGACCTGTTGTTAAGTAAGCTCCGACAGCAGCAATTAATCCAAGCATTGCGAATCTGCCATTAAGAGTTTCTGCAACAACTTTTTCTTTTTCGATGGATTTTACCTTAGTGTTTGAATTTGCCATTGGATTTGAAGTTAGATAGTTTAAATTTTCGTTTTGAAATTGCTTGGTTAGATTAGCAACGAGGATAGCTGTTAAGGATACGATTACAGCTAAAAAGCCTGAAATAGGAGACATTAAAAAATACCTGGAATTATTTGACCTGTAGTTACATAAGCTCCAAAAAGTGCAACTAAACCGATCATTGCCCAACGACCATTAACTTTTTCTGCGTTTTGAGGATATCCATCGTAAGTAACAGATTGATCAATATAAGGACGGGGCTCAGTTGGGAAAATATTCTGTCTCCCGCCTGATTCTGTAGTTATGTATGAAGAATTAGTCATTGGTTAAATTATTTAATTGTTAACAAACGTAACATTGTTATTAAATAATGTAAAGAAAATAGGCCCAATTATGCGTATTTCGGTATTCTTTAAGCAATACTGATACATATACGTAACAGATAGTAATTTATTTTAAAGTTGAACCTAATAATTAAAAGATCATAGAGATATGAAAAAGCTTCCCCGGATTTCTTTTTGATTGATCAAAATAAAATAATGACAGATCCTATTCTCTACTTATCAATGATCCTTGGGCTGGGAGGCGTTTATGTCTTGATTGCCTCCTTCAATGATGATGACGATGACAGTAATGATGATGGTGAAAAATATTTTTTTAATCTCGAATACGCAAAGACGGGAAGATAGCTTTAATAAGTCCAGCTTATAGAAGACATGAGAGTAAGTAATTATACTCACACTTATAATTTTCTATCGTTAGATTTATTTCAAGATTGCATTTGGAAGCGTCTTAGCTAAACAACCAACCAAACAAATGAACGAAACAAAAACAGTTGAGAAGGAAAAAATTGTAGCTGAGAAGCTCAATGGTAGATTTGCGATGATCGGCTTTATTGCCCTAATTGGTGCATATCTAACAACAGGCCAAATTATTCCAGGGTTTGTATAAATGGATTTTATATCTAAAAGACAAGGATATGTACCCCTTAAGGTGGTTCCTTACATATTCATTGCTGCAGTTGTCTTAAGCATCACAACAACAAATACATTTGTATAGTTTTTCAAAACTTATATAGTCATGAAAGTCAGCCAGTAGGGATTACAGGCTGACTTTTTTAATTAGTATTGAGTAAGTGACTTGGAATAATTAAATCAAAACTAATAATTAAAGGATATAGAATATTATATGAAACATTTTCTTCCTGAACCGCTATAAATTACTCCCAATTAGTTTCAAATTCAGGTCTAATTTTAATTAGTTTTGAAATTTCCAATTCAATTTCCTCCTCGGAATTAAAACCTAAATCTTCATAGGATTCTAAACCTAATGAAGTTTCTCTTTTTAAAATTATTTCCATTTGCTATAAATTATTTCTTAATACTAGATTTTTATAATTTAAAGAAAATACTTAGTTTTTGATTCAACACCTTTTGACCAATTTAATAATTGACAATCTATTTACAATATACATATGAGCCCCTTCTTTTATTTATGAAAGAAAAAGGATTTAACGTAACTCATGGAATGGCATTGTTACTTTTGAAACCATTAAACTTGCCTGCTAATTACGTTCAAAATCTAATAATTTACATAACTAACTCAAGAAATAATATTAGTTATTAATTGTGCCCCTCGAAGTAAAAAAATTTGAATGAAAGTTCTCGAAAATATAGCATCCGATTTAGAACAAAGAATTACTGATTCTTCCATAGGTAATTCTTCTAGGCCAACTATCTTGTTCTGTGGCTGCGATCCTCGACTTAAAAAGGATTTGCATAAACGTGCAAAGCGTATTGGCTTTATTCCAACTTACTCAATAAAGCATCCATCTATTAAAGTTGAATTGCAGAATTTTGGGAATAGAAAAATAGAAACAGATAGGTTTAAGACAATAACTATGGACTATGAAAACTTTGAATTTATTTGCAGGTATCTAGAGAGTTAAGCATCTTTCAAAGATATATTTTTGTTCATGTGTTATTATTAATAAAACTCAGGTAGAGATAAGACTAATCAATATTGGCTAGCTAAAGAATTTTGAAAAAGAATCCCACCTGCAAGAGTCAAATACTTTCTGATAAATAAATTGTTTTGATCTATCCCATAGACCAAATGCAAAGAATGCCAATCACTTATTAAGCCTGTGTATATAAAACTAAAATAATAAACTAATGAAAAAACTAAACAAAAAATATACTGACTTAATGCGCAAGGCTCAACAAGCTACTGGAAGAAAAGAGGCAGTTGGATTAATCCATAAAGCAGCAAAGTTAAAAACTAAATTTGATCAATACGAGATGATGTAATCTAATTGAAATACTAATTTAAATAAATGGACAAAAAAGGGGCTAAAGGTTACTGGATATCAACGGCAAAAATAATTAATCAGGACTTATTTGATGAATATGTAAATAAAGTTGGTCCTTGGCTGAAAGAGGTTGGAGGCCAACTCTTTGCAAAAGATACAGAGCCTCAAGGAAAAGAAAGGACTGAGGATGCCAATTTAGCCGTTATTTGTGAATTCCCATCAATGAGGGCAGCTGTTGAAGCTTATGAATCTGAAGAATATAAAGAGCTTTCAAAGCTAAGAAATGAAGCAACTGAAAATTCCACCTTTACAGTTATGGAAGGTTTAGATGAAGCTGCAAAGCTAAAAAGAGCAATGGGTTTGTAATATATATCTAAGTTTTTCTACTCGTTACATAGCAAATAAAGAGTTAGAGTAAGAACAATGGAAGCATTTGATTGGAGATAACTTCACTAGTCCAAAGCAACTATTTATACCTTCACAAAAAAATTAAAGAAATGACTATTTTTATTGGGAATTTATCTTGGGGAACTGAGGTTGAAGACCTTGAACAACTTTTTAGTAATTATGGAGTAGTAAAGAAATGTTATTTACCTCTTGATAGAGAAACAGGAAGAAAAAGAGGTATTGCTTTTGTAGATTTAAATGATCATAATTCTGAAAAAAAAGCTATTGATGATCTTCAAGATGTTGAATGGATGGGAAGAGAGATAAGGGTTAATGAGGCTGAGAAAAGAAACGGACCCAATAATAAAAAACACAATAAGTTCAATAGAAACAATTAGTACTTATTACTTGGTGATTTTGTACCGCTTTATTAAATGAATAAAACTAATACTTGGTTAATTAGAGCATTTGCCTTTGTTCTTATTGGTGTTTATCCCCATTGGGCTATGGCTATTAAGTACTAAAAGACTATTGATATGTATTGAGTAGAGATATATAGATTCCTAGTAATACGAAAAAAGCAACACCGATTCCAATAACTGTAGTTGGTTGATTATTCCAAAGATTAGTTAAATATTCCATATAAAAATACTACTAAAAATAAGATCTAAATATAGAAGTCTTTTTCCAACCTTCCTCCAGAAGTTGCTTATATTCCTTTCTTGCAGCTTCTATAGTTTCTACTCTCGAACCCTTCATAACTGGCTTACTAGATCTCTTATAAACGCAACCATAAGAAATCATCATTGCATCAATCGAGGGAGAAGGCTTGGAAACATCTTCGAAAGGTTCAAAGACTTTTATTCTCGATCTATCCTTATTTATTAACGTAAATTTCTCAATTTTCTCCATAAAAAAATTATAGAAAAATTATCTATTTTTTCGAATTATATTGTTTTTTCTTACTTGAATATTTGCTGCAATTTTTTCCGCAAGAGTTGGGAGATTTGGTCGTCGAAGGTGATAAAAATACTATGTTTGGAGATTAAGATGAAGAATATGAAATCTTAGATGCTGGTTATCGCGCCCATGGCTCATTACATGAAATGGAATTGCCCATGATTATTTACAATACAAATCTTGAAATTGATAAATTTAATGAATTGACTCATAACAAAGATTTGAAAATTCATCTATGGGATAAATAATTTCCTTAACCCTTACTTAATAAAGTTTTAATTACATCAATCTAGAATATAAATCTATTCGCTTCTTTTTTATGTCTAGCTTAGTAACCTCTATTTTTACATTCAAAATTGAAAGTACTTTCGAAGAATGGGCAGCAATATTTGATAGTGCAGAAGCTGATAAAAGACATTCTGAATTTCTTATTAAGCCACTATTTAGAGGTGTAAGCAAAAAAGATCCTCAAAAAGTTATTGTTATTCATCAGGCTCCAGAAGGTAATGTTCAAAAGTTTGTTGAAGCTAACGGTGATTGGATGGCAACGCATAGAGTCGATCTTTCAACTATGGAAGAATCTTCTTGGACTTATGCAGAATCATAAAAAACTTATTGAGATTAAGAAATGAAACGTGGAATTTTCTACATCCCTTTAATTATTTTCATTTGGGGTTGTTCCAAGACTTCAATGACAGATTCGATCTCAGTTTCAGAAACCCAAAGGCAGAGAGAAGTTTGTCTAGATTGGTATGGCTACAGAATTGATACCAAGAAGGCAATTAACGATTTAAATCTTAAAATCGAAACCGAGTCAGAATTGATGGCTTATTGCGATTTCTTTAAGAATGTAGCTGATACAAAAAAATAAAGATTCAATATCTACAATTTTTTGTTATTTAATTTCTAACTTCTCCGCCTTCCTCAATATTTGATTCTTTAAAAAAACAAGCGCATCTAATTTTTCTTCTTTTTCTTCAATATTTACAAATTTCATTTCTGCAATTTCAATAATT
>QCIJ01000034.1 GCA_003216755.1 Prochlorococcus sp. AG-402-K22 | reverse complement strand
AATTTCAAGGTAATAGGAGGACAATATAGGTATAGATCTAGGAGGTCTAAATGAAACTATTCAATCAATTCACAATCCTTCCAAGATACCTAAAAGCATTTAATTATGCTGGAAACAGAATGGAAGAGACAACAAGAAATCTTGATAGAGATAACCATTTATTTGAAGACTATTGGAAGAGGGAATGCAGAGAACATCCAACTAATCAGCATTGTTTAGTCTATTGCGACTGAGAATTTTAATCTTAAGGGTTGACAACTGAGTATAAATACTCTATAAATAAAGTGTAGTAAATGCTACCAAATCGTCCGATCTACCATTAGATAGACCGCAGTACGACTCAAGCCATAGGACGGGGACTTGAGCAAGACCAGGAGCTGCATCATGGTAAACATGTATTTTAACGGCAAATCTTTCGTATATTGCAAGAGCCAAGAAGAGAAAACAATAAAGCTTACTTATAGAGGATCTAGTTACTTGAGATAAATAAATCTCATATCTATTAGATATTTAATAAACTATTTTTTTAGAGGTACTATGCTATGAAATTTACTAATTCTCCTTTTACCATACTCGACAAGAATATGAACGCATTAGATTATCAAAAAAGAAATCTTATAAATGAGGACTATTGGGGAAGGGAAAATGATAATCAAACAAAAGAAGATTTTAAATAAAGTACTTTTTGCCTTTTCAGATAAATCTACTTTGCAATTACTTCCATAGCTTCAATAAGATCCTCTGTGGTTGGACGGTTGTACATCATTGTTACTTCTGACATCCCTGGGATTTTATGTCTTACAATATCCCAAATCCTGTAGGGAGAAACACCTTCATTTATTAATGCTGTAATTCCAAATCTTCTTAGGTCATGAGATGGTAAACCATATTTATTTTTGAACTCATTGCAATGATGATGACCCCATGAGTCATCACTGCTTTTATATCTATTCGGCCAGATAGGATCATCTGAACCTTTAATAAGTGGCATATCTTTTATGGCTTCATATAGAGTATTTGACATTGGAATTGTTCTTTCATCTTTTTGAGATTTCAATCTTCTAATTTGTTTTTCTCGTCTTTTCCCTCCCCTCTTCTTTTCGTAATTGACTACTTTTTCCCATGCTGTAAATGTAATAGTCTTTTTATTTAAATCAATATCACAGTGCCTTAATCCATTCGCAGCTCCTTTTCTACATGCTGTGTATCTCTGAATCAAGAATGCATAATCTTTTTCTTTTCTTAAAGAGGTGATTGTTGAAGCTTTGATTGTTGCTTTATCCAGGATTTCTTTTGGAGGTAATGCTTTCTTTTCTGGATCTGGTAAACGTTTCTTTAAACCCGTCCAAATATTCATTTCGATAATTTCATTCTCTATTCCCCAATTCCAAAAAGCATTTAAAGTTCCAATGATATTTTTCACTGATGATGGTTCATATCCTTTTTGAATAAGATAATCTTTGAACTTAATTGCTTGTGATTTAGTTAGTTCTGCTAAATAATCTGACCCTTTCCATTTAGCTAATTTGCTTAATTTTGTATACCATCCATTAACTGTTGATTTACTCACACCTTCAATCATTTTTCTTTTATTGATCCATTGATGGTATGTCGTTTTCCCATCCAATTCCTCCCAAAGTGCAACCTCTTCAGGGTTAGTTGGTTTCCCTTCTTTATCAAAATCAATTTGATATATATCCTTTAGGATCTCTTTCTCATCTTTAGGTAATTCAGAAAGATCATTCTTTCTATAATTCTCTTGAACTTCCTCTACGAGTGATAGTTGATTTAGTTCCTTTCCAATTTGACGTTGTATTTCTGCTTCAACCTTTGACCTATTCGCGAGTGCTTCTTTGTGAGTATTGCCTACTTTCTTCCTTATTGAGTTCCCAAGTTTAGCCCTCAA
This sequence comes from Prochlorococcus sp. AG-402-K22, assembly GCA_003216755.1. Classification (GTDB taxonomy): domain Bacteria; phylum Cyanobacteriota; class Cyanobacteriia; order PCC-6307; family Cyanobiaceae; genus Prochlorococcus_A. The sequence goes on along the minus strand of QCIJ01000034.1, from coordinate 4,985 downwards.
AGACTTTGGTGTCGCAACTGTTATGTAATAACCAGTTCTACCTTTTCTTTGGTGGATACTAGACACTTGTGCAGGACCATTATGCAGGACCAACATAGCAATGAAAACCTAGTTATTCAAGCTATTATTGAAGTCTCCTGATCCTATGGCTTTTTCAGGTCGATGCAGCAGAGAACTGACGGGGATCCGGTAAACCTTTCATAAACTAGTTATTGCAACAGTTTTTGAGGGGTCTTTTTATTGTGATTATTAGGGTTTCTTACCCTCTAATGTAGACCGACTGTCAATTAAAAGTAGCTTGATGTAACAGTCGAATCATAAATATGACTCGATAAATTTCCGTGAATTATCAGCTATCCACAGTTGAGCTTTTTATGTAACATAATATGTTTACATAAAGTAACAATTACATGAAAAGACTTATTCCTTATCTTGCCTTTGCTTATTTAACTGGTTTTACAGCTATAACAGGGTTACCAGTTATGGCTGGAGCATGTAGCAGCCACATGAATAAAAAAGCAGAGATCCAATGTGCTGAAAATGATACCGAGTGTCAACCTGAAAAAGCCTCAAAGTTTGATTTAAAAGATTCTCTCAAGTCATAAAATTATGACTCAAATTAATTTATATATGAACTCTGCTCCAAGAGATTTGATTGAGTTCGTATTCTTCGCAGCCGTTGGTTACACTGCAGGTTCCTTAGGACTAATTTAGAAATAGAATTTAAATCCTTATTTCTCCTAACCTTTTAAAGTTTTTATTTCCTTTATCTGAAGACTTTCTTATAGAGATATTTAATTAATCAAAATAGAAAATTTATTAAACTACCTTATATTTTTGAATGTCTAATAATAGGTTAGATTTTGACCTAAAAAATCCATTATTTTTTAAATAAAATTTTCCTTTCTCTATATTTTCAATTCTTGTTTCATAAGAATTTTCATCTAAATCTTTTTGCATAAAAAAATAGTTGGAATCTAATTCTGAACAATACTCCCAAAAAAGCGGTTACCTTAGATACATAATTTAATTTCTTTTTTGAATTTCTTCTAATTCAAACTAAAAATCTAAAAAATAGTTTCTTTCTTAAATTTCTAATATTGAATATGAAAAATAAATTAAAAAAAATTTTTTAGAAAAAAGATAATTTAGGTAGGAAACACTACATCATTTACCTTTCAGGAATAATTAGTTTGTATATGTAAATCTATTTCGAATAATTATGGAATTCGCTAAAAAATTCATGACCGAAAAAGCTGAAAAGCTTAACGGTAAAGCAGCAATGCTTGGAATGTTCGCTCTTATAGGGGCATACTATTTTACTGGTCAAATTGTTCCAGGTATTTTCTAAGGAAAAGCTTATTAAGACTTTTTGGGGGGTTGGTAATTTTCAGCCCCTTTTTTTATTTAATGATTAAGAATCTCTTGATAACTTGTTTTTCATATCTTCAATATTCTTGATTAATTTGTATGACCCTGCTGTATTCTCTTCTGATTTTAGATATTTAATTTTGGGTTGATTAATTTCAAGTGTCTCGAAATCTCCACTCATAAATTCTCCTTTGTATATTTGTTTAGCTACATCTTTGTTTTAATTGATTTGACTAAAACACTCCGTATCTAATGTGTGCGGTTTGAAGAACATTTAGGTACGGGAAGAGGTATGTTTCTTTAGTCATTTAAACCTATGGCTGACCTAGATTAAAAATATGGTTGTTATGAATCGGTTGCATTGCTACAACTGAAATAAACCATAAACTCTAAATTGCATTTAATAAAATGACTTACTACACTTGCTTTGATCAAAAAGGAAACATAATTGCTCGTTGTCAGACTAAAGAAGATATAAATGTTCTAAAGAAAATGGGTAGACCAATAGTGGAAATAAAAGAAATGAAAAAAGAGGAATCAGTTGTTTGTTCTTTAACTGGTAGTCCATCCGATTACAACGAAGATTATTAAGAGTATGACTCAAAGAACACTTCAATTAAATCAACATGGAAGATTAGTAGTCCTTTTGTTGGTTGCATTGAATAGCATTTATACTTTCTTTTCTACTTTTGAAAAAGCATTAACTGATCGCGAGCGAGCGAGATAAAAATATTTAGGTATTTGTGGATTAACAGTCAATCAATAAAATTTAAGGCATAAAAAAAGACCCTGTCACAGGTCTTTTTTTAATGGTGACGACAGAAAGGAGATCTATTTAATAATCAGATTAAGAATTTTCTTAGAAATTAGTTTTGGAAGTAAAAGTGATTACTCACTTCTTAATGCTTTACAAACGACTTTATTTTTAAGATAGTTCAGAATTAATCCCAAAAGTTTAATTTATGATCAATTAACTTTCTTTCCGGAAAGGTTAGAGAAGTTAAATTAACTTGCTATTAAATACCATGGATTAGTGAAGATCTAGTTAGTCAACCTTGGTCGAGTCGATCACCAAAACTGTCGTGTTAATAAGGGAATCAGTCTCAAATATTTTGCATAAATCCTTAAGATTGATTTAATCATGATTAATTAAATCTCTAATCATGGGATAACATCTCTTAGTAAGTTTTTATTTATTTTGTCTTACAAAGAATATAAAGCCAACCAAAGAAAGTAGCTAAAGCAACTGTTGAAGCAATATTGTTATTCATTGCACTTAAATATCTTTCTATTGAAAGTGGTATGTGGAGAATCACAAAATACCAATATAATGTAGATAGTAATCCAAACAATAAAGCCAGAAGAATATAAAAAGGCAAGATATATAATCTTCTTTTTTTAATTCTTTCCTCTGTAATATTTTCGGTTATACCAATTCTTGACCAATAACCACCATTTAATTGAAGAAAAAACTTTAAAAATATTCCGTAAGTATTTATAAAAAACCTAGATAAAGCAAATAATGGTGAAATTATAAATCTTTGCATTAAAGCTTTTAAAATTTAATTTGTTCAGTTTTGGAAATCTGACTTATAGTATCAACTTTTTTTCTCTGTATTTTGTTTGGAAAAATACCATTAAGCTAAAAATAACTAAAAATAACTAAAAATCCTGTTAATGATATTCGATAGAAAAGGTCATCAGAGATATCAAAAAACTAGATATTCTATTTTTGTTTCTCATTAAAAAAAAGAGGGTTTCGTTTATCTCAGTTTAGATTAACTTTCAATAGTAATAATAAAACGGCGCAAGGAGTAAGCATTTCATTTAACGATATAGAGCTACTGCTTCATCTAAATCTGCACATGGTTCAATGATAATCTCCATTAATTCTCTCCAAGGTCGCCATTGACGCCAAATAGTTTCTAAAGAATCTGTATCTACCACTGAGTAACCGTTTCCATGTTGAGGTAAGAAAATCCAAGATTTGACATCATAATTTTCTGGTCTATTTTGTGGACCTCCTTTGTCGTACCATTCCGTAAGCATTTTTGCGCCCTTCTCTTGAGCGTTTGCATCATTAAATTTATAAGAAATTAGAAACAACATAAATTAAAAGGCTAACTGCAACTTATTTTAGAGCGACTTATTTAAATGTGGTGCAAATAGTCAGCGTTTTATTTTCTAAAAGAAGCCTGTACATCTATCTCTTCTCAAAAAAGACTTTTTTTCTTCTACATATTTCAATGCAAGAGGATGATTATTTAAGTAAGCCTTTTTTATATCGCTACAGGCAGTTCTATCAATTTTAGAATTCCTTTCCCTTCGCATTTGAAACTGTAAAAGACCCCTAAAAAAGTATGCTTCATAATATTCAGGATTTATTTCAATTGCCTTCGTGAAATTTGTTAAAGCCTCTCTACTTTTCCTTTTATTTTTACTTGTAAATCCCAATGCAATTCCTTTGCATGCATATCCATTTGGAACTTCTGGTGATATTTCTATAAGTTTTTCGCATATTTTTTCCATCTCAGAAAATTTACCTTTACTAAATAATTTTATGGATTGATTAAGTTTTAAAAAATAGTCATTAGTTGCATCCGCATTAATAGAAGAAGGTAAAGCAAGAACAGCTAATAAAGGTATTAATAATCTTTTTCTCATTTAAAAGGATCTAGTTGCCTCTTATATTAGATCGATTTCAATTGATAACAAAACTACATCATCTCGTAGCTATCGAATTTAGTTTTTAACTTTGCTGCTTTATGAATTAGTCCAACAGCTTCTTTTCTTCCTGTAGCTTGTTGCACCTGATGCATTAAATCAGCATATTGTTTTACGATTTTCTTTTTCATAGTTTAGATTAAATTAAGACCGCTTTTGAATCTCACAACTAGTGAATTACAACTAGAAGAAGATAAGGAATCAACGGTAAAACCTCAGAGTCAACAAATTGGAACGGGTTAACTCTTGTGTTTAATTTATAATCAATTAGTTAAATACCAGTTGGTATCTACGATTACATTGTTTTCAAATCCTGATTTAATTCAGGGATTTATAATAAAGAAGATTTCTTTTTGGATATGGCTAAAGGTTATTGGTTATCAACAGGTTCTATCAAAGACGGTGAAGGCATGCAGCCTTATCTAAAAGCGTTAAAAGATTGGTTACCTTCTGTTAATGGAGAATTTTTTGCCAGAGATTTGGCAACTATAGAGAAGGAAAGTACTCTTGGAGATCTAACAGTAATTATTGAATTTCCATCAAAAGAAGATGCAGTTGCTGCTTATGAATCAGAGGAATATCAAAAGATGATTTCGTTAAGGACCCCATATTCTGATCTGACTCTTACTATTTTTGAGGGAGTTTAATCATAAACTTTATCCTCATCTAAAATTTGTCTTCTATATTTATCGCTAAGTTCATCATTATATTGAAAATTCTTAATTATTATTACTATTTCATCAATAGCTTTTTCTTTATTTTCTGTAGATTTCATCGTCGAAAAGATATGATGTTGGCATAGATTAAGGAACCCAAGAATACAATCATTATTAGTTTATAGACGGTGTCGTATGTCATTGCTAATGAGTGTGTTTAAAATCTTGAATTGA
>QCIJ01000033.1 GCA_003216755.1 Prochlorococcus sp. AG-402-K22 | reverse complement strand
GGATGTAGTCGTTGTGATTGATGGCTGAGCTGGTGCTGTTGTATCTACTGTTATGTTCAATGCACTTGATGCCGCTGAGATATTTCCTGCCGCATCTGTCGCTGTGACTGTTAAGGAATAAGTATTATCTGCAAGTGTTGGTGTTGTAAACGAGAAGGTGCCTCCAGTTGCTGTTGTTGTTGCGATCGCAACTCCACTACTTAATAAAGTTACGGTACTATCTGCTTCCGCTGTTCCCTCTATCGTTGGAGTCGCATCCTTTTGATCTAAGTCAGATGATGTTGTAGTTATTACTGGCTTATCTATTGATGTGTCAATTATCAATGAAATTGGCGATGACTGTAAATTACCATCACCAGCTTGATTTGGTGTCTGTACATATATGCTATATGTTCCATCTGTTTGAGAAGGTGCAGTTATTGAGAAAATTCCAGATGTTCCATCTGCTGTTGTTGTTATTCCTGTAGTAACTCCATCTACAAATAAAGTCACGGTACGTCCTGGGCTGGCTATACCTGTTATTGATGGAGTGGCATCATTAATTACAGAATCTGTTGTTGTAATTACAGGATCCGCATCTGCACCTGTATGAATTGTTATTGATAAGGCATCTGATTCATCTGAGGTATTTCCTGCTTCATCTGTTGCTGTGACTGTTAAGGAATAAGTATTGTCAAATAGAGATGGGGTGGTTATTGAGAATTCACCGCTTTCATCTGCTGTTTCTGTTGCAATTACCGTAGCACCACCAATTAATAAATTAACAGTACTTCCTGCTTCCGCTGTTCCCTCTATTGTTGGGGTCGCATTATCAGAACCTAATTGAATTGTTTCAACAGTGGTAGTTATTGTTGGTTGCTCTATTGTCGCATCAACTGTTATTGATAAGGCATCTGATTCATCTGAGGTATTTCCTGCTTCATCTGTTGCTGTGACTGTTAAAGAATAATCTCCATCACTTAATGCCGCTGTTGGTGCAATTGAATAGGCTCCAGTTATTCCATTTGCTGTTGTTGATCCTAATTCTGTTGAACCATTAAATAATTTTACTGTGCTTCCCGCTTCTGCAATACCTTCTATTGCTGGAGTGGAATTATTGGTCAGTGATGTGGTGGTTGTTATTGATGGCTTACTTGGAGCTGTTGTATCTACCGTTAGATTTAATGAACTTGATGCCGCTGAAGTATTTCCTGCCGCATCTGTTGCTGTGACTGTTAAGGCATAAGCTCCATCAACTAATGCCGCTGTTGGTGCAATTGTATAGGCTCCGGTTATTCCATCTGCTGTTGCAGTTACTCCTGTAGTAACTCCGTCCACAAATAAAGTTACGGTGCTTCCCGCTTCCGCCACTCCCTCTATTTCTGGAGTTGAATCATCTGTAAGTGATGTCGTTGTTGTAATTGATGGTTCACTTGGGGCAATAGTATCTACTGTCAATGAGAATACTGAAGATTCAGAAGATGTATTGCCGGCTCTATCCCTAGCTGTAAATGTTAAATCATAAGTTCCATCTCCTAATTCAGGGGCTATTAATGAAAATAATCCTGAAGACTCATGAGATGAAACTGTAATTCCAGAAGTGGATCCATTAATTAACAAGGTTACAATGGTTCCCGCTTCTGCTACTCCCTCAATTGTTGGAGTTGAATCGTTAGTAGTTGTTTGTGAAGATGTAATGGTTGGGGAGACAGGAGCAACTGTATCAATAGTTAAGGATAAGGTTTTAGATTCTGCTGATATATTTCCTGAAGCATCTGTTGCCGTGACAGATAGACTATAAGTACCATCTGAAAGTTGGGATGAAGGGGTTAAAGAAAAGTTGCCACTAGTCGGATCTGATGTTGCAGTTACACCTGCATTTATACTATTAATTAATAGGGTGACGGTTGTATCAGGCTCTGCAATTCCCTCAATTGTTGGAGTGTTATCAATTGTGAGAGATAAGTTAGTAGTAATAGATGGAGCTTCAGGAGGGGTGTCATCAGCGGTAGAATCAGCAGCGAAACCAGGGTCGCGGACCTTGCCCGGTGTTGGGTCAGCATCATATTTACCATTATCTCTAACGAAGACAGTAAGGGTACTTGAAGAGGCGTCCCATCTTGCTCCCTCCCCAGATATTTGATTGAATTCAAACTCAGAATATTTACCTGATTTGGGATCCTTCTTTAAGTAAATAGGATTAGAAACAGTCTCTGGCAAGACCCAAGACATAGAAACTATGCTTCCATAATCATTAGGATCTGTAATAGTAACGCTAAAGTCCATTACTCCTGTGGCAGGAGCTAGAGATGAAGATTCAAATCCCGCATCCTTGGCCGCACTAGCAATCACAGCTCCATTGGCCTCTTGAATAATAGAAAGATCAATACTTCCACCTGCTGCTCCTCCTCCATAAGCAGGAGTATCACCGACTGAGATCAACTCAGTTGTACTTAACCCACTTAATGCTTGTTCTATTTGTGGATCAACATTTTTTGAAACACTATCCTCAGCCGGACTACCCTTTCTAGTTTTTCCATCGCCATTAATATCTTGATTAAAGATAGTTTCATCTAATGAGTTCGCATCATAATAAGAAAGACTTTGCCAATCAAGAACGCCAGAAGATGAAATTGAATAAACCTGATAATTTATTTCAGGATCTTCATTCCCAACTAAAGATGTTGACTGAACTACTAAAGAATAATAAGAATCAGAATCAGTACTGACTAATTCAACTGCATATGGAGAGACAGTATTTGAATAAGAAATCGAATTCTCTACCCATGATTCGGATTCATATAGGCTAATAAAACCTCCTTCGGGTGATGTTATTTGAATATTCTCATCTATGTCTTTTATGAATAAACTTCCGTCAGGTGTTTGTCGGAGTTCTGCCCCTGTAATATCAGTTGAGATTCTAGTTTGAACTTGAGAGGAAGGATCATAAATAGCATCATCTCCATCAAGATCAATATTAAATATTTTTTCTAATTGTTTTGGTTCATCAAAATAAGAATATGAAGTCTTGTCAACAGAAAGAGAAGTATTGGTTATATTTGATGGATCATCAATATTAATGTTATAAGTCTCATAATAATCGGTTGACTCAGATGCATAATTTTCAGTCCCTTTAATTAGTATTTTGTAAGTATCAAAAGAATACTCATCTGAAGTATTAATATCTATCGCCTCTACCGCTATTACTTCAGAGTAAGTTTCCCTAAATCCAAAAGTTTGAGCTGTGAAAGAAACTAATGATCCTGAATCAGTTACTTCAGTGGTTGTTTGTCCATCAGAGGAAACAATAAATAAATTATTTGCGCTATCGAGTTTAAATGTCGCTCCCTGATTATCAGACTCATAGTTAATTTCATTACCATTGTATGAAACAGTGAATGAAGGAGTATTTAAGGTTTTGAGAATTTCATCTTTTGACCAAGTAATACCGTCCCCATCAAGATCTTGGTTGAAATCTGATTCGTGAACCTTTATTTCCCCTGAAGTTCTTGATGAATAATCAATAGTTGCAGTTTTATCAGCTAATGAAGGAGTTAGCAAATATGTTTCCCAAGTATCAAAAGTATTTCCAGTTGAATAAGTTGTGATACCTCCTCTCTCCTGGACATTATCAAAAGTTACTGAATCTCCATCAGAATCAATTATTACGTAGTTAACACCACTAACATCAGTAACGAAAAGAGTGGCATCAGAATCTGATTTTTTAAGAGAGGCAGCTGTTACTCTTCCAGTAGTACTTGTATCAGAAATATTTCCATCAACAATTACATTTGAAGTGGTAACTGTATTTACGGACCAAACAAATCCATCTCCATCTAAATCTTTATTTAATAGACTTTCTGTAGGTCCTAAAGATGCTAATTCCTTATTATTAGAATCTATAATGCCTTTTGTTGAATCTTCAGGATCAATTGAAATTTTGTAAGTATCAAAAGATGATGAAGTTAAATTATCGTATGAATCTAATTTTTCTTTCTTGATGATTAATAGATATTTCTTCTCTCCTGAGTCAGTGAAAGATTCAACGGCAAATGGTATTGAGCTATTTGTGATTAAGTTATCACCAGCACCTGATTGATAAGAGTTTTCGAAATTAGGAGACTTTCCATCTGAGTAGTTAAATGTAACCCTTTCAGATGTATCATCATCAATTATGTAATAAGTCCCTGCAGAATCTTTTTCAAGTAAGTCACCAAAATTATCAGTTAAAACACTGCTTAGAGTATTTGTATTAAGACCTATAACTTCGTCACCATTTAAATCCTGACCAAATTCTTCTTCCTTATAAGTGATTGATTTGGTTTTAATGATGAAATCATTATCCAAAACACCTTTTGAATCTGCGTAAAGGAGCTCCCAACCTGAAAGTAATTCACCATTGTATTGACCACTTATTTTTATTGCTAAAGAATATCCATTAACATCTCCATCAGAATTTAAATCAATACCATTCTCACCTTCTACAGCTATAAGTGTCTTAACGCTGTATCCAGAACTTGAAGTACTAGAAATTTCTAGCTCTGCAGGATCACCTGAATCATCAGTAATAGGAATATAGTCATCTCCATCTTTTATGAAAAATTCATTATCTGAAGTATTTTCATATAAAAGAACATCAGTTGTATCTGTATCTACTTTTGAAAGTGAGCTTGTATCAAATCCTAAGCCATCCCCTTCGATATCCTGATCAAACATTTCTTCTTCATATACATTAATATCTTTTGTGGTGAGGTTATCACTTATTGAAATTACTCCCGCAGAACTAACTTCATAAATTTTGTATTCAGTATCAGAATTTTCGCCAGACTCTCTTACAAGAAGATTGTATAAACCATTTTCCTTATCTTCAATCGCAATAGATTCAGAATTTATTACAGCATCACCATCCTTAAATGTACGTTCAAAATCAAGAAGTTCTCCTGTATCTGTGCTTAGAGTAATTAAACTATTTTCATCTCCAAGTTCATTAATAATAAATAAACTACTATTTTCACCTTTTAGTAATTTCCAATCTCCACTATCTGTAATAATTTGAGAATTTGAAATCCATGAAGAAGTTGATAAATTGCTGATGTTGATACCCGTAACATTGTCTGAATCAAGATTTTGGCCGAATTCAATTTCAAAAGGTTGAATTGAATTGGTTTTGATGGTCTGATCAGAAATAAGTTCCCCATCTGAATCAATCGAATAAATAATCCAGTTTTCAGAAACCTCTGTTTGATTATCATAAGTAGTTATATTACTGGTCTCTTTTACAGCTAATCGGTAGTAATCATCGGAAGAATTATCCGAAGTATCATTATTATTAATATCTGATACGGCTATTGCAATTGACTGGGAATTACTTGCATCCCTTTCAATATTGCTTGCATTTATTTTGATTTTATTAGAGCCATCAATTATATATAAAGAACCTCCAACACTTTCTTCTGCTAAAACAGTACCTGAATCAGTTGTATCTGTATCCCTATTGGTAGTGGAAATTTCTCCAGAGAAATCGCCATCGCCATTTATATCCTGGCCAAATTGAGGTTCAAGGGCAGTTATTGAATCAGTAGTAAAGCTATTTTGATAATCAATAATTCCTAATTCAGAAACTTTTAAGATATTCCAACTAATACTTGATGCAGAATTAATTGTTTCAGTTCGTTTAATTGCAACTTTATAGTGAATATCGTCATTATCATTTTCATCTCGATAAACAGCATAAGCTGAAGTACTTAATCCATCACTGGTATATTGATAAATAGGTGCTATTCCAGAATCATCTTCGACTGACAAAATAGAACTATTATTAATTCCATCCCATATATAAATCGAGCCTTCAGCATCACTTTGTAATTGATATCCTGTCGTATCGATAACATTTTCATCTTCATCAACTATTGATTGAAGCGAGCTTAAATCGAGTCCGATATAGGTATCATCATTCAAATCTTGGTTTAATAAGACTTCAAAATCTTCTACTTCTTTTGTATAAACAATTTCATCTGAGCTAATTATCCCCTCTGAAGATAGAGTAACAAATTGCCAATTATTACTGGTTTCATCACTTGAATTTACAGCTAATAAATATGTTCCATCAGCTTGTATTTCAACTGCGTATCCAGTATCTGAGTATTTTGAAGAACCATTGATATCTTTTATTTGAATTCTTTGATTACCATCATTTATAAATAGAGCACCACTTCCACTTTCAAGATATCCACCTGTTGTAGAAGTATCACTAAAATTTCCTTCGGCATCAGAAACTCTTTGTATTGAATTAACATCAACTCCTATGCTTTGATCTCCGTCAATATCCTGACCAAATTTATCCTCAAAATCTCTAATTGAAATATTTACAAAGTTTGTAGAATCAAATGTTCCATCAGTATTTGCCAAATAGATTGACCAGTTTTCTTCGGAATTTGAGCTCCTGAAATTCTTTGCAGATTTAACTGCAATATAATATTTATCGTCTGAAGAATCATCAGTAGTTCCGTTATCGTAAAGTTCAACATATTGAGCTTCAGCTTGATAAGAATCGAACAAGAATGTGAACTCTTCATCTAGATTAGTCTTATTACCTGTAGAGCTATCAAAAATTGATAAATAGGTACCATCTGAAGAATCTTTAATGTATAAACTTCCATCTTCATCAATTGCAAGAATATTATTCCCTTTATCTTCAATTGTTATGACATTATCTCCTTCATATAAAGGAAGATTGAAATTAAAATGTGATTTGTCAAAAATACCTAAATTATTAACATTTAAACCAATGGTTCCGTCATTATTTAGATCTTGTAGGAAATTCACCTCATAAATAGAAATATCTTCAGTATTTTGTACAGTTGAAAGATCATAAATTGCAGTTGTTGTATTGTAATTAGTACCTAAATCTAGTTGTGCAATTTGCCAGTAAACTTCGTCAGTATTTGAGTGAGTTTCTTTAATGACAAGACTATATCCATTAACATTTCCATTTTCATCTAAAGAATTTTGTTCAACTGCCCAGGCTTGTCTAGAAATTGAAGATGTATTTATATTTAAACTAGCTGAATATCCATAAATATCAGTTATTAATATCGGATCGATTGAATCATCACTGGAGATAATATAAGTTTCAGTATTTTCATTAATTAAATCAGTATCAAAACCTAAACCATCTCTATATATATCGTTTTTGGAGGGATTCAAATCTTCTCTAGACACGATTTGAATACCTACAGATCCATCATCATCTAAATCTTGATTAAATAATGGTTCTAAGTTTTGTATTTGATTATTAGTAGGATATTCATTTAAATCGTAATCAATAGAACTTTCATAAATATTATCTATACCTTGATAACTGCTTGATTCAAATCCAAATAAGTATTGGTCTGTGGTAGATTCAGGAATATTGTAAATAGTCCAATTTATATAATTGTCAGATCTATTTCCATTAGTATCTAAATAACTAAACTCATTCTTAACAGCTAATTTATATCCATCATTAGTTAAAGTCGCAGCAACTGGAAGTGTTGAAAAATTAGAGGTTACGGTTCCAATTGTGTATCCAAATGACTCAGAAAGAACAACAGGTTCATTTGAATCAAAAACTTGAGTAAGAATTTGGTCATTAGCACCATCCCATAGATAAACATAACCATTGGAGTCGCTCTTTATTTGAATACCGTTATTATCACTAGATACTGAATTAATATCGGATGCTGAAGTTAGAGAAAATTCAGATGATTGATCGGAAATATTACCTGCTAAGTCTGTTGATTTAACTACAATTGAATAGATTCCATCAGCCTGAGTTGGAACTTCGACAAAAAATTCTCCAGTCAACTCATCTGCCGTTTCTGTAATTTCAATATTAGAGCCATCTATAAATAGACTTAAAGCACTACCTGGCTCAGCTGATCCTGTTAAATTAAAACTAGTTTGGTCATATAAAATAACGTAATTAGAATCAAAGGTGGGGGC
>QCIJ01000032.1 GCA_003216755.1 Prochlorococcus sp. AG-402-K22 | reverse complement strand
CATTTGGTTGACTTCTATCAATGGAATCAGAGATAGAGGTAAGAACAATATCCGAATCAATTTCCACTACCTGTGATTTTTCTATTAGTTGAATATCTTCATCAGATGTAAGTTCTTCTATAGATAAGGTTTCTCCTACATCAGGAGTGCCACTGATGGAATATTCAGTTTGCGTGAATCCACTTATAACCTTGGAAAATGTTGCAGTAAAACTATTTGTTCCGTGTATTAAATTCTGCCAGTCATTGTCTGTAAGGGTATAACTCCAATTGCCATCTGTAGTTACAGCTTCTCTTGTTACCCCTGAAAAAGATATCGTTACATCACAGCCATCATTAACACCAGTTAATGTGATTCCATTTTCCTTTTCTTCCGCATCAATTTCATTATCTCCAGCGACAAGATCAAAACTTACATTTGGCAGCGATATTGAATATGTATAGATAGGACTGGAAATAATTGAAGTGGTTATATTCTTATCGTCTTCATAAGTAACTTTTACCCTTAAGACCTGATCAAGATCTGATGAAGTTAACTGATAAGTTCTATCTGTGGCATTGGCAATATCACTCCAACTTGTCGCCTCTAACGAAGATCTCTGCCATTGATAAGCAATATTAGAATCAGAAAATAATCCATCCGGATCATTTACCAGATCTCCGGCGATAAGAGTTTCTCCAAGGATAGGATTACCAGTGATTGGCAGGAATTTTGCCTGACCCGTATCTCTTATATTTCTACCATCAGATTTTAAATCTATTTCTCCATCATCAAATTTTAAAATTTCAATATCTCTTAACTTATCTAATCCATCTGGACCATTGATATAAATGACTTCATATAAATTCTCAATAGCAGAAGAAATTGTATATGAATTTTGATTACCGGAAAAAATTGCAGTATCAATTCCTGCCCCCCCATAAAAAACATCATTACCACCTCCAGCATTTATCTGATCATCACCTTCTCCACCCTGGATAATATCTTCGCCATCGCCAGAAATTATTATGTCATCACCATCTCCGCCAAATAGTTCATTATCTCCGCCAGTAGATGTTATCTGGTCATCACCATAACCGCCATTTACATAGTCGTCACCATCGTTAGCATCAATTAAATCATTTTGATTACCACCATCGATATGGTCAAGAGAATCTGTGCCTTCTATGGTGTCATTACCATCACCACCATAGATTCGGTAAACATTATTTGCTTCTGAGGCGTTAATAATATCATCGCCTTCATTACCTTCTATACTTCCATAATCTTCAGCGTTTCCAAGAATAATGGTGTCATTGCCAGTTCCGCCACGGACAATTGACGTTGCTTCGGTCCACAGATGGTTATTAGCAAGTGCATATAAATAATCATTAGTCGTATAATAATCGCCGTACCAATGGTATCCTGAATATGATCCTCCAAGAAGAGAAATAGCGTCATCACCGTCGCCAGCGTTTAAATACATTCCGTCATAATGATATCTACCAAATTCTCCAGTTAATGTAATTTGATCATCGCCAGCTCCTGTATCTGAATTATTTTCGATTCCATTAACATCAACGATGTCATTTCCACCTCCCGATTGAAAATTGTCGATTATTACTTTTGATGTAATTGTGTTATCACCTTCTCCTGCATTGATACTGAATTGTGCGCTGGTATCCCATGAATTATCAGCAATATAACTTACATTAGAATCAATAGAGACAGAATCATCACCGCTACCGGCAGTAATATCAAAAGAACCAGATGCTCCCGATAGCAATTCAAAGGAATTATCACCATTACCAGAGTCAATAACATAACTCCCAGAAGATCCAGATTGAAAAGTATAGGAATCACTTCCATCACCAGAACTAATTGTTAAATCACCTTGAGCACCAGATTGGAAGGTATAAGTATCGTTGCCAGAGCCAGATGAATACGTACCGTTATCAGAGGTAACAGTGATGATGTTATTACCTTCACCGGCATATACAACATCATTTGTTCCAGAAGATGTAATAGTGTCATTTCCAGCATCACCATAAAGAGTATTAGTACCGGAACCACCAGAAATTATGTCATCTCCATCTCCTCCAATGAGGATGTCGTCTCCTTCAAGACCTGAGATCGTATCATCTCCACCAAAACCATCAATTACATCATCTCCTTCTGTTCCGTTTATAGTCTCTCCATCTGCACCTTCTCCAACTTTGACGATGTAGTAATCACTGAGGTTATAGTTTTCATCATTGAATTGAATTTTATCAATATCGTATAAAATATCTACACCGTCAGGACTACCCTCTCTGATATCTCGTAAGTAATAAACATCACCAAAGATAGATTCTGTTACTCTGGAAATCGAATAATCTGCTGCTCTACCAGAAAGAATAACCGTATCAATTTCGCTGTCGCTATTACTAGGTTGGGAATCATTATTACCATAAATAACATCATTACCTCTTCCAGCAGTTATCTGATCATCACCATTTCCTCCCTGGATAATATCTTTGCCATCGCCAGAAATTATTATGTCATCACCATCTCCGCCAAATAGTTCATTATCTCCGCCAGTAGATGTTATCTGGTCATCACCATAACCGCCATTTACATAGTCGTCACCATCGTTAGCATCAATTAAATCATTTTGATTACCACCATCGATATGGTCAAGAGAATCTGTGCCTTCTATGGTGTCATTACCATCACCACCATAGATTCGGTAAACATTATTTGCTTCTGAGGCGTTAATAATATCATCGCCTTCATTACCTTCTATACTTCCATAATCTTCAGCGTTTCCAAGAATAATGGTGTCATTGCCAGTTCCGCCACGGACAATTGACGTTGCTTCGGTCCACAGATGGTTATTAGCAAGTGCATATAAATAATCATTAGTCGTATAATAATCGCCGTACCAATGGTATCCTGAATATGATCCTCCAAGAAGAGAAATAGCGTCATCACCGTCGCCAGCGTTTAAATACATTCCGTCATAATGATATCTACCAAATTCTCCAGTTAATGTAATTTGATCATCGCCAGCTCCTGTATCTGAATTATTTTCGATTCCATTAACATCAACGATGTCATTTCCACCTCCCGATTGAAAATTGTCGATTATTACTTTTGATGTAATTGTGTTATCACCTTCTCCTGCATTGATACTGAATTGTGCGCTGGTATCCCATGAATTATCAGCAATATAACTTACATTAGAATCAATAGAGACAGAATCATCACCGCTACCGGCAGTAATATCAAAAGAACCAGATGCTCCCGATAGCAATTCAAAGGAATTATCACCATTACCAGAGTCAATAACATAACTCCCAGAAGATCCAGATTGAAAAGTATAGGAATCACTTCCATCACCAGAACTAATTGTTAAATCACCTTGAGCACCAGATTGGAAGGTATAAGTATCGTTGCCAGAGCCAGATGAATACGTACCGTTATCAGAGGTAACAGTGATGATGTTATTACCTTCACCGGCATATACAACATCATTTGTTCCAGAAGATGTAATAGTGTCATTTCCAGCATCACCATAAAGAGTATTAGTACCGGAACCACCAGAAATTATGTCATCTCCATCTCCTCCAATGAGGATGTCGTCTCCTCCTAAACCATCTATTATTTCTGAGGCACTAGTGCCATCTATAATATTATCTTCGTCGTTACCTGTTTTATAATAACTACTAGTCATAAATCTATTTAGCTAGTTATTGAGAATAAATTATTTATACTATTATTCTTATACGCAATAGTTATATAAATCTATAAAAATTTCTTTATTTAATAATTTAAACAATCTCTATACTCTCAATCAGCTGATCTCCTCTATCACAAATATTCTGTTGAGTAGGGAATTGCTTTGCTCCAGTCCATTCTTTTAAACCACTGTAGATAGGACATGGACATTTATTTCCATAACAGAGTTCGTTTAATTCATCATCTGTCCATGGATCTGGTTCTTCTATAAGTAGGATCTCCTTTAATCTCAAAGTATAGAATTTATTCCATTGATTATATTTTTCTACCAAAGGAATAAAATCCAACCATGCTTCTTTGGAACTTTTATAATCACTCTGTTTGAATACTTTCTCAAATAAACCTTTCATGAAGTAAGTGCAGTTTTTTGCTTCTGCAGCAGTGAATGGAGTTTCCTTTACTATTCCTGAATTATTTCCCAATAATATATTTTCCAGATTAGATAGTCTGATATTTATATCTTTGATCACACTGCCTTTAAGTTCATCTCCTGCAAAGTCATCGTCTGCATATTGATTAAGAAGTTTATTAATATAATCCCCCATTGTCTTCTTATTATCCTGAGCAAGAAATTTGAGTTTGTTATGTAATTTGCTGGTTACTCTGATATTAAGTTGTTTTGTTTCTTCTTCTGGCAAGGTTCTAAAGATAGTTTTATTTATAAATCTAGTCTAACTTATAAATCTATATATTTTTATTTTGTTTCTATAAATGATTAGCCAACATTATGAAGGTTAAGTATTTTGGTTGGGGTGTATGGGGGCAATACGACCGTGCTACCTCGTATATCTGACTTAGGAAATTTCTGTAAAAAATCAAGCGGCTTTCCTAAAAAAGTTCTTTCTCTTTTTATCGGTCATCTTGTTATATCTTTGATTGATTTCTGATATATAAGCTCTAGATCTTATTGCTTTTTCAATTTTTTCTTTCCGGAGCTCTAGTTCTTTCTGCTCTGCAATGGTCAGGATGTTTTTCTTTTCTTTGAATTTAAAGAGATTTAGTTGTTTAAAAGGATTTTTCATGTCCCAAACTAACAGCATAAAGGGATATCGCAATAGATAAAAACAACTAAAGGAAGAAAGGAGTAGAAGTGCACGTTGCCAACTACTCCAAACACAATAAAAAAAGCTACCTAGCCTAAAAGACTACTAACAAAAAAAGAAAATGTTAGAACTGTAATTCATCTCAGGACTTAAATGAGTACTTACTTCTCAATGCCAGCCTATGAAATACTTTTCTCTACCTACTTAGTATTTTTGAATAGGTCACAGGACTATAAGTACAACGCTTATTGTCTGTAACTCTTGTCTCGTATAAATCAGCCATTCCACTTGCTATATCTTGGCACTTAGTTAAGACTGCTGACCTTACGAATGTAGATACATCTTCGTATCCTGCCGCACCCATAAGGGACAGCATTGAATCGTAAGCTTTTTCGTCAATTCTTGTTCCGACAATATACGCTCCGTGGTCTGGTTTCTTGTTGGCTTTAAACATTTAGTGAATGAATAGAAAATAAAAAACGCTGGTCTTACTCTTTCGTAAAAGATGCCAGTTTTTAGATACCTACATAACTCCTTTTCTCTTGCTGTCTCTCAAGACTTTCCTTCTTCTCCTCTCTCCATCTGATCTCATGGAATATCAATTCTCTAAGCCGTAGCTCAAGAGGTGATGGTTCATTACTTCTACCTTCCACTAACTGAAGCTTGACCATATCAAGCAACTCATCCATAGATGGGTTTGTCTTGGTATGTTTCTTAGTGTCTAACTTCTTGCCTAGTGGGTGTACTTTATTTTTGAGATCCTTTAAGGTTTCATGTGAAACTTTTTCTCCAATACTCCACAGAACTACAACATTATTAAAGTTTGCCTTAGCTAACTGATATTGTTTGTCTATTCCGTGACTGTCAAACCATTTAAAGAAACTATCAGGCTCAGAAACATTCTCCTCCCTAAAAGTGTTTACAGTCCTTAGCTTGCTGATATAACCCTTTGAAATACCTAATTCATCTAGAAATGGTTGAGCGTATGTCTTAGCTTCTTTACTAGCAGTCTTCAACCACTCACTATAAATAAAAGATATAGCTCCCTTAGATTCGTCATACTGTTGAAGGTAAGGCTTAAGTTTTAGATTTAACTGTTTAAGTTCTTCAGTTGTTTGTTGAGATAGATGGGTTGTTGTTTGGATAAGTTCAATCTTTGTCATGGGTATCAATAGTGTTATTAATGTATTTCCGCGTTATTAGTAACTACCTAACCATCCATCTAATAGGCAGTTAGAGGATGTGTGGATTGAGGTTAGAGAAGTTAAAGTTAAGTTAAAGCTAAGTTAAAGACAGTTAGAGGATGTATGGGTTAGTAGGTTAAAGAAGTTAAAGCTAAGTGTTATAAAGATATCCAATCACCCGCTCACTTCGTTCGCTGAGGATATACGTATAACTGACTTGTTGTCTTTAAGTTAACGAAGTTGGCTCAGCCCCTTACCTTATAAGAACTACCGCCCGCCCCAAACGGTAGTAATAGCAGTTAGTTAAGTCTGCCGGTCATTCAATTTTAGTTAGGAGATAGTTGTATTGTTTGTCTTCCTGGATAAGGGTGTCTTCTTTTTCCCCTGTATACATGACGGTTCACCCTGTATAGGTGACGGTTTGCCCTGTATAAATGACATACCCTTTCCCCTGTATAGATAACTGACCCCTTTCTCCTTTATACGAAAGGGTTCGGTCTTTCCCTTTATACGTAGGGGTTTAGTCTTTTCTCTTTATACATAAGGGGTAGATCTTCTTGAATAAATATACAAAAAACTACTTGACCAATAATTACCTCTGTACTTATATTAGTAGTACACCTGTATTACTATTATGGACGAAGATGGAAGGATGGAGCTACTTCGACTACCACGGAGAATTGAAAAGCAAACGGACAAAGATCTGTATTACTTGCAGTCATTTTCGATATACCACAGACGCACATTGCCGTACCTTATTAACTTGTCCTCTTCATGAGAAGTTAATTCCTCAAGGTGACCACCTGATTAAAGGATGCCAGTATTGGAAAAAGGATGTGAGAGTCTTTGCGCCTGAAGCTGCTTGATAAAAAAGTTTTAAATTAGTGTTTTAAATCATTGTTGTTGTTGCTTTAGTTTTTGCTTCCTTTTCTCCTCGCCATAATTTGCTGCTAACTTATTTCCCTCAGATTTACTCATCCATTGGCAATTCTCAGGTGTAAAATCTTTTGTTTTGTCCAGTCTGACAAAAATGAATGAATCGTCTTTTGGCTCACCCATATCTTCAAGAAATAAATAATAATCATTCTTCCATCTCTCACACATTTTTATCCCTTTAATAAAACCTTTTTTGGCTTTTGGATTTGTATAACTATGCTTGATATTGCTCCACGTTTTATAAGACTTATTTTTATATAACCCTTCACCAGGTTTAGATTGTGAGCGACAGTTAATTCTATTATTTAGTCTGCGACTCTTAGCTGTGTCTAAGGTGATATTTCTTGTTTTGGCAATATATTCATCCGCCTTTGATTTGCTCTCAAATTTTATTCCATCTAGTTCATACGATTGTTTATTTGAACCTCCAATAGATCCTCCTTTATTAAGGTTGTAACCATTTGGAAAAAGTGTTTCTAATTTATCTATCCAATACTTTTCTTTAGCAGCTAAATCTGGTATCGAAGATCCATTATCAAGTTCATCCAACCAAAAATCTTTTTCTCCATATTCCCTTATGGCTGTCTGTAGAGAGTTTTTATTTGTATATTTTCCTTGCTTGGCAGAGTCAACATGTCCATTACTACCTGACCATCTTTCTTCAAGACTTCTAACACATACTCCAACGTATTTTTTTTTAGTCGTCTTATTAGTAATTAAATAAATTATCCCAGAAGCATATCCAGGGTTTGGGATATATGCAAATACTTCTTCTGGAGTTAAATCTGTAAATTTAAGTTTTCTTGCAATAGTTCTACGACTAGCTTTTGGCTTTAATTGTCTTACTGCCTCTTTTAAATTTGGGTAGGTTTGATTATGAATAGTTATTGGGGTTGTCTGTTTAAGTTTTTTTAAATCGCCGGGATAAAAAACTCTATCCTCTGACATGCCTGCATCTCTTCTCTTAAGTGCAGTCCAGTAATCGACACCCTTTTCTTTACATTGATCTTTAAAAGTGTTGTCAGTGTATTGATTAGGCATCGATT
>QCIJ01000031.1 GCA_003216755.1 Prochlorococcus sp. AG-402-K22 | reverse complement strand
CGACACCACTCCGATAATTATTGGAACAGCAGAAGCAGGAAGCACTGTTGAGCTATTCAATGGAAGTGATTCTCTAGGAACAACAACAGCAGATGGAACAACCGGAGCCTATACAATTACACCGACAGCGGCATTAAGTGATGGAGCTTACTCCTTAACAGTTACAGCAACAGATGCGGCAGGAAATATCTCAGCGGCATCAAGTGCACTGAGCATAACAGTAGATACAACAGCCCCAGCTCAGCCATCAATCACAACAACTATATCTTCGACCAATGATTCGACTCCAACGATAGAGGGAACAGCGGAAGTGGGAAGCACCGTAACTTTATTTGTAGATGGAGTTACTACAGGAGTAACTGCAACAGCAGATGCAACTGGAATTTTCTATATAACAGCCCCCGAACTTGGAGAAGGAAATTTTGAATTCACAGTTACAGCCCGTGATGCAGCTGGTAATACTTCATCTCAATCATCTGTATATTCTTTAGAAGTAGCAGGTGTTATTAATCCAACACTAAATAGTACCACTCCATCAGATGATGCAATAAATGTTGCAGTAGATAGCGATATAGTCCTTAATTTTTCAGAGGTTGTAAATGTAGGAACTGGAGTAATTGAAATTTATGATTCCTCCAATGTTCTTGTACATACGATTCCTGCAAATAGTGGTCTTGTTTCTGGTGGAGGCACACAACAGATAAAAATAGATCCAAGTAGTGATTTATCAGAAGATACAGAATATTATGTTCAAATTGATTCTTCTGCTTTTGCGGATGCTTTAGGAAATCAATTTGCCGGAATTTCAGATACAACAAGCCTAAGTTTCAATACTGTTTCTGGAAGTTCATCAAGTTCACCAAGTGATTCAAGTTCATCAAGTGATTCAAGTTCATCTATAACATTACCTCCAGGATATTCTGCTATAAGTACTGATACTGCTGGAGCGCAGATTCTTGTTAAAGGAACTGCTTCAGATAATAATGGATACGTTTATTTATGGGATGGTTCGAGTCAATTATGGGATGGTTCTGATATCTCAAACTTAACTCAAGTTTGGGAATATGGTTCTCCTGCGAATTTAATCTATGAAAATCACTGGGATTCTACTTCATCTAATATACAACAAGCGTATGCAGCAAATTTAGATAGCGGTGAATATAACTTAGCCATAAAATATACAAATTCATATACTTATGGATCAGAAATTTCTGAATATGTTAGCTGGACAATTTATACCATTCCTGTCTCATCTAATGATAATTATCAAGATGAAGATGGATACGTAAATGGCACTGATGGTATTTTTGAAGCTTCAATTACTGGGTATGATTATCCATATGAAGACGAAATAAAAACATGGGAATCAGTTTTTGATCAAGATTTAGATGGTGATGGTGAAACTGGAGAAGGTGATGTAACTTTATATGATTCTTTAACTGATGGACAAGGAGTTCCTTCTACTGGTGATGATAGCCTTGCCTTTACAGATGATCCTAATACTTCTCCTCTAGGTTGGTCTACTCAGTCATTTATTAAACCAAGTGATGGTGGTGACGCAATAAAAATAGTTGATACGTCTGGACAACCAGCCAACTTGAATGAAGACTGGGGTGACGGTAATGGAAGAAAGGCTTATGCTGTTGAGGCAAATTCAGATGGCTATTTATTAGCAATCAGATCAAAAGATAATTGGGGAGGATCTTCAGAAGATAATATTTATTGGGATGTTTATCAGCTTACAACTCAAACAAACAGTGGAGTAACAACAGCAATATATGATTGGTCAACCATATTTAGTTCCGACGATATTTCGAGTTACGAAGTCGCTTTTAAACAAGATTTAAATGAAGACGGTTCAACTGGACGCGACACTTCAAATTTCATTGTCAAAACTGTTTTTGATCTTCCTTTACGAAACGATAATGGAGATGATATTACTCCAGAAGATATAAACGATAAATTAGCTTCCGACGATCCAGTTTCATTTAATTCCGGCAATTTATATATATATGATTTGGACCATCCAACAACCTTTATTCAACTACAAGATCAAATATATCATTCACACTCAGATGAATATTTTTCATCCACTACAGAAGCTCAATATGTAGAACTTTATGATTATGGAACTGCTGACACCTCAGACGATAGATATCTAGTTCTAATTAAGGATCAATATACAAGTTCTTATGATGGAAATACTTATAATGATGTATTTTATAATATACGAGCGTATGAAGAAACCGGTTTCGAAGATTGGAGTAAAAGTGAATATGATGTATCTCTAAAAGAATATGAAACTATCTTTGGCCAAGATTTAGATGGTGACGGAACTACAGGTGTAGATACAAGTAACTTAGAGAGGGTTTCAACTGATATTTCTCCTGAAACCCCTGCCTCTGCAAATGGTACAGATGGTGGTGTTTTATATAGAGCTGATGAAGTTTTATTTATAAAAGATGGTGATTCTTCTCCTAAACAGATAAAAGGCTATACAAATTTCACAGATGATTTTGGGGGCTTTTCCTATACATCTGTCGGTTATGCAGTTGAGAAACAGAGTGGTGGTAATTATCTTTTAGCAGTTAAAAATACAGAAGACTTTGACGAAGGTTTTAGTCACGGTGGTGAGGCCCAAGTTTATTGGGAAGTTTATGAAGTTAATGCATCTTCTGGTGATGCTGAGTGGATTTATGGCTCAACCTCTATATCAAGTTACGAATCAGCACTTAACCAAGATTTAAATGGCGATGGTTTTACTGGAGCAAACTTAGGATCTCTTACTGATGTAGTGACTGAATCAGGATATTCAGGATATAAATTAAAAGTTGACTCAAATGAAGGTTCCCTTTTCATATGGGATGGAACTAACAATTCAACTATCATTCAAGTAACTGATGAATATGGAGGAGCACCTTCTTATAATTATAGCTACGGAACTCCAACGGATGATTTTTACTATAGTTCAGATGCTAAAGCTGTTTATAGGGATACCAGTAATTCAAGTGATACTCACTATAAAGTTGCAATAAAATATACTGATTCTTTTATTGATTACCAAGGCAATAGAGAAACTAATATTAATTGGGAAATTTTAAAAGTTTCTGCACAAGGAGTTATCGATTATCAAAATACTATTTACACAGATTCAATAACAAGTTTTGAGGGACCAGGGAAGTTTAACCAAGATTTGAATGATGATGGAAGTAAAACTGGACAGGTTGAATTAGTCAACAGATCGACTGATGTTCCTTCAAGTGAAAATGCTGGTTTAGCTGAAGAAGAAGGTGGTGGTGGATCACTATACATAGTTGATGGTTCTACACAGACTCGAATTCTTGACAGTTATATTGAAGATTCCTCAGATTGGGGAGATGCAAATTCTAAATCAATAGCAATAGCTGTTTCTAATCTTAATGACAATGGAACAACATCAGATACTTCCGATGATTATTATCAACTTGCCGTTCAATATACAGGATCTTTTACCGACTACTATACAGGCAATACTGAATCCTACGAACATTGGCGAATTTTTGCAATTGATAAATCAGGATATGTTGATCAGGAAAAATCAACATCGGATCTATCAACCATCAAGCCTTATGAAGAATCTGTATTTAACCAAGATCTTGATGGAGGTGGAATTGGCCTTGACGTATCATCATTAAACACTTCCAGTTGGACTTCCAATTCAAAAACTATTTCTGATACTGGTGACTGGGTACTAAAGAAAGATTCTGATAATACTTTATATATTACTAATGCCGCAGGAGATAAAGATAGTTTAATTACCATAACTCAGGAAGGGGGTGGATCTGCCTATTTTGATTACACTGACAATTATGGTTATGGCACAAGTTCAGCTAAAGCATTAGCTGCAGCAAAGAATGCTGATGGCTCATTTAGTATAGCTATTAGATACTCGGGTACTGATTACTATGGAAGTTATACAGATTATGAAATACTTCAGGCCAGTGCAAGTGGAGTAATTTCATACACTGATTCTGTTTGGACGAGGGATATAAAGACATACGAAACTAATGTTTTTGGTCAGGATATTGATGGAGATGAGGCAATTGGTTTAAGTTCTTTATCTTTAACAAAAGTAACTACAGATACTAATGATATTGAGTTATATAAGAATGCAAATGTAGCTGATGATCCCAATGATGATGTTTTCTACATTAAAGACGGTAGTAAATTTATTCCAATAACTGAGCAATGGGGTGGTTCTGCATACCTACAATATTCATATAACTGGGGTGATGGATCAAGTTCCTCTGTTCCAATAGCTGTAGAAAATGAGAATGGAACGGATCTTAATTCTGATGGCGACTCTAATGGATACTATATAGCCATAAAACATTCTGGTACTTATTCATCTGAAAGTTTTACAGATTGGCAAATTATGTATACAGACTCCAAAGGAGTCATAGATTATAGCTACATGCCATGGATGCAATCTATAAAGAGTGAGGAAGAAAGCTTTGGTCAGGATTTAGAAAACGATTACTCCACTAGCAGTGGCATAGGTGCTGATCCATCCTCTTTATCAACTGTTTCAGATGCTTCAGGAAATGTAACTGATACTGCAGGGGTTCTACTTAAAAAAGACGATGTTGGTGCCTTGTACATTGCTGATGGTAGTAGTACTCCTATTCTCATCAAAGATGAATATGGTAGTCTTCCACAATTTGACTACTCATACTCAGGTGGAAGCGGAAGTTATGCTTACAGTTATTCTTCCAGCGCGTATGCTGTTGAAGATTTCGAAGAAAATGGAACCAAGAAATACTTAATCGCTATTAAATCTGATGATATTTATGCTGGATCACAATCAACTTTCTGGGAAACATATAAGATCTCTACTGCAGGTGTTTTAGATTGGTCTTCTGGAACATACTCTCCATCTATTGGTAATAAAGAATCTTTATTTGGTCAAGATCTTGATGGCGGAGGCATGTGGTCTCTTGCCTCAGTTACATTACATAATGTCACTATTGGTGGTACCCAGACAGATACAAGTATTTCTGGTAATTCTGGTAAAGGTGTAGCACTTAAACGGGATTCTGATCAAGAAGGAGAAGGAACTCTTTTTGTTGTAGATGGAAATAATAGATATGCAATTGTTGATTCCAATGGTGCGCCTGTTGCCTTTGATTGGACCGACACTTGGGGTGGATATACATCTTCTTCTGCTGCTTATGCAGTGGAAGGTATTGATGCTGATGGTAGTGCAGGAAATGAAAAGTATAAAATAGCAATTAGGTATCGTGAAACAGATAACTCTTCAGGCGGTGCTACTGTTGAAAATTGGGAAACGTACCTTTTAACTCCTAATTCATCAAATAAAACAGCAGTAATTGACTGGTCAAGTGGAACTTGGGGAGATGCAAAAATTCATGAAGAAGATTTAAATCAGGATCTTGATTTTGCTTCAGGCCATGGTGATAACGGTATATGGTCAAGAACTTCAAGTTCATTTACATCTTCATTGACGCATCTCATGGAAGATGATGTTAGGACAGATGTTAAGGGTGCTGTAGGTAAATTAGATTCAGATAAAAATCTTTATATAGTTACAGTTGATGGAAATACTACTCGTGAAGTTCTTGATCAAGGAGCCTTAACCTCTTTTGATTATTCATATTCAGGATCTGATTATTCTTTCTCGGAAAAAGTCTATGCTGTCAAAGAAATTGATAGAAATACATCTGACAGTAATAGCGTAGACGCCTATAAAATTCTTATAAAGGGTACTGAAACTTATGGTTCTAGTTCTTCAACTTATTATTCGACCGTAAACGTTAATATTGATAATCCTTCAAGTATTAGTTCATCTTCTCTAAGCGTAGATTGGAGCACTTTTGCTTACTACGATGAGCCCAAACAATTAGAAAAATTATTTGATATTGATCTTGATGGTGGCGGTATTTATGATCCTTCTACTGCTAGAAAAACAGATGTAACAACTGATCAAGGAGTAGCTAAGCTCCAAAAAACTGATGATAAAAGCTTATACATAAAAGATGGCAATTCAACAATACAAATAAAGTCACCAGATGGAGGTTTCGTCAAATTAGACGTTAGTGATACATGGACAGGTGGATCTTTTACAGCTGTGCCTTACGCAGTTGAAGGAGTTGATGCAGACTCTAATGGTTCAACCGATAGTTATTCTCTTGTTGTAAAAAATACAACTGTTTCTGGAAGTACTTCTTACATAGATTACGAAGTTTATTCCATTACTACAGCAGGAGTATTAAATTGGCAAAATATTTCTTATTACACTGCCGAAGATTTAAACGAGACTGTCTTCAATCAGGATATTACCGGAGATACTAAACAAAGTAGTGGTTCCTCAACAAATTCTCTTGCAGATAGAGTCTCATCAACAAATATTGATCAAGAAGTTCAAAATCAATTTAAAAATATAGCCCAATCAGATATCGTTGCTATTTCAAATGCTGATAGTAGCAGCAGTGATGCAATAGAAATGTTTGTTAATGGAATTGAAGGTACGGCTAATCAATCTTTTGATATGTCAGTTAGTGTGATTAAAGATGCAAATGCTGCAGTCGTTGATAAGGCCGCAAGAGATGCAGGTATGGATTCATCAAGTATTGAAGCTTTAACAGGCTTAATGGATTTCAACGTTACCATTCCAGACGCAAAAGATCATGGCAGTATTGTTTCTGTCTCGTTTGTCTTACCTGAAGGGACAACTAACCCTACATATTTGAAGCAAGATCCAATATCTGGTTCTTATTCTGCGTTCCCATATAATTCAAGCACTGGAGAGGGAGCTAGATGGGATTCTTCAACAAGTACCATGACAGTATATGTCAGAGATAATGGTAAGAATGATGCTGATCCAACTGCTGGCAGGGTTCGTGACCCTGGTTTCTTTGCTGACGAGTCCTCTGATAGCACAGCCCCAACATTTTCATCAGCGGCAACGAATAATCTTGGAACACAGGTAATCCTTACTTATAACGAAACTTTATCATCAACAGCAGCAGCAGCATCAGCATTTGCTGTAACGACAAACGGTTCTGCCAATAACGTAACAGCAGTTTCCATCGCAGGATCGACGGTAGTTCTTACAGTCACTACAGAAATCAAGAATGACGATACAGTAACAGTTGCTTATACTGATCCATCATCAGGTAATGATAGCAATGCGGTACAGGATTCAGCTGGCAATGACGCTGCATCATTCACTGCAACAAGTGTTACCAACAGCTCAACAGTAGCTGGAACAGCCCCAACATTTTCATCAGCGGCAACGAATAATCTTGGAACACAGGTAATCCTTACTTATAACGAAACTTTATCATCAACAGCAGCAGCAGCATCAGCATTTGCTGTAACGACAAACGGTTCTGCCAATAACGTAACAGCAGTTTCCATCGCAGGATCGACGGTAGTTCTTACGGTCACTACAGAAATCAAGAATGACGATACAGTAACAGTTGCTTATACCGATCCATCATCAGGTAATGATAGCAATGCGGTACAGGATTCAGCTGGCAATGACGCTGCATCATTCACTGCAACAAGTGTTACCAACAGCTCAACAGTAGCTGGAACTCCCCCAACAATAACTGAAGTAACTTCTCCTACTTCAGATGGCTCTTATAATGCTGGAGATTCTATAACTATTAATGTTGCCTTCTCAGAAGCGGTTACTGTTGTCACCACAGGAGGAATACCAACTTTAGAGTTGGATACTGGCTCTACTAATAGAACAGCAACTTATACATCTGGAACTGGTAGTTCTACTCTTGTCTTCACTTATACCGTTCTAGCTGGTGATACGGCAAGTGACCTTGATTTTGCTTCTAACTCCGCACTTTTATTAAATGATGGAACTATTAAAGATGCTGCCGGAAATAATGCAACTCTTACATTGCCAGAACCTGGAGCTTCTGATTCTTTAGCAGACAACAGTGAACTGGTAATAGATACAACAGCGCCAGGCATTACGATCACAACAAGTGATAATGCGTTGATTGCAGGCGAGACAGCGACAATAACATTCACCTTAACTGAAGGCTCCTCAAACTTTATAAA
>QCIJ01000030.1 GCA_003216755.1 Prochlorococcus sp. AG-402-K22 | reverse complement strand
ATCTTGAGATTGAATTGTATCTCTCTTATATTAATCTTCGGGATCTTTATAAGATTCAATTTCAGCTTGAATTTTTCTCTTGTAAACTCCTTTGATATAGTCAATTTCTCTTCTCTCTTTATTTAAGATTGAGAATGGTGATCTTTTTAAGTTCATAACTTTCTCCTAATAAATAAGTTTTGATCAGCTCCAGGTCTTATCAGATTCAACAAAGCTATCCAAAGTTTGCTGATTCCTGATTTCTTCCTCAAGAAGTTCCTCTTCTGGTCTCTCTTCAATTTCAGATTTATGATCTTCTTTAAGAGTGGATTTGGTAGACATTTGCTCATGACGACTACAACTATTTTCTAACTATTCAGACAAGCCATCTGATTAAAAAATATGTACGGTTTGAGGTACTCCCATATACGGATAAAGGATCAACGATTGAATTTGAATATGGGTATAATACAAAAATTTAGATTAATTTTGCCTTTTTAAATAAATAAATTTCAATTGTTGAGTGTGGAAATGTTTGAGGAAGGCGGAGAAGTTAAAAATAAAATAACTTCATATCTATATTCCAGATATTAAAAAAGTTTTTCTTTAACTTTACTTAACCATCGGTAAATATAATTTATTAAATAGAAACTAAGGGGATGTTTAAATACAGGGAATTCATAGCTCAAATCAAATATAAAGAAGTAATATCTTCACCTGTATATTTTATTCCTCTTTTGCTTCTATCCATGATGATTATTATTGAAGGTTTTCACATCTTTAATCACAAACAAAATTGCAAAACTAAAGCTGAGTGGATGGAACAATCAGGAATGACTTATGACAGGGAATCAGAAGTAAATTAATAAAATCTAAAATATAATTTATTCGCAGCAACGTTTTCTATTTGAAGAATAATGTGTCAAAGAAGTTATCCATTCCTTGATCAAAAAGAGAGATTCTTTATTTAGGCTGTAGTAGACCCATCTACCTTCTTGTCTGTCTGAGATAAGGCCAGCTTCCTTTAAAATTTTTATGTGATATGAAATTCTTGATTGAGACAACTTAGTTAATTTCATAATATCGCATACACAAACTTCTCCATCCATCATTAGGTCAATTATTTCTAGCCTAAAAGGATCAGAAAATGAAACCATCAACTTAGATATATTTTCTTTTTTTACTTTGCTAATCTCTTTTAACACTTATGAGGAAATCAAATTCTCTTTAATATAGCTTAAATAAAAAAGATTTCATTAATAAAAATATCTTGATACATCAAAATATTTTGATCTATAATTTCAATAAAGAATTTCAAAGTGATGAAAATTGGAATTAATGGTTTTGGAAGAATTGGCAGATTAGTTTTCAGAGCATTATGGGATAGAGCTGATATAGAAATAATTCACATTAATGAGATAGCAGGAGATTCGAATGCCGCTGCGCATCTACTCGAATTCGATTCAGTCCATGGCAGATGGGGGAAAGATATAAAGGTTAAAGAAGAAGAAATAATAATTGATGGAAAGAAATTAACCTACACATCTTTTAAAAATTACCTTGATGTTCCTTGGGAAAAATCTTCTGTAGATATTATTTTGGAATGTACAGGAAAGAATAAAAAGCCAGACAAACTAAATCCCTATTTTGATTCTCTAGGGATGAAAAGAGTAATAGTAGCTTGTCCAGTCAAAGGAATTGTTGCAGAAGCTGAATCACTTAATGTTGTTTATGGCATAAATCAAAGTCTTTATGACCCTTCCAAACATAAATTAGTAACTGCAGCATCTTGCACTACAAATTGTTTAGCTCCGATAGTAAAGGTAATCAATGAAAATTTTTCAATTAAGCACGGCGCTATTACAACTATTCACGATGTTACCAACACTCAAGTTCCTGTAGATTTTTATAAAAGTGATTTGAGGAGAGCAAGAGGATGTATGCAAAGTTTAATACCTACTACTACTGGATCTGCTAAAGCTATCTCAGAGATCTTCCCAGAATTAAAAGGAAAATTAAATGGGCATGCAGTAAGAGTTCCTCTACTTAATGGTTCTTTAACTGATGCAGTTTTTGAATTAAATAAAGAAGTGTCAACTGAACAAGTAAATTTGGCGCTTAAGTTAGCTTCAGAAACTTATTTAAAAGGAATTCTTGGCTACGAAGAAAGACCTTTAGTTTCTGCAGATTATGTAAATGACTCTAGAAGTTCAATAGTTGATAGTTTATCAACCATGGTTGTTAATTCAAATTTATTAAAGATATACGCTTGGTATGACAACGAGTGGGGTTACAGCTGCAGACTTGCAGATCTTACTGAATATGTAATCAAAAAAGAGATTTAATTTATGTCTTTATGAAGTTATCTAATATTCAACAATATAGTGTTGTAACAGCAAACTATTGGGCGTTCACGCTTACTGACGGCGCATTAAGATTATTAGTTGTTGGTCACTTTCATGAGTTAGGTTACACAACTCTACAAATTGCTTTACTTTTCCTTTTTTATGAGTTTTTTGGAATAATTACTAATCTTTATGGTGGCTGGATAGGAGCAAGATATGGATTAAGGCTTACTTTATGGATTGGGACTATCCTGCAAATCATCGCTCTTTTTATGCTTATTCCAGTTAAGGAAGATTGGCCAGTAATTTTTAGTGTCGCATACGTTATGGTTGCACAAGCAGTTAGTGGGATAGCAAAAGATTTAAACAAAATGAGTGCTAAAAGTGCTGTTAAGACAGTAGTTCCAGAGACAAATGATGGCAATGATACTGGCCAAAAACAACTTTTTAAATGGGTTGCTATTTTAACTGGATCTAAAAATGCTCTTAAGGGAGTTGGCTTTTTCTTGGGTGGACTTTTATATAAGTTATTTGGATTCAATAATGCTGTAGGAATTATGGGTTTTGGACTCTGCTTAGCCTTTTTATTGACATTAATTTTGCCTGGAGAAATTGGCAAGATGAAAACCAAACCAGCTTTTAATGATCTATTTTCAAAATCAAATGCAATAAATATTCTTTCAACAGCAAGATTCTTTCTTTTTGGAGCAAGAGATGTTTGGTTTGTTGTAGCTCTTCCAGTATTCCTTGATATGGCATTCGGTTGGGACTATATGGAAATAGGATTATTTCTTGGGGCCTGGGTAATAGGTTATGGCATTGTTCAGGCTTCGGCTCCAGCAATTAGAAAGATATGGGGCCAAAAAGAAAGTCCAGATCGTAAAGCTATCCAATTTTGGAGTGCCGTATTAATGGTCATACCATCTTTGATAGGAATCGCATTATGGAGAGAAAGTTCTCCATCGATAGCAATAATTTTAGGACTTACTATTTTTGGATTTGTTTTTGCAATGAATTCCTCCACACATTCTTATATGATATTGGCCTACTCTGATAATGAAAAAGTCAGTTTAAATGTTGGCTTCTATTACATGGCAAATGCTGCTGGAAGACTAATTGGAACATTACTATCTGGCTTATTATTTATGATTGGAAGAAATGCAAGTGTTGGTCTTCAATATTGTCTTTATTTTTCATCACTTTTAATATTCTTATCTTGGATTTCGAGTCTTAAATTACCCTCGTTCAAACAAAGCCTATCAGCTCCATAAAGACTAATTTTTAGGAATTAGAATATTTTAATGGCAAAAATATCCTTAATTGAACTCGCAAAAACTTTCCTAAAAATTGGTATTTTAAGTTTTGGAGGACCCTATGCTCATATTTCCTTATTCGAAGATGAACTTATAAATAATAAAAAATTGATCTCAACTCAATCTTTTGAAAAAGGTATTGGATTATGTCAAATACTTCCAGGACCAATATCTACTCAATTAGCAATATATATAGGTCTTAAAATTAATGGTTATCTTGGTGGATTGGTATCCGGTATAAGTTTCATTATCCCAGGATTCGTTTCGGTATTAGCTCTTAGTTTTTTTTGGCAAATTGGTTCTGGATCAAAATTCTTAGCAGATTTAATTTATTTTAATCCTCCCATTATTGCAGGAATAATTTTTTCATTCTCATTAGTTCTATTAAAAAAAAGATTAAAGTTTGATCGTATATTATTCTCTAGCTCAATATTATTTCTACTTATATTTGCCAAACATAATAGTATTCAATTTCCACTCATTACAATACTTACTATTGCAGGATCAATAAATATATTTTTAAAGAAATTCAAAGATATTTTTTATAGCTTGGTCCCTTTATCTATATTTTCAGCAACCTCATTTTTGAGTGGCTCAGTCTTTTTAGATATATCAAAGTTTTATAATTTTTTAAGAGATTATTTAAACTCAAAGTTTTTAATAGATTATTTTAATCTATTTTTCTTCTTCTTCAAATCGGGACTTTTTATTTTTGGAGGTGGATTAGTAATCATTCCTCTTATGAGTGATTATGTTATCTCGCAAGGATGGTTAACAAATAATGAATTTATAGATGGAATAATGATTAGCCAGATAACACCTGGTCCTGTCTTATTAATTACAAGTTTTATTGGATACAAAGCTGGGTTTTCGGTTGGAGGAATAAACGAAGCATTAAAGTATTCATTAATATCAACTTTTGCAATTTTTTTACCAAGTTTTTTATTGATTTTTGTTTTTGGAAAAGGCTTCATAAAAAACAGAATTAAATCGATTAATTACTTTATCGAAGGAGTAATCAATACAATTCCTGGAGCAGTTATTTTCTCTGGATTTAATTTAATTGAAGATAGTTTTTCATCAAAATACTTTTTAATTAGCTCTATTTTTATAGTTTTAATCTCCACACTATTGTCTTTTTTAAAAGTTGTTCCAACATACATACTTATTCTTTTTTCTTTAATATTAGGTTTTACAAAATATTTGTTTGCATAAAAAAAGGAGGAAATAAATTCCCCCTTTTAAATGTTTGTCTTACGATTTATTTACCGATTCTTTTTACAGCAGCTCTTGATTTCTCAAGAATATCGCCTTTCAAAGGAACAAATCCTAGTGATGGTGCTTTATTTTGATACTCATCACTTAACAATGTATTAAAGGCTTGTTTGATAGCTTTAGTGTTTCTACCATTACCCTCTTCATAAGCAAGTATCCATGTTAATGAAGCTATTGGGTATGCTCCTTTTGCTGTTGGATTAGGATTTTTACCAGCAAGATTTTCATCTAAAGTAATACCATTAAGAGCTTTTGCTCCAGCTTCTACAGATGGTTTTAGAAACTCACCTGAAAGATTCTGAAGTGCAGCAGCTTTGACATTACCTTTTATGTAAGACTGGTTAACATAACCAATTGCGCCTGGAGTGTTTTGAATTACACCTGCAACACCAGAATTACCTTTTGCTCCGACGCCTGCTGGCCACTTAACTGATTTACCAGTGCCTAAAGTCCAGGTTTTTGAAAACGCTTCCATAGAGTTTGAGAAAGCTTTAGTTGTACCTGATCCATCAGAACGATGAGTCCAAGTCAATTTCCCTGGTTTACAACCTAATTCTTTCCAATTTTTAATCATTCCCATAGCAACTTGTACTGCTTTCTCTTGGGAAAGTTTTAAATCGCAGTCGTAGTTATAACCAAATGCAATAGTTCCACCAACCATAGGTATCTGCACTAATCCTCTAGTAACTTTTGCAATATCTTTATCTTTCATTGGATCGTCAGAGGCTCCAAAATTAACAGTTTGATCAATAAATGCTTTTCTTCCAGAACCAGAACCAACAGCTTGGTAATTAACTCTTGGACCACCTGAAGTGGCTAAATCTTTGAACCAACGAGTGTAAATTTTGGAAGGGAATGATGCTCCAGCACCACTTAATCTTGTTCTAGCAGAAACACTTGTGCCAGGAACACTTGTACCAGCAGCAATGGCTACTGCAGAAGTGAAAACCAAAGCTTTCTTAGCTATGTTCATGTATGTCATGATTAAATGAAAGACTACATATATATAGCACCGAATTTATACACAAATACTCATTAATTAAAATTTTATCCTGTGGTTAATTAGTTCTTAACCCCTTCTTAAACTAAATATCGATTTAACTTATTTACGTTTGATTTTGAAAATATTTATAAATAAATAAATTTCAATTTTAAATTCTTATTTAAAAAATATTCAAAAAATAAAGAAATCATTTTGTTTGATTTAAGAAAAGTTTAAACTCTCTTTAAAATTTCCTTCTGACCTAATTTTTTATTCATTTCTTAACTTTTTAAATTTTTCCTATAAATCTGTATTAAGACACGGAAAGATAGTTTCAATAATCGCTCCACCATCTTTATGATTAAATGCCTTTATAAAACCTTTATTGTTATTAATTATTTTTTTTGTAATTGAGAGACCTAAGCCACTTCCACTTTTCTTAAATTTAGTCCTTGATGGATCCCCACGATAAAAACGAGAAAAAATGTCATTTGATTCATCTTCTTCTAATCCAATACCTTTATCTCTAACTCGTATAACAACAGAGCTATCTCTCTTAAAAATTTCAATTTGTATGCCCTCTTTAGTTGGGGAATAACGAATAGCGTTATCTAAAATATTTATAAATGCTCTTTTTAAATTTTCAATATCCCCAGATATATAATATTTTGTTGGAGAAAATAAATTTATTTTTATATCCTTTTTTTCTGCAAGCGGTTTTAGTGTTTGCCAAGATTCCATAATCAAATCTGAAATAGATATTTTTTTGTTTTTATTAAAATCTTCGCTACTTTCTAGCTTAGAAAGCTCTAAAGTCTCTTCGGCCATTTTTCTTAATCTTTTTGACTCTTTCTTAAGTCTTTTAACAAGATACCTATCCTTTTTTGATACTACTGATTCAAGTCTTTCCCCAATTAAGATAAGTGATGTAAGAGGAGTTTTCAGTTCATGAGATACATCATTAATTAATTGATTTTGTCGTTTTTTTATCGATTCAATTGATAATTTACTTTCCAATAATATTAAATAATTCTTTTTCCTTCCTCTAACAATATTTACCGAAATGGGTACTCCCGCAATTGTGAAATCAAGGTTGAATGGGAAATCTTTTTTTCTTAAATATAGAATTTTATTACTAAGTACTTCAAGCTCATTAATATCATTAATTGCTTTTCCAATAACATCTTTATATTTGATAATCCTAATAAGAGATAAAGCTTTCTGATTGATAAATTTTATTGTTAGATCAGATGATAAGATTATCCACCCTTGCGATGAATAATCTAACCAAGACAACACTTCTTGAGGTCTAATTTTATCAAATGGGAAATCAATAGTTTTTTTATACTTATTTTTATCAACTTCAAATTTTTTTTCTTTTGATTGAGAAAACTGCTTAACTTGTATTTTCCAATTCTGATGAAAAAACAATAATACTTCTTGTAGTGTTTTCATTTTCATCCAAACTTATAGCCAAAACCTCTAACAGTTATAAGAAACTTTGGAGCAGAGGGATCTTCTTCTAATTTCTCTCTGAGCCACCTAACATGAACATCAACGGTTTTAGTATCACCAATAAAGTCAATTTCCCATATTTTTTCAAGTATTAAATCTCTTGACCATACCCTTTTTGGATTTTTCAAAAATAACTCTAATAATTTAAATTCTTTGGGAGATAATGTTATTTCTTTATCAAAAGAAGTTACCCTGCATTCTTCCAAGAACATTTTTATATGATTAAACTCGAGAACAGTTTTTGATTTTTCTATATATTTTTTATTACGTTTAGATCTTCTTATTAAGGCTCTAGATCTAGCAATTAATTCATTTAAACCAAAAGGTTTTGTTAAATAATCATCTGCACCAACCTCTAATCCGAGAACCCTGTCTGATTCATTATCTTTAGCACTCAAAATTAATATGGGTGTATAGTCCTCTTCATTTCTTATTTTTCTACATAACTCTAATCCATTTAGTCCTGGCAACATTAAATCTAGAATTATTAGGTCAACATCTTTTTTAATATCATTATTAATAAAATCTAAAGCACTTAAACCGTCTTTGAAACTTGATACTCTAAAACCTTCGCTGCTCAAAGTTTCACTGACTGTAAGCCTAATACTCTTATCATCCTCTACAAGAAGAATTCTTGAGTCTTGCAAACTTTTATGATCTTTAATAGCCATTGAAAGTTCCAACAATTTTATTTTATATAATCAAATTTATTTGATCTAATTATTTCATAATTAATTTACATTGAATTATGGTTTAACTTCTACTTAATAAAATTGCCTTATAAATTAATTATGTATAAAAACTTTTGACTATGAAAAAAATTCTTTTAATAGTATTTTCGTTATCTTTTCTGTCCTCATGCAGTAATGATAAAGATTTTTTTCTTACCAAAGAAAATGCATTAATTAGTTGCGGTGGGATATCTCGTATT
>QCIJ01000029.1 GCA_003216755.1 Prochlorococcus sp. AG-402-K22 | reverse complement strand
ATAATTGGATCGATGAAGATATAGGTAGGGGAGATCTTACAAGTCCTTCTATTACAGAAGAAAATGGTAATGCGTATTGGATTGCAAAAGAAGATGGTATATTTTGTGGTGTAGAAATTATAAAAGAAATTTTTAAAAAAATTGATTTAAAAATCAGTTCAAAATTTTATATCTCTGATGGAGATCAATTTGTTAAAGATCAAAAACTCCTGGAAATATATGGACCTTCAAAAAGTTTGCTAGCTAGTGAAAGAATAGGCTTAAATATAGCAATGCATTTATCTGGAATATCAACATATACAAAGAATCTTGTAAATAAGTTAGAAGGTACAAATATAAAATTAGCAGATACTAGGAAAACTACTCCTGGCTTAAGAATATTTGAAAAATATGCATTCAGATGCGGAGGTGGAGTGAATCATAGAATGGGATTATACGATACAGCTATGATAAAAGAAAATCACATTGCATGGACAGATAATCTTAATAATGCAGTAAAAAAAATTCGACTAAATTCGCCTTTTACAACTCATATCGTAATTGAAGCTGAAAATATCGAACAGGCAAAAGAAGCAGTATTATCTGGAGCAGATAGTGTATTATTAGATGAACTTAGCCCTGAAATAATCCAAAAAAACGTTCAAGAATTAAGACATTTATCAATTAATAGCAAAAAAAAAGAAGTCAATAAAAATTTGATAATAGAAGTGTCTGGAATAAACCCTAAAGAAATTAGTAAATATCTAATAAAAGGTATTGATTTGATTTCAACAAGTTCTTCAATTACCAAAAGTAATTGGATTGATTTAAGTATGCGTTATATTAATTAACTATATAGATAAATATTTGAATAATTAATGCTAATCATTTTTAAAGAATTAATAAAAAACTTTGAACAATCTCTCTTAGAAAGTCTTGAAAAAAATGATAAAAAAGGAGAATTCGAAAATCTTAAAAAAAATTTAATTACACAATCATCAAAAGAAGAGTTTGGTGATTATCAATGTAATGTTTGTCTAAATTTATCTAAAATATATAAAAAGAATTCAAGAGAGATCTCCAAAGATTTTGTTACCCTTTTAAATAAAAATAAAAGCATATCGCAATTATGCAAGAGTCTAGAAATAGCAGGTCCTGGATTTATAAATATAAAATTAAAAGATGAAGTTCTAATAAATGAAATCAAATCAAATATTCAATGCCAAAGGGCTGGAGTACCTCTGATTAAAATAGATTTAGATAGTGGCTTATCTAATAAAGTTATTGTAGATTTTTCTAGTCCTAATATTGCTAAAGAAATGCATGTGGGGCATTTAAGATCAACAATAATAGGAGACTCAATATCCAGAATTTTAGAGTTAAGAGGTTATGAAGTATTAAGACTAAATCATGTTGGTGATTGGGGTACACAATTTGGAATGCTTATTACTCAGCTTAAAGATTTATATTCAAATGATTTAGAAGAAATAGGAAAGATCAAGATAAGTGATTTAGTTGAATTTTATAAAGCATCAAAAAAAAGATTTGATAATGAATCTGAATTCCAAAAAAGATCTAGAGAGGAAGTAGTAAAGTTACAAAGTGGAGATAGTAAATCAATTCAAGCCTGGAAATTATTATGTGATCAATCGAGAAAAGAATTTGATGAAATCTATAAAAATTTAAAAATAAAAATAAAAGAAAGAGGTGAATCTTTTTATAATCCCTTCTTAAAATCAGTTATAGATGATTTGAATTTCAAAAAAATACTAATAGAAGATCAAGGAGCAAAATGTGTATTTTTAGATGGGATGACTAATAAAGAAGGAAAACCTTTGCCGCTAATTATTCAAAAAAAAGATGGGGGTTTTAATTATGCCACTACAGATCTAGCTGCTATAAGATATAGATTCAATAAAGCTCCTAATGGGGATAATGCTTCAAGAATTATTTATGTAACTGATCATGGACAAGCAAATCATTTTGCTGGAGTTTTTCAAGTTGCAAAAAAAGCAAAATGGATTCCAAATAAGTGTCAAGTAGACCACGTCCCTTTTGGGTTAGTTCAAGGAATTGATGGCAAAAAACTAAAGACAAGAGAAGGTGAAACCATCCGTCTAAAAGATTTATTAAAAGAAGCGATTAGAAGAGCAAAAGAAGATTTATTGAAAAGATTAGAAGATGAAGATCGTTATGAGAATGAAGAATTTATTGCAAATACTTCAAGAATTATTGGATTAGGAGCTGTTAAGTATGCAGATTTAAGTCAAAATCGGATTACCAATTATCAATTTAGTTTTGATAAAATGCTTTCACTTAATGGGAATACTGCTCCATATTTGTTATATACACTTGTAAGAATTGCAGGAATTAAAAGAAAAAATGATTTTGTTTATGACTCTAAAGATTTTCAATACATAAATTATGAACATAAATCTGAGTGGAAACTTATCAGAAAATTGCTTAGGTACGATGAAGTCATAATTTCTATTGAAAAAGACTTAATGCCAAATAGACTATGTAATTATCTGTTCGAGCTATGTCAAACTTTTAATAGATTCTATGATCAAGTTCCAATCCTCAAAGAAGAAAAGAATATAAAAATTTCTAGACTTAATTTATGTGACCTAACTGCAAAAACACTAAAATTAAGCTTAGAGCTTCTAGGAATTGAAACTTTAGAAAGAATGTAATGAATGATTTTGATCCATTAAATAATCTTTTCCCAAAACCAAGAGAAGAAATAATAAATATGCAGTCTTACTCTGCACCTTTAGAAAATAGAAGAAATTTACTCCGCTTAGACTTTAATGAAAATACTTTAGGTCCAAGTCCTAGGGTTTTAGAGGCATTACAAGCGATAAAATTAGATGAGATTTCAATTTATCCAGAATATAATTTTTTTAAAAAATTTTTAAGTGATCAATATCTTGATTCAAGAAAATTTGGTAATGATGAAATCGGAATTTTCAATGGAGCAGATGCAGCAATAAATGCAATTTTCAATTGCTTTGGAGAAAAAGATCAAATATTTCTAACCACAAATCCAACTTTTGGTTATTATTCTCCTTGTGCAGAAATGCGAGGAATGAAGAAAATAAGTTGTTCTTACATTGGAGAAAATTTTCTATTCCCCATCGAAGAATTTAGGGGAAAAATAATAAAGCATAATCCAAAGTTAATATTTATTTGTAATCCAAACAATCCAACAGGAACGGTTTTAAGCTCTCAAGAAATAATTAACTTAGCTAATATCAATCTCGATTCATTAATAATTGTTGATGAACTATATGAAAAATTTAGTGGAGATAGTCTTCTTGAATCGATAGATTTTGAAAAGAATAAAAATATAATAATAATCCAATCTCTTTCAAAAACAGCAGGTTTAGCTGGTTTAAGAATAGGTTTTACTTTTGGCCATAAAAGTTTAATTCAGTACATTAACAAAGTTACTGGGCCATATGATGTAAATAGCTTTGCTATAACAGCAGCGTTAGCAGCACTTAAAGACAAATCATATATTGATAGTTATGTTTTAGAAGTAAAAAAAGCAAGGGAATGGATTTTAAATAAATTTAAATCAACAAAAATCAGAACTCACTTTAATGGAGGTAATTATTTCTTAATTTGGCCAAAAAAAGATCCTAAAATTTTAATACAAGAGATGAGAGAAAAAGGAATTCTTATTAGAAGTATGGAAAACAAAAAAAATATTGGTAAGTCAATAAGGGTTAGTATTGGAACTAAAGAACAAATGATTTTTTTCTGGGAGAATTACAAGTTCTTAGATATAATCTATTAATTACCGAAAATAAAAATTGTATTTTGATCAATTCTTTTAGTTT
Organism: Prochlorococcus sp. AG-402-K22; assembly: GCA_003216755.1. Taxonomy (GTDB): domain Bacteria; phylum Cyanobacteriota; class Cyanobacteriia; order PCC-6307; family Cyanobiaceae; genus Prochlorococcus_A. Next base: position 4,619 of record QCIJ01000029.1, on the reverse strand, counting down.
GTATTTCAAAATCTTTTCCGACATATCTGACTTTAAAATCTTTCATATTTTTGATAAATAAATCAGCATTTGAGAAATCACATTCTTTATTATTTTTTTTGCTACGTTCAAAGTGAACAGGAATAACTACATTAGGTTTTAAGATTTTTACTATTCTTGAGGCCTCTTCCCCATCATAAGATTTCAATCCTCCTCCAATTGAAATAAATAAGATATCTGGACGGGACAAAATAATTTGACTATTAATATCAATATCACCAGCAGCTCCCCCCATATGAACAATTTTAAGATCATTCTGCTCCCAACTCCAAACAGTTGCCATTCCAAATCTTCTGCCACCTACTCTGTCATGGGGTACAGAAATGCCATTTAATAAAATATCCTCAAATTGATAGATACCTGGCTCAACAAACATTAATTGATCATTAGGATTATATCCTTCATCTGGAAGCCTAGAACTAGCCAAAATAAAATCCACTTTGAATTCTTTTGGTTCCTGTAAATTAGTTGCACAACCTATTGCTTTAAACGGATTTATAAGGATCGATTTTTCTTCACTATTAATTAGAAAACTACTATGTCCCAAACTTTTTATTACTAAATTCCTCGCCAATAATGAGGTAGGTAAAAAAGAGCTAAATAATATAAAAAAGAAAATGTTTTTAATTTGAGAAATCATAATATTAATTTTTTTATGTTTTACTTTTGTTCCGCCATTTTTAGAAAATTACTAATTAATTTATGACCAAATTGTGTCAATACACTTTCAGGGTGGAACTGTACCCCATGTAAATGTTTATATTCTTTGTGAGAGATAGCCATAATAGTTGAGTCTTCTAAAGTCGCAGTTATCTCGAAACAAGATGGTAAAGAAATTGAATCAACTATAAGACTATGGTATCTAGTCGCCACAAATGGATTCTTAATATCTTTAAATAATCCTTTTTGATTATGAAATATTTTGGATGTTTTACCATGCATGAGTTCTCTACCAACTACAACCTTACCTCCAAAAGCTTGGGCCAAAGCTTGATGACCTAAACAAACTCCCAAGGTTGGAATATTTTTAGACAATTTTTTTAGTATTGGCAGACAAATTCCGGATTGATCTGGATTGCCAGGACCTGGAGATAATAGGATGCCACTAGGATTTAGTTTGACAATTTCTTCTAATGTAATTTCATCGTTTCTTTTAACAATTAATTGTTTAGTTATTTCATGCTGAACTGAAAGTTCTCCTAAATATTGAACAAGGTTAAAAGTAAAACTATCGTAATTATCAATAACAAGAAACATACTTATATGAATTTAAAATAACAACTTTATTTTAGGAATAAAGACATATAGAGCAATAATAACAGAATTAATGGAAGCTAATAATACTGCTCCTGCAGAAGTATCTTTTGAAATTTTAGCCAAACTACTAAATTCTTTTTTCACGACTAAATCAACTATTGATTCAATAGATGTGTTTAATATTTCTAATATTAAAACAGACATAATTGTGGCAATCAAAATTACATAATTACTTAGACTGATTTTCAGTAAAAAACCAATCATTAAACTTGCAACTGTAAAAATTAATTGAATTTTAAAATTTCTTGAAGTTCTTAATACGTAACTAATTCCACTTAAAGCATACTTAAAACTTATCGTTACATTACTAGCAGTTTTGTATGATTCTTTTCTATTTTCTATAGATTTTATTTTTTTTTCCATAGATTTTAATCTAATCGAGAAATTAAATATTCTTGAAAATTTAACATATTTTCTAAATCAAGATCATTATTATGTTTCCATCCCAAAAGATGTAAAAATCCATGACTAGCCAACCATAGCATCTCTCTATAAATTGAATTTTTATATTCATAAGATTGCTTAATAGCCATCTCTAATGATATAAATATATCTCCCAATTCTATATGATCTAAATTATTTAGAAATTCATCAGAAATAATTGGGAAAGATAGAACATCAGTTGGACCATTTTTTTGCATCCACTTCTTGTTCATAGAAGCAATTTCTTGATTAGATATTATCTGAAAGCCTAATGAAAAAGATCTTTTTTCAAAAATAAAATTTGGCAATTCATAATCCTCTTTTTTTAATATTGTGTTTATCCAAGATAAAAAAACTTTCTCCCAAAAAATAGATTCAAAAATAAGCTTAGTTTTAGTATCTTTTAACTTATCTGAAAATTGAGAAAAATCATTACATTGAAAAACCAACTCTAAATTTATTTCAGAAATAATTTTTTCTTTCATACATTCTTATACAGGAATATTGGGCTTACCTATTGTGGCCACAAATATTAATATCCCAATTAAAACTAGAAAGGTTATTGAAAAATGAGAAATACTTTTTGAACCCTTTCTTACCATATTTCTCATTGCAAGCTTTATAAAGCTCGGAGGAGCAACTTTTTTTTCTAAATTTCCGTTTTTATTTTCCATTAGTTATTGATTAGAATCTTGAGAAGAAATATTCATGCGTAATAATTCATGAATAAATGGTTCAAGTCCACCATCTAAAACACTATCTAAGTCGTTAGTCTCCTGCATAGTCCTAAGATCTTTTACCATTTGATAGGGATGGAAAACATAATTTCTTATTTGATTGCCCCATGCAGCTTCCACAATATCACCTTTAATGTCAGCAACTTCTGCAGCTCGTTGTTCTTTAGCAATCACTAGTAGTTTAGACTTAAGAAGTAACATAGCTTTTTCTTTATTTTGTAATTGAGATCTTTCTTGGGTGCATCTTACTGAAATACCTGTAGGCAAATGAACAATTCTTACTGCTGTTTCTACTTTATTAACATTTTGTCCTCCAGCTCCACCGGATCTACTAGTTGTAATTTCTAAATCTTTTTCAGGTATATCAAGTGAAATATTATCATCTAATTTTGGCATGACCTCTACCCCAGCAAAGCTGGTTTGTCTTTTGCCATTAGCATTGAAAGGAGAGATTCTTACTAATCTATGAGTTCCTTTTTCATGTTGCAGATAGCCATATGCATATTTTCCATCAATTTCAAACGTTACACTTTTAATACCTGCTTCTTCTCCTTGAGATAATTCATTGATGATAAGTCTCATTTGATTATTATCGGCCCATCTTGAATACATTCTCAATAAAATCTCTACCCAATCCTGTGCATCTGTTCCACCCGCACCTGCATTAATAGAAACGACTGCTCCTTCCTTATCGTATTCACCACATAACAATCTTTCAAATTCCCATTTATCTAAATTATCTCTTAATTTCTTTAAGCCCTGCTGGGATTCCAAAATCATTTCCTCTTCAGGTTCTAAGGAATAAAGCTCAAGAGAGGCATTAGCATCAGAAAGAAAAGTTTTCCATTTATCTAACAACTCGAGTTGCGCTTTGATGTCATCAAGGATTAGCATTTGTTTTCTCGCTTCTTCTTGATTCTCCCAAAATTCAGGCTGCGCAGAAATTTGCTCTAACTCTCTCCTTTTCGCTTTTAATCTTGGAACGTCAAAGACAATCCTGAGCATTACCCAGGCGCTCTGTTAGTACCGAAAGATCTTTTTTGAAGTCTGTAATATCTATCAAAATAGAATTTAATAGTTATTTATAATCTAACAAGCACTTTTGTTTAATAGTATAAACTAAGTATTATTTTAAAAAAATGTCCAAAGTTGAAATTTATACTTGGCAATATTGCCCATTCTGTATTCGAGCAAAATCTTTACTCAAGAAAAAAAATATAAATTTTACAGAATATAAAATAGATGGCGATCAAGATGCCAGGGTATTGATGACTGAAAGAGCTGATGGTAGAAGAACATTACCACAAATATTTATAGATAATGAGGGTATCGGAGGCTGCGATGATCTCTACACATTAGAAAATGAAAATAGATTAGACGCATTATTAAACTAGGTCTTATGAAATTTCTATTCGTAATAGATCCAATAAAAAATATAAATCCCTTAAAAGATTCATCCGCTGCTTTAATGCAAGCATCATCAAAAAAAAATATTGAAATATGGAGTTGTACTCCTCAAGACCTTGAAGCTAGAGGCGATCAAGTATGGGCATCTTCAGTAAAAGTTGAAGTAAATCCGTGGATTTCTTTCAAAGAGAATGATTGCATACCTCTCGCCGCATTTAATTGCATTTGGATGAGAAAAGATCCTCCTGTAAATGAGGCTTATTTATATGCAACCCATCTTTTAGAAGTTGCCGAAAGAAAAGGAGTAAAAGTAATTAACAAACCTTCCTCTTTAAGAGCATGGAATGAAAAACTAGGTGCTTTGAGATACAGCCACTTAATGGCACCTACGATAGTTGCGAGTAAGGTAAAAGATCTTATTAATTTTGCAAATACAAATAAAGAAGTAGTCATAAAACCTCTTGGAGGAAAAGGTGGTCAAGGTGTTATAAGGATAAATAAAAATTCTCCAGGAATTAAATCAATCATTGAATTAATCACTTCTCAAGAAGAATTACCCGTCATGATGCAAAAATTTATTCCTGAAGTAATAGAAGGTGATAAAAGAATAATTATCGTTAATGGTGAAGCAATTGGATCTATAAATAGGATTCCTCAAGGAGGAGATTTTAGGAGTAATTTAGCGATGGGTGGGAA
>QCIJ01000028.1 GCA_003216755.1 Prochlorococcus sp. AG-402-K22 | reverse complement strand
TCTACTATCGTCTAATTGGCCATGATAATACAATAAAAAATCACCATCTCCTTCATTTGAAAAAAGATAAAAATCTGGGGTGCAAGCCGCTTTTAATTCCTTAGCAAAATTTTGATTTTCATCATATAGATAAGGAAAACTCCATCCCTTTGATTGTGCTTGTAATCTCAAATTTTTAGGAGAATCTGAAGGATGAGTGACAATATCATTACTAGAAATTGCAACTGTTTGAACTTTATTTTCAATTTCTTTACTAAAGGTGAGGATTTGATTCTCAATATATTTAACAAATGGGCAATGGGCACAAATAAACATTAAAAGTAAATGCCGATTATCTAGATTATGAGAATTAAAATATTCATTTTTTGAAGAATTAGCATTTAACATTTCGAAATTCGGTAATTGAAAACCTAATTCCAAAACCATAGAATTTGTTCTTACCATGTTCAAGTTAAAAATTCTTTGATATTTGAAAATTATTGTACATTTTGCAGTAATCCGTAAAGATAGTTACTTTTATATAGGAGAATAATAGAAATAATAAACAAAATGCTTCTAAATCTAACTGGCAAAAAAATTCTTGTTACGGGAATTGCCAACAATCGTTCAATAGCATGGGGTATCGCTCAACAACTTTCAAAAGCTGGGGCAGAACTTGGAATCACATATTTGCCTGATGATAAGGGAAGATTCGAGTCTAAAGTTAGAGAACTAACTGAACCTTTAAACCCATCGTTATTTTTGCCTCTTGATGTTCAAAATCCAGCTCAAATTGAAGAAATCTTTAAAAATATAAAAGACAATTGGGGGCAAATTGACGGATTAGTTCACTGCCTAGCATTTGCAGGACGCGATGAATTGATTGGAGATTATAGTGCTACCACTTCAGAGGGTTTTGATAGGGCTCTTAATATAAGTGCGTATTCGTTAGCACCTTTATGTAAAGCAGCAAAACCACTTTTTAGTGATGGTGCTGGAGTTGTCTCATTAACTTATTTAGGTTCAGAAAGGGCGATTCCTAACTATAACGTGATGGGAGTTGCTAAAGCAGCTTTAGAGGCTTCAGTAAGATATCTTTCTGCAGAACTTGGTCCCGAAAAACAAGTCAGAGTTAACGCAATAAGTGCTGGGCCTATAAGAACACTTGCGAGTTCTGCTATAGGTGGCATTTTAGATATGATTCACAATGTTGAAGAAAAGGCTCCTTTACGCAGAACAGTCACTCAAACAGAAGTAGGTAATACAGCTGCTTTTTTATTAAGTGATCTCTCTAGCGGCATTTCAGGCCAAACAATTTATGTTGATGCGGGTTACTGCATTAATGGAATGTAAACTAAGTTTTTTGCATAAAAATGTCATCTTCATCTCTAAGGCAATCTGAAATAAAAAGAAAAACGAATGAAACAGATATTTCTGTATTTATAAACTTAGATGGAAATGGAATTTCTGAGATTGATACCGGGATACCATTCTTAGATCATATGCTGCATCAAATATCCAGTCATGGTTTGTTCGATTTAAAAATAAAAGCAATTGGAGATACCCATATTGATGATCATCATACAAATGAAGATGTAGGAATCGCATTAGGCAAAGCATTTTCAAAAGCCTTGGGAGAAAGAAAAGGAATAAGCAGATTTGGACATTTCTTTGCCCCATTAGATGAAGCATTAGTTCAAGTCACTTTAGACTGCTCTGGTAGACCGCATCTATCTTATGATCTTCAATTAAAAGCCCCTAGAATAGGAAATTATGATACTGAACTAGTAAGAGAGTTTTTTATTGCCTTTGTAAATAACAGCGGTATTACTCTGCATATTAATCAAATACGAGGCAGTAATTCACATCACATAGTTGAGGCTTGCTTTAAAGCTTTTTCAAGAGCAATGAGAATGGCTTCCGAAATAGATCCAAGAAGATCTGATTCAATTCCAAGCAGTAAAGGAATGTTAGAAAAACAATAAAATAGGAATTTTTTCGAATAAGCCACAATTCAGTTGATTTTTGGCGAAGATAAATAAAGTGATTATTTTGTTGTGACTAATTTACAAGACAAAAAAATTGATGAATTTAAAAGTTTTAATAAAGAAGATTGGTCAAGTGCGTATCAAAATGTAGAAAAGGAGCTAACTAGGGAGCTTCTAAAAATTTCTAAAGGTAATAATATTAAAAATTTAAATGGAACATTATTAAGAAATGGACCAGGAATATTAGAGAGAGGTGGACAATGGGTTCATCATCCATTTGATGGTGATGGAATGATAACATCCATAAAATTCGAAAATGGTCAGCCATTTTTAACAAATAGATTTGTTAAAACTAAAGGCTATTTGGAAGAAGAAAAAATTAATAAATTTATTTATAGAGGTGTTTTTGGGACACAAAAAAATGGAGGAATTTTAAATAATGCATTAGATCTAAAATTCAAAAATATCGCTAATACTCATGTCGTTAAATTAGGAGATGAAATTCTCGCATTATGGGAAGCAGCAGGTCCACATGCAATGGATCCCGATAGTCTTGACACTATTGGTTTAACGACATTAAAAGGGGTACTCAAGCCTAACGAAGCATTCAGTGCTCATCCCAAAACAGACCTAAACTCAAATGCATCTTCAGAACTTTTAGTCACTTTCGGAGTACAAACCGGGCCAAAAAGTACTATTAGATTAATGGAATTTAATAATGCTGGTACAAATTCTGGAGAGCTCATTTTCGACAGAAAAGATACCTTTAATGGCTTTGCATTCCTTCATGATTTCGCAATTACAACTAATTGGGCAATATTTTTACAGAATGCTATTGATTTCAATCCTCTGCCATTTGTAATGGGTCAAAGAGGAGCAGCACAATGTCTAAAGTCCAACCCAAATAAAAAGGCAAAGTTTTTTATCATCCCTAGAGAAAGTGGATTGTTTAGAGGTCAGCCACCGTTAACAATAGATGCTCCAGAAGGATTCGTTTTTCATCATTTAAATGCATTTGAAAAAGATTCCAAAATCGTATTAGATAGTATTTTTTATGATGATTTCCCATCAGTCGGTCCAGACGAGAATTTTAGAGATATTGACTTTGATAAATATCCAGAAGGAAAACTGAAAAGATCAATTATCGATCTAAAGAAAAAAACTAGTGAACTTGAAACTTTATGTGAACAATGTTGTGAATTTGCTGTTGTTAATCCTAAAAACTTAGGATTAGAAGCAACTTTTAGTTGGATGGCAAGCACATCTCAAAAGCTGGGGAATGCTCCACTTCAAGCAATAAAAAAAATAAATTTAACTTCTAAAGAAGAGATTTCTTGGTCAGCAGGTCCAAGTGGATTCGTTAGTGAACCAATTATGGTTCCATCAGAAAACTCTTCAAAAGAAGATGAGGGATTTTTATTTATACTTCTATGGAACGGAGAAAGAAGAGGAAGCGATTTAGTGATATTAGACGCAAAAGACTTAAAAGAATTAGCTGTTTATGAATTACCCATTTCAATTCCTCATGGCCTTCATGGATCTTGGGTTAATTGAATTTAAGAAAAAATTTCAATTAAATCTGGAATAATTTTTTTTAATGCTTTACCTCTATGACTACAATAGTCTTTAATATCTTTATTCATTTCTGCGAAAGTTAATCTGGTAGAACTCTCCTCAAAAATTGGGTCATACCCAAAACCACCTTTTCCTCTCGGATTTAAAATAATATTGCCATGACATTTGGCCTCAGATTCAATAATAACTTCACCATTTGGCGAACAAACACAAATATTGGCAATAAAGAAAGCACTTCTATCTTGAACTCCATCAAGTTCTTTTAAAACTCTTTCAATTCTTTTCTGATCATTTTCTGCATATCTAGATGAGTAAATACCAGGCTTACCATCTAGTGCTTCAATACAAATTCCTGAATCATCTGCTATTGAGAAATTATTTGTTTTTCTCGAAACTTCACTCGCTTTTTTAATTGCATTATCTCTAAATGTCAGTCCATCCTCTTCAACTTCTAATGATTCTGGCTGGAGTAATAATTTACATTTAACTCCATCAAGCAATTTCTTATATTCTTCAATTTTACCTTTATTCTTACTCGCTAAATATAAATTTTTCATCCTTATTTACCTCCCAAATTTATAAATACTTGACCCCACTCTAATAACTCATCTAAATAAGATTCTTTTGGTGCTTCACAATATAACCTTAAAAGAGGTTCGGTTCCTGAAAACCTAAAAAGAAGCCAAAAATTTTTATCAATTCTCAACTTTACTCCATCAATCTTTGAGATACTTTTTAACTTGTGATTATTAATATTCTCTGGAATATTGTTTATTATAAATTCTTCTACAGAATTTTTTTCTGACTGATTTGGAAATTTAATATCAATTCTTTTATAGAAACTGGGCCCAAAATCTTTTTGTATTTCATCTAGGGTTTCGCATAAATATTGAGATTTTGCAGCAATTCCATTTAATAAAACCATCGCTGCATATAAAGCATCTCTTTCAGGCATAAAGTCACCAAAGCCAACACCCCCAGATTCCTCTCCTCCAATAAATATTTTCTCTTTAATCATTTTTTCAGCAATATATTTAAATCCAACTGGAAGTTCAAAAACATCTCTATTTTGACTCTCTGATATATTTTTAATAATATCTGAACCACTAACAGTTTTTAAAACTGGATAAGAATTATTTTTAATTTCGCCCAAATAGTGAATAAAGTATGGCAGCAAATCTTGCGTACTAGAGTATCTTCCTTTTTCATCAATTGCCGCAATTCTGTCACCATCACCATCAAATATAATACCTAGAGTTTTCACTTCATTTGTTGAGTTTTTGATTAGTATTTGATTTAAATCATCTACATAATTTAAAAGAGGTTCAGGAGGTTTTCCGCCAAAAAAAGGATCAGAATCTTTTCTAATTTCTGAAATAACTTCTGAATCATTAGAGGCAAAAATATCAGCCATACAATTTGCAGCTGAACCATGCATAGAATCTATAAAGATTCTTAATTTCATTTTTTTCAACCTATTGGAAATGAAGTCAATATCAAAAAGGGATTTAATTCTATCCAAATGAAACTTCTTAATATCTACAAATTGATTGGCACCCTCTATTTTTTCAATTGAATTTCCAAGCACTAATCTTTTTTCAATTTCACTTGTAAAAGATTCGTCAACAGAACATCCATTAAAGCTCTTTATTTTCAGACCCAGCCAATTATATGGATTATGACTTGCTGTAATTACTAAAGCTCCTAAACAACCCATTTCTTTGGTATAGAAACTACAAGAGGGTGTTGTAACAAAGCTATTAGATAAGATCGGTTCAAAACCACATCCTCTCACAAAAGGAACTATTTGCTTGGCAAATTCACTTGCCATAAATCTACGATCATATCCAATTAAAATTTTCTTTGAATTAACTTCTTTATAGTATTGATAATGCAACTCCTGGCATGCAGCCACAACAACTCTTGAAAGATTGGAAAGGTTAAAATCAAATCCAATAATTCCTCTCCACCCATCAGTTCCAAATTTTATCTTATCTAATTTATGAGCTGTCAAATTTAAAAGTTCCTTGATTTCTTTTAATTATCTATACTAATTTAAATGAGTAAATTTTAAAACCGCCATTTAAAAAAAATTTGAATTCTCTTCATTTAAAAAGTTTTATAAGATGCAAAAGAAAAGCATGGCTAGATTTTAAGGGTAAAAAATCTTATGAAGTGTGGTCCCCGCATAAAGCTATAGATAAAATTAATCAGTTTCAAATTTTCTCTGAATTTTGTAATAGTGAAATATATACAGGATTAAAAGCATGCAAAAATGGTTATCAAGGGGTAGTTGGTTTAAAAATTAAAGGGAATCTTTTCCGAAATATTAACGCAGAGATACGTCCACAATTACTTGTAAAGACCAAAGGTAAAAGTAAATGGGGACAATATAAATATTTACCTGCTGTTTATAAGTTAGGCCACAAAACCACTAAAGAACATTTATTCGACCTAGCTTTTAGTTCTATTCTATTGGAAAATTTTCAAGAATCTAAAATTGAAAAAGGATTAGTAATTTCAAGTTTTGATAAAAAAGTTAATGTTGAAGAAATTTATTTAAATAAAAAATTAAGAAAAAAAGTTTTGAATGTTTTATTAAGTTTGAATGAATGCTTGGAGGGATTTATACCAGAAATAACTCAAGATAGAAAAAAATGTACTATTTGTTCATGGCAAAAATTTTGTGACAAAGAAGCAAAAGAAAATGGATATCTAACAGATATAGATGGGATAGGATCCAAAACGGCCTCATTATTCATAAAAAATGGAATATCTGATACCCAAACATTAGCTTCGTATAACGAAAAACAACTTGGAGAGAAATTATCTAAATTCAACGATCAAAAGTATGAAAAAGCCTCCGTATTTATAAAGCAGGCACAAGCTTATATTTCTGGAAAACCATATCGCATTTCCAATCAAAATGATATTAACGATCTACTAGAAAAAACATGTGCGGGATTTTATATATTTGATATTGAGTCAAATCCAGATGATAAGCATGACTTTTTATATGGTTTTTTAAAAATAAATAATTTGTTTACAAAAAAAGAAGATCTTATTTATAAACCAATTTTAAATCTCAAAAACAATAAAGGAGAATCTTACAGGAAAATTATTGAAATACTTTTTTCACACGAGGAATGGCCAGTTTTACATTACGGAGAAACTGAAAAGATAGCAATAATTAATATTGCTAAAAACCTAAATTTTAGTTTTGAAGAAATTGATTCACTTGCCTCAAGATTTATAGACTTACATACCTTAATACGAAAGTCTTGGATATTACCACTAAAAAACTATGGCTTAAAAACTATTTCTAATTGGCTTGGATTTGAATGGATGCAGAAAAATGTAAGTGGATCGAAAGCCCTTTATTGGTGGATTCAATATCAAATTACAGAAAACGAAATATTTTTAAAAAAAATTATCCAATATAACAAAGATGATTGTTTGGCTACTCTACAAATTGCAGAATATTTAATCAAAAATCAATTAAAGAAAAATTGATCCTACAGATTTATTAATAATAATTTTTCCAAAAATTTCTGAAAAAAAATAACTTCCTTCCTCTAAATATTTTCTTTTTATCATTGCTAAACCTTTTATTTGAGAATCTGATTTAAAAAAACTAGTAATTTTGCCTACAGAAATATCCTTGGAAGAATTTATATATAAATTTTTATCTTCAGCGTCAAAATTCAAACTATATTCAAATGATTCCCAAATTCTTATTTCCTGTTTTAAAGAAGAAACATTTTTTATTTTTGACATTGTTTCTTGTCCTAAATAACAACCTTTATTAAAATCTATAAGATCTTGTAATCCAAGCTCAAGAGGATTATTTTTTCCGTTTATTTCCATTTCTAATGAGGGTATTGCCTGATTAATCTTCCAAAGTTTTAAATCATTGGGATTTAGTAAATTTAGTTTATTTTTATATATTTCAAATTCTTTATCTTCTGTTTTGAAGAAAATAGGCTGGTAAGTTCTCCATGAACTAGATTCATCAATTTCCTGAATTCTATTTATCAAGAAAGGTTCACTTAGAAGTACATCGTCCGCTGGAAAAATAATTTGATTAAAGTATTCAATTATTTCATGAGTGTTACCCGCCAAGATAGTTACTTCTAAGTTTCCTTCTAAACAAATAATTTCAATTAATGACCTTAGAACTCCATTTGGAGTTAACCAACAAGTTTTGATAACTTTATTTTCTGAATTAAGAATATTACCAGTTGTTATACCATTCAAAAATTTTCTGGCATCTTTTCCAGTAATAGAAAAACAATCAAATTTTTCAAGCCAAAAATTTTTTTTTATATCTTGCATTTTGAGATAATTATAAAAAGTCTTTTATTGTAAAAAGACTCTTTAATTTAACATTTTCATCTTGAAGGGCTTCTAATCCCCCTTCTTGCCTATCAACTATAGACAAAACTTCCTCAACAATATAATTATTTTCTCGTAATTTTTTTATAGTTTTTATCACTGAACCTGCAGTTGTAACAACATCCTCTAAGACAGTTACCAAAGTTCCTTCTTCTAATGTAGGACCCTCTATTCCAGCTTTGGTACCGTATTTTTTAATTTCTTTCCGAATTATTAAACCATCAAGGTCGAGGCCATGCAAAGCTGCTTTAACTATTAATCCACTTACAATTGGATCTGCACCTAATGTCAATCCTGCTACAGCTTTTGACCTTGAGTCCTTTAACTCTAAAAATAAATCACTTATTAAATTTAGGCCTTCGCCATTTAATGATACCGGTTTACAGTTCAAGTAATGACTGCTTTTTTTCCCTGAAGATAAAGTGAAGTTTCCTTTCTTGTAAGATTTTTCAATTAACTGTTTTAACAATTTTGCTTTATTTAAATCATACTTATCCGAGAATTTGGCCATTAGTAAAAGTTAAATTTATATTTAAAAGATTAGAAGAAAAAAAAGAAATCTCACAAAAACTTCCTAATGAGATGTTTTTTGAAATATTATTTTTATATTGTATATTGAAATTCAATGTAATTAAAATTACATAAATTCCCTAGGGGGTGTAGCAATCTGGTGAATGCACCAAACTCATAATTTGGCTAAGGCGAGTTCGATCCTCGCCACCCCCATTATTCATTTGTCATTGAATGAAAATAACTCTACTTTTATTTCTTTTATTTTTACCAGCTTTTTTCGCAGCGAGTGAACTCTCTTTTTTATTAATAAGGCCCAGTAAAGTTTTAAGGTT
>QCIJ01000027.1 GCA_003216755.1 Prochlorococcus sp. AG-402-K22 | reverse complement strand
TGATAGACCCATACCAAAGTCATAAGTGAATGTAACAGCTTCTTCTGAAGAACCGTCAACAGCTCCTATGTAAAAAGTGGATCCAAATGATGCTGTTGTTGTATCAGAAAAACTTCCAGCTTCAAAGTTATTAAGTCTTGCTTCTAAACCATCTACACGGCTATTAGTAATAGCAAGTTCTTCAGCGGGGTTGAAGTCATTAATAGTAACTTCGTTTGCAGTAGCAGCGATAGGAGCAAGTAATCCTAATGTCGCTGGTGCTACTAGCAAGCTTTTAAAAAGCTTCATAAATTTCCTCACACGAAATTTAAAGGACAACCTATATTAGTGTAAGATTTAGCCTAATTTCAAGTAGCAACCGATACATTTTCTCCAAAACTGTGCCAGTTTGTAGATCTATACATTAAGTTTGTGCATTATTAAAATTTTTTTAATTGAATGTTAGAGGAAAGAAGAAAATTTAATAATCAAAGTATTTTATATTTTTCAATCTGATTTTTTTACAATTTTGAATTGAACCTCGTTCGTTTTATATTTTTTCTTCCTGGATGCCCCAAAAGAGTCTACGTACCAGCCAGAAGCCAACCTAGTATCTATTTCTTCATAACTTTCTTTACGATTTAAGTTTTTAAGAGATTTTTTTTTATAGTCCATATTTAAAGACTTAATTTCTACTTACTGAATTTAATTATAGTTAGAAAAGTATGATCGCATTAATATCTTCTAAATTTACTTAAAATTTAGTTTTAAAGTTTTGAAATAAGATATTGAAATAAATAAGCAATTCTTTAGAAAAAAGAAAAAAATTGGTTCTTTTACCTCAATAAAATTAATTCTTGGTTATATTTTTCGAAACTTATAAACCTGAGGAGCACAAGGTAAAATGACTCAATTAAATTTAATAGTAAATTCTATGCCAAGAGATTTGACAGAATTCGCATTTTTCTTAGTAGTTGGTTTCACAGCTGGTTCCTTAGGACTAATTTAAATATTTCTGTAAATACCTTAAATAACTTTATTTATTTAATAACGCTTCTTTTATACAGAGTTCATCTTAAAATTAAAGAAATAATATTGACTCTACAGGAAAATTAAATTTTGACCTTCCATAAAGTTCCTGTAATTCAATAACAGTTATTAATCCACATATATTTTTACCATTTTGATGTAATAAATTAGCTACACAATCAACTGTTCCACCAGTTGCCAGAAGATCGTCAACTATCGCATAAGAACTAAATTTTTTTAGGGCTTCCTTTTGGATTGCTAGGGAATTTTCTCCATATTCTAAACTATAGTTTTCTTGGATTAATTCCCCAGGCAATTTCCCTGGCTTTCTAGCTACTATCATTGGTTTAGATGCCTGAAGGCTAATTGCAGAACCAAAAATAAAACCTCTAGCCTCTATTGAGATTATCGCTTCAGAGTTTTTTATTATTTTACTTGAACACATTTTATGTATTAGTTCTCTAAAGACTTCAGTATCTTGAATTATTCCAAGTATGTCTTTGAATGCAATACCTTTTTTCGGGAAATCATAATATGTCTTAATTAGACTCTCTAATTTTTTCATATCTACAAAAATTCAAATATTAATATGATAATAATTATTCTTGAGAATTTTAATACTTAGATATTTCCATAGGATAATACTATAAATATTTTTCCCTGAATTTACTCCAAGAGCTGGATAAAGAAATCATTTAATTGCATCAAAATCGTTTATAAAATATTTTGATATTAAATCTTTTATAGATGTCTTTCATAAACTAAGGTCTTATTTTATTGGCGAAGCAAGTTTGTAGTTTGGTTTCGCGAGTACTTCTGAGACACATTTTGATACAAGCTAAATTCATCCCACAACAGTTTTATTACTAATGTCGCTTTATCCAATAGTGCTTGATTAGTACTAGAAAAATACAATCATTAAGTGCTCGCTGGTACTATTTTTGCTTTAATGTCAGCACTAGCAAGGGGTGTTTTATAAATTATTCACCTCTAAAAACTAACTTCTTAAAATTCCCATAACAATGAATAAAAATTCCTGTGGATAGCAAAAATTCAAAAATCTCTTGATCATTTCTAATTTGTTGTGTTGTTGAAGCCCAAGATACATCAAAGTAAAAATAAAAAAGTGCCACAGATAAAAAATATAGAGATAAATCTTTATTGGGTAAAGCTTTTATCCTCTTGAATCTTCTCCATCCAAACCATCCAAGAAAAATGCAACTAATCTCAAAAATTGGATCCAATAAATAATTATGAAAAAAAGGTAAGTTATGAAAATTAGTTTCCCCTTGGACATTAATAGAAGAAATAGAACTAATTCCTATCCCAGTTATTCGCTCACCCCAACTTATTTCTTCACCAGCTATTACAAATGATAAAAAAGCTATCAAAAGCCAAATAATTGAATCAATATCTCTCTTTCTCTTTCTTTTTAAGTAAATCAATAGTGCCAATAGAGATGAAACTGCATACTCAATAAATTGAATCCACTCTAAAGGACCATCTTCGCTTCTAAGCCAGTCAAACCAACTTATCCCGATAATATCTCTCCCAAAAGGAAGAATATAAATAAAACAATATATAAACAATAAGTAATAAATTGGGAATAAGCTTACCTCTGGCATTATTTCTCCCCAAGGGGTTTTGATTTTTTTAGGCATCAACTTTTGAAAGGTTGTTTGGATTTTATCTCCATTTCACAAATAAATTAGTTCATCCAAACAATAACGTTGTTATTTATTAATTATTAATTTATAAGTAAAAATCTATAAACTTAGCGGCAAAACATTATTTTTTTAGTGACAGCATCGTGACAAAAATTATTTTCTAGCTTCAAAAGTGATTTTTTATAAAAAATTTATCAATTTGGTCTTTAATAGATGTCTGTTATGAACTAAGATCTTATGAGCGGGGCGTGGCGCAGCTTGGTAGCGCGGGTGCTTTGGGAGCACTAGGTCGCAGGTTCGAATCCTGTCGCCCCGACTCTACTAAATCCAAGTTATACTAACGAGTTTCCCGACTCGCTTTTTTATTTCTCATTTGTCTTAAAATCTCTGCGGGCGAGGAATGGGCGAGGATTTGTATAGCTTTGGATAACTTTGGAGGGTATCTAAACAGTTTTTAAGATGAATATGCCTCAATTAAATAATTTTTATATTCTAAGATTTCCCACATTATTTAATGTTTGATTAAAATTAGATAAATGAATCTAAAACATTAATATTTAATTTTTGGACCTTGAAACTCTTACACAAAAATTTCAATCCTACAGTGGATTAGTTTTAGTTTTCTTTATTGCAGTACACCTTGCAGGAATTATTTTTGCAGGAATTAATCCTGATGCTTTTGAAATATACGCGTCAAATTTACATTCAAGTTTATTTTTACCTTATTCTGAAATAGTACTGGCCATAACATTCATAATTCATATCTTTCTAACATTAAAAAAGGTTTTAAAAAATAGATCAAGTGGTAATAAAGCAATATTAAAGACTAGGAGAAATGATTACCTAGGAGTACTAGCATCCAAAGTTCAACCTTTTACAGGCGTAATCTTAGCTTCCTTTTTAATAATTCATCTCTTGCAATTGAGATTCCCTAGACCAGGCGATAACTTGGAGTTGATTTCTCTAAAAAGTAAATTGGGAGGTGTTCATTTTTTAGTTCTTTATTCTTTAGCATCAATCTCACTTTTTTTTCATATGGTACATGGTATTGAATCGGGTCATAGAAGTTTAGGGATTTTAAGTCAAAGTAATTCGTTAAACATAAGATATATAAGTAGATTTATATCTATATTTTTTGGACTTTCTTATTTAATAATGACTTTTTACTTAAGATTTAAGTAATAACATGAATAACTTCATTAATCCAAATTTACCAACTGGAGAAGTAGAAGGAGCTTGGCAAAAAACAGTTAAAAACCTATCAAATCTTACTACTGAAAAGAAAAATAAATTTGAAATTATTATTGTAGGATGCGGCTTATCAGGCAGTTCTGCTGCAGCTACTCTCGCTGAGGAAGGATTTAAGATTAAACTTCTCACTTATCATGATAGTCCCAGAAGAGCACACTCAGTATCAGCCCAAGGAGGCATTAATGCGGCAAGATCATCATCAGATGAAAAGAATAAAGTTGGTATAGATCAATTATTTAAAGACACCCTAATTGGAGGAGATTTTAGAGCAAGAGAAGCAAGTTGCCAACGTCTTTCTGAATTAAGTAGTTCCATAATTGATCAGTGTGTCTCACAAGGGGTGCCTTTTGCTCGTGAATATGATGGAACTCTTGCTACTCGTAGATTTGGAGGTGCTGTAGTTAGTCGAACTTTTTACGCCCGAGGTCAAACAGGGCAACAGTTACTATATGGAGCTTACCAAGCCTTATCGCGACAGGTGAATCTTGGAAATATTGAACTTTTTACAAAAAGAGATGTACTTGATTTAGTAATTGTTAATGATATTGCAAGAGGAGTAATTGCAAGAAATTTAATTAATGGAAATTTAGAGACTTATAAAGCACATTGTGTTGTTTTAGCAACTGGTGGATATAGCAACGTCTATTACCTTTCAACAAATTCATTAAAATCGAATGCCACTGCAATTTGGAGGGCCCACAAAAGGGGGGCAAATTTTGCAAATCCCTCTTTCACACAAATACACCCAACATGTATCCCTCCTGGAGATATTTATCAAAGCAAATTAACTTTAATGAGCGAAAGTCTAAGGAATGATGGAAGGATTTGGTTACCAAAAAAAATTGATTCCAAAGATGATCCTGAAAATATTCCAGAACATGAAAGAGACTATTTTCTGGAAAGACAATATCCTAAATATGGGAATTTAGTACCCAGAGATGTCGCCTCTAGAAGAGCAAGAGAGATCTGTGAAAAAGGTTTTGGTATTGGTTTTGGTGGTAAAGGTGTATATCTTGACTTACAAGACTCAATTAAAAAAGATGGATTAAAGGTAATAAAGGCTAAATATGGGAATTTATTAGAGATGTATGAACGAATAGTTGGTGAAGATCCAACAAAAGTACCTATGAAGATTTATCCAGCCCCTCATTACACAATGGGTGGATTATGGGTTGATTACAATTTAATGAGCAATATAGATGGTCTTTTCGTTTTAGGAGAGGCGAACTATTCTGTGCATGGCGCTAATCGGCTAGGAGCAAATGCTTTATTGCAATGCTTGTGTGATGGATACTTTATATCACCAAAAACTATCACCTCTTGGTTAGCAAACAATAAGGGGATAGATAACAGAAGAATTGATGAGGCTTGTAAAGAGGCTTTAAATTACGTCGATAAAAAAATAAAAACTTTACTAAAAATAAAAGGTGAAAAACCTGTTGACTATTTCCACAGAGCGCTAGGGGAAATAATGATCTCAAAATGCGGTATTAGTAGAAATAGAAATAACCTAAAATCTGCCCTTGAAGAAGTAGAAATTTTAAGTAATAATTTTTATTCAAATTTAAAAATACCTGAAACAAATTCTGGATTAAATGTAGAGCTTGAGAAAGCTTTAAGGCTAGAAGACTTTATTGAACTCTCAATACTGATGATTAAAGATGCTATTGAAAGAGAGGAATCATGTGGAGCCCATTTCAGAGAAGAATATCAAACTAAGGAAGGAGAAGCCAAGAGGAATGATGACCTTTTCTCCCATATAGCAGTTTGGAAATTTAATTCTGACAATAATTCTCATATAAGATTTTCTGAAGACCTAAACTTCAAGAAGATTAACTTAAATATTAGAAACTATAAATGAAAGATTTTATTTCTATTAAATTTAAAGTTTGGAGGCAAGTTAGTAAAGAATCTAATGGGTCATATGAAGAATTTAGTTTAGAAAAAGTATCTGTAAAAATATCTTTGCTCGAAGCCTTAGATCAATTGAATGAAGAATTAACAACTAAAAATATTAGACCCGTTACCTTTGATCATGACTGTAGAGAGGGAATATGTGGAAGTTGTGGTTTTTTAGTAAATGGTCAACCTCATGGGCCAAAAAGAGGTACAACTTCTTGTCAGCTTTATATGAGAAATTTTAAAGATAATGCTTTGATAATCCTTGAACCATGGCGAGCAAAATCATTCCCAATTATCCAAGACTTGTCAGTAGATAGAAATTCATTGGATAAATTAATTATTTCGGGTGGGTATTTTTCTACTGATACTGGTAACGCACCCGATGCCAATTTAATTCCAATAAGCCCTAAAAAAGCATTTTCGTCTTTTGAAACTGCTACGTGTATAGGATGTGGGGCATGTGTTGCAGGATGTAAAAATGCATCATCAAGTCTTTTTATAGCTGCAAAACTAGCTCATTTAGGACAACTCCCTCAAGGGATTAATGGTAAAAAAGAAAGGTCAATCAAAATGCGAAAACAAATGACTATTGAAGGTTTTGGTCAATGTAGTAATAATCTTGAATGCGAGGCTGTTTGCCCCAAAGAAATATCCGCCGATTGGATTAGCTGGATGAATAAAAGTTGAGAAAGTTCTTTGAATTAAATTTATAAAACCTTTCTTAAATTGCGGGCGACAAACGGGCGAGGAATTGTATATTTATGGATGATTTTGTATACCTTTGACCTATTTCTGAGACTAACAACTCCTCTAAAATTACAACTAACTTGCCATAGCCTGACTAGTTTATTTAACCTACTGTCTCAATTTGTCGTATGGGTGCTTTGGGAGCACTAGGTCGCAGGTTCGAATCCTGTCGCCCCGACTCTTAAAAACCAAGTTAAATCTAAGCTTCAAAAAAATAAAGTTTGTGCGACAATTCTTATAATTCAAATCTAAAAATGAAACTAGCAAATATTTTTGAAAGGAAATTCCTATTTGGAGTAGGTAGACATTTTTGGAATGTCATTGGAGTTAGTGGTTTTATAGCCTTATTGACTGGGATTATATTATTTGCTGAAGGAAGTATTTTAGAAAATGCTAAAAGTAAAGAAAGATTTATTGGAAAAGATAAATTAATCACTTCTGAAAAAATATCTAACGTAACAGCAGAGATGCTTTCTTACGAAGAATGGAAAGATCAAAAAGGAAAGGACAAAAAGGAATTATTATCTTTTGACGAATGGATAAAAGAAAATGAAGAGACTCAAACCTTATTATCTTTTGACGAATGGGTAATTGATAAAAAAGTTTCTATGCCAGAAAAGTCAACTAGAGAATATAAAACTCTCAAGGATCAATATCTCAAATATCAAGAAAAATTTATAAGTGGAGTTGGTTCAAGTCAATATGATTATTATCAGGTTTATAAAGAAGATTTCTTAGAAAAGGCATCTCAAGAATATGAAGGTTATGAAGTCTATAAAGAACCATTTATTAAAGAACAAAAGAGTTTAAGTTTTCAACAAAAGCAACAACAATCAAGATATGAACAATATCTAGATGATGTAGATGATAGAAATTCATTAAAAAGAGGTAGAGCAATTGTCTCACCATTTGTAATGGGATATGGCTTAGCTGTTATCGCATCTGCATCTTTATCATCTGCATTACTCTCAATTGAGAGGAATACAAGAAAAAAAGAAGACTAAATGAAAGTCTTACTACTTGCACCGCTAATAGTTATTAATTGACAGTCGATCTAAAATAAGGGGCAATTAGCTCCTTTTTTTATGTCCCTTGAAACTACTGTTTTTACATTCAAAATTAATGTCCCTTATGAAGAATGGGCTGCTGTTTATGACAGCGAAGAAAATATACAAATGATGAAAGAAACTGGAATGACTTGCTTATACAAAGGTGTAAAGAAAGATGATCCAACCAGTGTAATTGTCATTGAGCAGGGTGAAGAAGGTAAAGCAATAGCTATGTTTAAAGATCCAGAAGTTAAACCATTAATTGAGAGTGCAGGTCATATTTATGATTCGACTGTTATTTCAAGCTACTTTTAATTGACAGTCGATCTAAAATAAGGGGCATTAGCTCCTTGTTTATTGTGAAAAAAATTTTAGTTGGATCAACTTTGTTATTAGGTTCTTTTATATCTCCATCTTCCGCTGAAGAATCAAAGAATTTTTATTTATCAGTTGCTGGAGGTTTAGCTGTCCCAAGTGATGTAAATGGTGATATAACAATTGGAGGTGTAGTTTATGATGCAAGTGCTGATGTAGATAATCCAGCCTTTTATTCTTTAGGAATTGGAAAATATTTTAATGATTTTAGAGTTGAATTTAATTATTCACAAGCGACATTACAATCTGACAAACAAGAGTTCTCAACAGGAGGAGTGGGCTTAGTATCATCAGTCACCCCAGCTTTGGAATCTACTATGAAAAGTTCCATGATTTATGTTTACAAGGATTTTTCAAATGATTCAAAATTTACACCTTATGCAGGTCTAGGATTAGGATTCGCCACATCATCAAGTAAAGATCAGACTGTTAGTGTACTTGGCTCCACTTTTGAAATTGTTGGTTCAGGCGAATCAGTCTTATCTTTTGCCTTGAAAGGAGGAGGATCATATAAGATTTCAGATAATACCTCTTTATATTCAGAGGCTATTTATCAGAATTTTGGCTCATATGATGTTACAGAAAGTGGCATTACAACAAATTATGATTCAACTAAATATTTTGCTATAAATGCAGGTCTAAGATTTAGTTTCTAATGAAAAAAGGAAATTAGAATGAGACGCTTACTACTTGCACCGTTTATATAAATGAAGGAATTTTTGATAGCAACAACTAGAAGTTCTTTAGAGGAATATCAGAACAAAATAGATGCTGAAAATGTTGTTAGATTTGGAATAATTTTTATATTCTTATTTATAGTTCTTTATTTTTCTCTTGCGTTAAGAAGAAAAAATGGTGTTAAAAATAATCGAACTTCTCGATATGACAGGTTACTTAATAGCCCAGATCTAAATACAAATAATTATGGGTTACACAACAAGAGATTAGAAATTCATGGGAGATCAAAATATAGCGGAACTACATTTTATGTTGGAGCTAAAGGCGGGGTTTATTATATTTCATATAGAGGAACTAAAGTTTATTAATTAAGTCAAAGGTACTTTTGACCACTTTCAACGAGTGTCATCTGAAATCTCGATCTTTTTTTAGCGATAAGCTTTCATTTATGAGACATAAATGTTTAAAGCTGTTTAATTAGTTCAAAATCTTTTTCAGGATCAAAGTCATATATCTCAAATCCATTCTTATCAAAGACAAGACATTTTATTCTTCTAGCTAAAGTTTTGCCTTTTCTTTTACCCATATAAATATAAGTTTTCCCATTTAATTCCCATAGATAATCATCTAAATGTCCTTGAGACATTAGTCGATAAATAGTTGCCCTAGTCTTATAACCTAATAGCTTTGCTGTCTCAGAAATAGTTGCATACATTTTGTTGTTATTACTCTAGTTATTAATTAAATCGTAAGTCGGATTTCTTATTTGTAACTAATTTTATAGAGTTCTGCCTAGAAAAATTTTGGGGCTCGAAAGTATCCATAAAAAGCTCACAAATTAAGAACCTATTCCTAATTTTCTCAAATATTTGTCCTTATATTGCCTTAATTTGATTGTGTATATTTGTTAACAAACGTCAGTTATAGCAGTAGTTCTTAGTTGTAAGCGTTTTATTTATTTGGTAATTTGCTCCACTCTTCTACAGGGCAATACTTTTGAGCTACCAAATAAGGAGTTTGATCTATGAGCAAACCAGTCCAAGCCATTACGTCACCTTCTCGATTGTATGTTTTTTCAATAAAATCAATTGAGTATTCAAATAATACTGTTTTCCAACCATATTTATTAATTACTTCTGTTGTTTTATTTGCTTTATAAGTACGATCAGGATAATTACTATAACCTGAAGGGCATTCACCAAATTGCCCTCTAGTTCCAAAACAATCTAAAACAACTGAAGTCCCTTTAAAAGTTAAATATCTTTTGCCATTCTCTTCCCATCTAACCAAGGTAGATTTCTTATAACTATGAGGATTAATAGGTTTTAATTCAGTAAATTCCTCAGCATTAACAGCAGTAGGTAGAGCAAGTGCCGCTAGTAGTGGG
>QCIJ01000026.1 GCA_003216755.1 Prochlorococcus sp. AG-402-K22 | reverse complement strand
CTGAGATAAATGGAAATATAATTTTTAAAGAAAACTATTACTTTGATGAAATTGATAAAACAGCCATAATGTTAAATCCTGAAAATGTAATTTCAGATCTAAATGAAATTAAAAAAAGACAATCTAATATTGGGAAATCAGTAACCATAAAATGGAAAGTAGCATTAAAAAACAAACATGAGGAAGAAGCAAGTTTAGAAGAAATTTTAAGCCAAATAGGCAATAATATTAAGTTGAGAATAGATGCTAATGGTTCTTGGGGAAGAGATATAGCTAATAGATGGGCTGATATTTTGAAGGATAACAAAAATATAGATTGGTTAGAACAACCTCTCTGTGTTGATGATATTGATGGACTGAAAGAACTCAACAAAAAAATCCCTATAGCCTTAGACGAATCACTTTTAAAATTTCCAACTTTGATCGATGAGTGGAAAGGTTGGCAAATTCGAAGGCCTTCTCAAGAAAATAATCCAGTTAAGCTTTTAAAAGAATTAGAAAATAAAAAAGCTTTAATATCTATAAGTACCTCATTTGAAACTGGTATAGGGAAGAGATGGCTTTATCATTTATCGTCTCTACAATTACAAGGACCAACTCCAAAAGTTCCTGGTTTAGCAATGAATAAATTCCCTAATTCGTTTCTATTTTTAAATGAAGCAAAAAAGATATGGGATCTACTATGAAAAATAAAATTCATACTATTGAAGTTGAAAATAATGAAACTCAATCTGTAGAAAAAATTATTGAAAAAATTAGAGAGAATAAAATTATTTATGTAAAAAACAAATTTTATGATGAAAAAAATGAATTAGATTCAATTACTGAAAATGGGCCCGCAATTATCTTAAACAGTAGTGGGAGTTCTGGAAAACCGAGACAATGTTTACACCATTTAGATAATCTTAAATTATCTGCAACTACTTCAGGCCAATGGCTAATAGAGCAAGGATTTGAATTGCAAAACTGCTTAATTTTAAATACTTTACCCCTGAACCATATAAGTGGATTAATGCCAATTTTTAGAAGTCAAACTTGGGGATGTGCTTGTATTAATATTTCTCCGAATTTGATAAAAAAAACTCGAGAACTTTTACTGTTTACAATTAAATCTAAAAAAAACAAAAAACACTTAATTACGTCATTAGTACCTACCCAATTACAAAGACTTTTAGCTCAAAAAGATGGAATTAGTTGGCTAAAAATTTTTGATCTAATTTGGGTAGGTGGAGCTTCAATTTCAGACGAAACTGCAGAACAATGTATACAAGAAAAAATAAAATTAGCACCTTGTTACGGCTCAACTGAAACAGCAGCAATGGTTACGTGTTTAAAACCAAAAGAATTCTTAATGGGTTTTAAAAATGTTGGAGAAATACTTCCTGATACAAAAATAAGAATTAACGCACAAGGATTAATCGAGATAAAATCAGCCAGAATTGGAATAGAAATAATAGACTCTTTAAAAACTGAAAATTTCAAAAATACAAATGGGTGGTGGCAAACCGGCGATTTAGGTGAAATTAATCAAATCAAAAATTCTTTATATTTAAACTTTCTTGGAAGAAGTGATAACGCTTTTAATTCAGGAGGAGAAATCGTTTTCCCAGAAGTAATTGAATCTAGATTAAATGATTTCATTATGAAAGAAAATATCCCAATTAATAAATTCAATATTTCAAAAGTATCTAACAAATTATGGGGAAATAAAATTAAAGTAATTGTTGAATTTAGAGAACTTACAAATAATAAAAATATTCAAATTTATTTAAATTTATTAAAAAAATTTTCTCAAAGTTGGCCTAAACATGAAAAGCCTGAAAAGTGGATTGTTAAAAACAAAAATACCAGTACAGAAAAAATAAAATATAAATTTAAAAAATAATAATTAGCATTCTTTTAAAATTCTACTTACATTTGAAGCCTCTATCCATCTTTCTAACTGATCGGGCAGTTCTATTTTATTTCTTGAATCTACATCTAAAGAACAATGTATAATTTTCCCTTCGGCTACTTTATTTCCATTTTTTATAAAAAAGCTATTTACTTGGAACAAATGATCATTAATTTTATGAGGGGCAATTTTTACTTTTAAGAAATCTCCAATTTTTATAGGCGCAAAAAAGTTTGCTTCACAATTTACTATGGGAAAAATAATTTGACTTTTACGTATAGAAAAATCCGGAAAAATATCTTGAGAAGGAATCCCATAAATTTCAATACTTTCTTCCCAAGCTTCGTGAGACCATTTTAATAAGTTATGAAAATGAATTACACCTGCAGAATCACAATCACCAAATCTTACCTTCTTCTGCAATATTAACCAATCAGGGGGTTTCATTTAAAAACTTATCTATCAACAGATCCCATAATGACATCTATTGACCCAAGGATTGCCATAATATCGGCGATTTTGGCACCTTTAAGAATATGAGGTAAAATTTGCAGATTATTTAAATCAGCTGCTCTGATTTTAAATCTCCATGGGGTAACTTCATTATTTCCTTGAATAAATACACCTATTTCTCCTTTTCCGGACTCTAATCTTGTATACAATTCTCCGTTAGGAATTTTAAAAGTTGGAGCAACCTTCTTAGCTACATATTGATAGTCAATACCAAATATTTCACTCTTCTTATCTTCAGTCGCAATTCTTTGGGCTTCTAAATTTTCTGTTGGACCTCCTGGAATCATTTTGCAGGCTTGGCGAATGATGCTTAGTGATTGTCTCATCTCTTCAACTCTTACTCGATATCTTGCATAACAATCTCCTTCTTTTTCTGAAGCAATCTGCCAATCAAAATCGTCATAACATTCATAACTATCAACTTTCCTTAAATCCCATGAAACTCCAGAAGCTCTAAGCATTGGACCAGACAAAGACCAATTAATAGCCTGGTCTCTTTGTATTGTTCCAAGACCTTCAATTCTTTTTTTAAAAATTGGGTTATTTGTTATTAATTTTTCGTATTCATCTATTTTAGGACCGAACCAATCGCAAAAGTCTATACATTTTTCTAACCATCCGTATGGAAGATCACATGCGACACCACCTATCCTAAAAAAATTATTATTTATTAACCTTTGTCCAGTAGCAGCTTCCCAAAGATCATAAATCATTTCTCTTTCTCTAAAAATATAGAAAAATGGAGTTTGAGCTCCTACGTCTGCTAAAAAGGGACCAAGCCATAAAAGATGATTAGCAATACGATTAAGTTCCAGCATTAAAACTCTGATGTAACTAGCTCTTTTAGGAACTGGAATATTAGCTAATCTTTCAGGAGCATTTACTACAATAGCTTCATAAAACATTCCTGCTGCATAATCCATTCTGCTTACATAAGGGACATACATTACATTTGTCCTATTTTCAGCTATCTTTTCCATTCCCCTATGTAAATATCCAATTACTGGCTCACAATCAATGACATTCTCACCATCAAGAGTTACAACTAACCTTAAAACTCCATGCATTGAGGGGTGATGAGGGCCAAAATTGACCACCATTGGTTCTGTTCTAGTCTCTAGCTGAGCCATTCGAAATTTAACTTCTAATTAAATCTTAGTCGAAAGTTATGCAAACTGACCTATCTGATTCATCTTTTTTCAATCATAAATCAGTCATGACAGATGAGATTATGGCTTCATTAGAGCAATACCCATCAATAGATAACAACCAAGTTAAAGGAATAGACGCAACTTTAGGGGGAGGCGGACACTCTTATCATTTATTGAGAAAATATTCGGATTTAAAAATAATTGGACTTGATCAAGATCCATTCGCGAGAGAATCAGCATCAAAAAAACTTGATGAATTTAAAGATAGGATTGATATAAGGGCTTCAAATTTTGCAGATTTTGTACCAAAAGAAAAAGTTTCTTTTGTGATTGCAGATCTTGGAGTAAATAGTAACCAAATTGATGAGCCTAAAAGAGGATTTAGTTTCCAAAAAGATGGACCTCTTGATATGCGCATGAATCCCTCTCTTGAGGTTGATGCAGATAAATTAATTGAGGATTTAAATGAAAAAGATCTAGCTAACCTTATTTATAAATATGGAGATGAGAGATTATCAAGAAAAATTGCTAGGAAAATAAAAATGCATTTGAAGGAAAATGGTAAATATTCTGGGACAAAAGAGTTAGCTTATTCTATTGCCGGCTGCTTCCCACCAAAACAAAGATATAAAAAAATACACCCAGCAACAAGAACATTTCAAGCACTAAGAATTGCCGTTAATAAAGAAATTGAAGTATTAGAAAAATTTTTGCAAGTTGTCCCTGAATGGCTTTTACCGGGAGGAATTATTTCTATTATTAGTTTTCATTCCCTGGAAGATAGATTAGTTAAAAATTCTTTTAAAAATGATCAAAGACTAAAAAACCTGACAAAAAAGCCAATAACTCCTTCCGAACAAGAAGTCGAACTAAATAAGAGATCCAGAAGTGCAAAATTAAGAATTGCTCAATTAAATTAAAGAGCCAATAATTTCTAACGTAATGATCTGATCGTATTTGTAAGAACTTGTATTGCTTGTTTTATATCTTTTGAATTAGTGCTTAATCCAATACTTAACCTTATTGAAGATTCTGCTTCTTTAAAAGATCTACCTAAGGCTAGTAAAACATGAGATGGTTCACCATTACTGCATGCAGATCCACTAGAACAAATTATTTTAGATTTTAAAAATTTATGAAACTTCGCTCCGTTTAAATCTAATATAGTCAAATTTAAATTATGAGGTAATCTTTTTTCTATGGAGCCATTAATTAATAAACCAGAATTATTTTCTAACAAACCCTCTAAAAGATTATTTCTGTACAAAAGTAATTTCTCAGCATTATTTTTTTGATTAAAAACTGCTATCTCTATTGCTTTAGCAAAGCCAACTACTAACGGAAGAGGTAATGTACCAGACCTGAGACCATATTCCTGACCTCCTCCAACAATTAAAGGCTCAAGATTAATTTCTTCATCTATCAAAAGAAGTCCTATCCCTTTAGGACCATATATTTTGTGAGAACTCATAGTTATCATGTTTAGATCTGATAAAAGATTGTCTAACTCTATGTAGCCTAAACATTGTGCGAAATCAGAGTGAAAAGTTATTCCTCTTGATTTACATATCTTTGAAATACTTTCCAGAGGCTGAATAACTCCTATTTCGTTATTTGCCAACATGACACTAACCATAAATGTATCTTCTCTTATATTTTTTTTGAATTGTTCTTCTGAAATTAAGCCATCTTTCTCAGGATTAATTTCTGTAACCATAAATCCCTCTTTTTTTAGTTGGTTTAGGGGCTCTAAAACAGCTTTATGCTCTGTTTTTAGGGTAATAATATGTCCATAATTTCCTGTTTTTTTATAGTAATTTCTAGCAAAACCTAATAAGGCTAAGTTATTAGATTCAGTTGCCCCACTTGTAAAAATAACTTTTTTATTCTTAAGAAATAAATTTTGTTCTATTTTTTCTCTTGAGGCTTCCAGTATAGCGCTTGCGTTAATCCCCGCCAAATTAGATTTGCTTGCAGGGTTAGAAAATATCTCACTCCAAAAAGGTTTCATAGAATCAACAACATCTTTAGAGCAAGGAGTCGAAGATTGATAGTCTAGTAGTATGGGAGTTGATAGCATTATATTTAGTATATAAAATTCTTTTTATTACTAGAAAATCAAATTAAAGAATTTAAAAAATGAATGAAATTAATCAAATAAATAATGAACCGGTAAGAAAATCAAGAATTTTATTAGTTGATGATGAGCCTGGTTTAAGAACAGCTGTTAAAACATTTTTAGAAGATGAAGGCTTTGAAATATTTATTGCAGTTGATGGAGAGGATGGTTGGGAAAAAGCTCAAACAATTTTTCCTGATTTAATAATTAGCGATGTTATGATGCCCCGAGCTAATGGTTATGCCTTATTAGAAAAAATTAGAGAAGATGAAAAGTTAGGAGGAACTCCAGTTATTTTTTTAACAGCAAAAGGAATGACACTAGACAGAACCGAAGGTTATCTTGCAGGAGTTGATGATTATATTTCCAAACCTTTCGATCCCGATGAATTAGCTGCAAGAGTTAAAAATGTCATCAACAGACAAGAACGTTTACTAAAAGAAGCGGCACGATTCGCAGATATTGATGTAAGCAAAATGGCAAAACAAATTACTGAAATAAAATCTATGCTCACAGACCAAAATCCTAAAAATTCAGAGAACAAAATAGATCTTCCTAGTTTTACTCCTAGAGAAGCAAGTGTGCTTCAACTAGTAGCAGAGGGGCTGATGAACAAGGAAATTGCAAGACAGCTTGAAACATCAATTAGAAATGTTGAAAAATATGTAAGTAGACTTTTTATCAAAACAGGTACATCAAGCCGAACCGAATTAGTTCGTTACTCACTTGAAAATCATTTAGTAAAATAGATTATTAAATTTTTTCGAATTCAATTAGTTTTGAAAAATAAAAAGGAGCTTGATTTAATTTCTTTTTAACCACTTTAAATCCTCTTTCTTTAGCAGCATTAATAATACCCTTTTCTTTCAATGTATATGCTCTTGTAGTTTTGCTTGGCCCAGGAAATAATTTCCCAATATTTTTTAGAACAGCAAGAACTGGAGTATAAGGAGCAAAGCTAACGATTAGTTTTTCTTTGCTTAAATCGCATAGATGTTGGACCATTTCTTCTGCAACCGGTTGAGGATAATGAATAAATACGTCCAAACAAACTACAACATCAAATAGTCCTTTTAATTTTTCCAGATCACAGACTTCATATTTGATTTTGCCTTTGTTCAAACCTAATTCATTAATGCGTTTCTTTGTTTCTTTAATCATTTCAGAAGAAATATCGCTCACCTGTAATTCTTGTATACCAAGTCTTAGTAAAGGTATGGAAAGACTTCCTACACCACATCCTGCATCACAATAACTTTTTTTTGTTAATTCAGGATAATTTTTGATGTATGAGACTACATCATCTACAGTTTTTTGATGTCCTTTCCTAATATTTTTCTGAACTGTATTAATTTCATCAGATTTGCTATAAATTTTATTCCATCTTTCAAAGCCAGTACCATTAAAATACTTCCTAACTTCACTTTTTTCGATAACCTTATTTGACGTCATAATATTCTATGAAAATTTATTCTTTTTATACTAACTAACTGGCACCAAATTAATTGCACGCCATTATAGGAAAGAATTGATTTGTTATTTTGTCAGAATTGAATTCTAAAGATAATTATAAAATTGCTGTCGTAATGGGTAGTGATTCAGATCTAAAAACATTGAAACCAGCAATTGATATTTTAAGAGAATTTGGAATAAAAACTGAAGTTAGTATACTTTCTGCCCATCGAACACCTATTGAAATGATGGAATATGCAAAAAACGCAGAATCAGAAAACATAAAAGTAATAATTGCTGGTGCTGGTGGTGCTGCTCATCTTCCAGGAATGCTGGCATCCATAACTTGCATTCCTGTAATTGGAGTACCAGTAGAGAGTAAGACACTTAAGGGGATTGACTCTCTTTTATCAATCGTTCAAATGCCTGCTGGGATTCCAGTTGCAACAGTTGCAATTAATGGAGGTCAAAATGCTGGATTATTGGCAATAGAGATGATCAGCTTATTTGATGAATCCATAAATAAAAATTTAAAAGAATTCAGAGAAAATCTTCATACACAGGTAAGAACAAAGCACAGTAAGTTATCAACTATTGGGCCTGACAATTATCTTCAAAATAAATAAATTAATATTTTTCTCTTAGGCCTTGTTAAGAAAGTTTTCTCTTTTAAGGTAGTTAACAACTTTTTTAACGGAATCATTCAAATCTAACGAACCTGTATCAACAACAATTTCTGGATTATGAGGAGCTTCATATGGACTAGAAATCCCTGTAAACACCTTTATTTCACCCAAACGAGCTTTCTTATAAAGACCTTTAGTATCCCTATTTTCGCAAACTGTAATATCAGCAGCACAATAAACTTCAATAAAATCCTTAGATCCAATAATTTTTCTCACCTTATCTCTATCGCTAATAAATGGCGAAACGAATGCTGTAATAGTTATTATCCCAGCATTCATAAATAAATTCGCGACTTCTCCAATTCGTCTTATATTTTCTTCTCTATCTTCATCCGAAAAACCAAGATCTTTACATAAACCGTGTCTAATATTATCTCCATCCAACACATAAGTCGAAAAACCATCTAAGTGTAAAACTTCATTTAAAGAGTTGGCCAAAGTACTTTTACCAGAACCAGATAAACCTGTAAACCAGATAACCATACCTTTATGACCTCTCATTTTCTCTAACTTTTCTCTATCAATAGTTAAATTGTGCCATTTTACATTGGTTGACTTTGTTTGATCTTGATCTTTCATTTTTTGCATCATCAAAATTAAAAATCTATCCTAACCCTTGCTTCATAAATTATGAAATCCTTCTTTACGAAGAAACTCAATAGATTTCAATACCATATCACCCTGTAACTGGATATTTCTATCAATCAATCTTCCTCCAGTCCCACAAAAAACTTTAATTTTTTTTAGCAATTCTTGTAATAAGATTTCATCCTCAGTGCCTAAACCTCTAATTAAAGTGATAGTTTTACCCTTTTTACCTTTTTTTTGTTTTGAAATATTTATTTTTGATCTTTTATTAAAAGTATCTAGCTTAGCTGTATCTTCAGATTTTTTTTCTTGATTATCAAATTCGATCCAATTCTTTTTTCCCATTATTTTCAATATAATCTATAGTTAGTTAATACTTATTCTATAGAAAAAGTGGTAAGTACATTTTCTCGCAAAGATCAAAACTATAAAAATGACGATTTAAATCAACCCTCCAAAGAGGGAAGATTTGGAAAATATGGTGGTCAATATGTTCCTGAAACGCTAATGCCTGCTCTTTTTGAGCTTGAAACAGCTGCATATAATGCATGGAAAGATAAACTTTTTGTAGAGGAATTAAATCATCTTCTTAAGACTTATGTAGGAAGAGAAACACCACTTTATGAAGCCAAAAGACTTACTGAACATTACAAAACTAAACAAGCAACTCCTAGAATATGGCTTAAAAGAGAAGATTTAAATCATACTGGTGCTCACAAAATTAATAATGCCCTTGGACAAGCTTTATTGGCAATAAGAATGGGCAAAAAAAGGATAATTGCAGAAACTGGAGCAGGTCAGCATGGAGTTGCTACTGCTACTGTTTGTGCGAGATTTGGCTTGAAATGTATTATCTACATGGGTGCTGAAGACATAAAAAGGCAATCCCTTAACGTTGTCAGAATGAAACTTCTAGGAGCTGAAGTTCAAGTTGTAAATTCTGGAACTGCAACACTTAAGGATGCTACTAGTGAAGCCATTAGAGATTGGGTTTCTAATGTCGAAACCACACACTACATTTTAGGATCTGTTGCAGGCCCACACCCTTTCCCAAAGATTGTGCGAGATTTTCATGCAGTTATAGGTGAAGAAACTAAAAAACAATGTTTGGAATCATTTGGATCTTTTCCCGATATTTTGCTTGCTTGTGTAGGTGGGGGATCAAATGCAATGGGGCTTTTCCACCCTTTTGTTAAAGAAACTTCTGTGCGTCTTATTGGAGTTGAAGCCGCAGGAAGCGGAGTTGATACTGACAAACATGCTGCCACTATCACTAAAGGGTCAGTTGGAATTTTGCATGGATCAATGAGTCTTCTCTTACAAGATGATAATGGTCAAGTACAAGAAGCTCACTCTATCAGTGCAGGTTTAGATTACCCTGGAGTAGGACCTGAACATAGCCATTTAAAAGATATAGGTAGAGCAGAATATGGATCAGTCACAGATCAAGAAGCTATAGATGCTTTAAGACTTGTTAGTGAACTAGAAGGAATTATACCTGCACTTGAAACTTCCCATGCCTTTGCTTGGTTAGATAAATTATGCCCTACTCTTGAAAAAGATACTCATATTGTTATCAATTGCTCTGGAAGAGGCGACAAAGATGTTAATACTGTTGCATCTTCATTAGATATTTAATCAATACCTTGGAATTGATGGGTCAATATATCTACTCCATCCATCAATACCCTCCTCCAAATTCCATATTTCACTCACAATATTATTATCCAAACACCATTGAGAAAAGTTATAACTTCTCATTCCTGCATGACAGGTAACTACAATTTCTCTATCTAATAAACCAGCAAATATTTCTTCAACGTATTCAGATGTGACTTTACTAATTGGTATATGTAAAAATTCTTTTGAGAAACGAGCTAGTTCGAGCTCTGACTGTTCTCTTACATCAATCAAGACTGGATCTTCTTTCTCAGAATTAAACCAATCATTGAGACTAGAAGCATTTATAGATTTTGGATAACTTCCCAATTTATAGGATAAATTATGTGTTATTTACAATTTAATAAATCGTCGATTGTTTTTTCTGGCTTAATTTTAAAAACAAGTAAAATATCATCTTTAAGCTTTTTATTATTTTCAAAAGTTGAGATTATAAGTTCATTATTATAGATATCTTCTAATTTATTGTTTCCTAG
>QCIJ01000025.1 GCA_003216755.1 Prochlorococcus sp. AG-402-K22 | reverse complement strand
TAGAGACCCCGAAGCTCCAGTAATGCCAACAGTTTTTTCGTTTTTCAGTTTATTTATCATTTTGTTTTAATTTGATGAAATATCAAAGAACTAAAATAAATTTACCTAAAAATATTTATTTATTTGATTAAAACTCATAAATAAATATTTGTTTAGTGATCAAAAAAATATTATCTTTAATCTATTGATAATAATTCTTTTAATTATGAGCGATATATTATTGATTGGTTCATGTGAGCCATTTAGTGGTAAGTCTGCATTGGTTCTTGGGATAGCAACAAGACTTTTGCACGAGAAAAAAAAAGTACGAATTGGCAAACCTTTAGCCACATGTATCGAACTTACTAATCTA
This sequence comes from Prochlorococcus sp. AG-402-K22, assembly GCA_003216755.1. Taxonomy (GTDB): domain Bacteria; phylum Cyanobacteriota; class Cyanobacteriia; order PCC-6307; family Cyanobiaceae; genus Prochlorococcus_A. The sequence continues at coordinate 10,716 of QCIJ01000025.1, read as the reverse complement.
CCTTCAATATCCTATGAGGGTTTAATAGATGATGATGTTAAGTTTATTGGTTCAACATTAAATATCAAAGAGGAGAATTTGATTTCTTCAGTAGGATTATTGGATAATATATCAGCTGAAAAAAGAATCTCTAATAAAGACATACTTCCTGGAAAAGGTTTTGATCAAATTGAAGGTTTGGTTGATGATGATTTTGAAGGATTGAATATTCTAGAAGCGGCTGGAAGTCTTCATGAAGGTATGATTTATGGTTTAAGTCTCCCACAACTGGCTGAGAGCTTAGATGCTAAAGTCTTAATTGTGAATTTATGGGAAGATTGTAAAAGCGTAGATGCCTTACTTGATGCAAAAAAACAGTTAGGAGAGCATTTAGTTGGAGTTGTTCTAAATGCAGTTTTGCCTCAAGAAGTCGAAAAAGTTAAAAGTGAAATAATACCTTCTCTTAAGGATATGGGTATTGAAGTGTATGGGGTTATGCCTAAATCACCACTGCTTAGAAGTGTCACCGTAGGAGAGCTTGTAAGAAGATTAGATGCCCAAGTAATTTGTTGTCCTGAAAAAGATCAATTACTTGTTGAGACATTAAGTATTGGTGCAATGGGTGTAAATTCTGCAATGGAATTTTTCAGGAGAAGACGTAATATGGCAGTAGTTACTGGAGCCGATAGAACTGATATCCAACTAGCGGCTTTGGAAGCTTCAACTCAATGCCTTATTTTAACTGGTTTGGGAGAACCTTTATCACAATTGATTCATAGAGCAGAGGAATTGGAGGTGCCAATTTTAAAAGTGGAATTAGACACACTTGCCTCTGTAGAAATTATTGAACAAGCTTTTGGCCATGTCAGAATACATGAGTCAATTAAAGCTTCTTATGCAGTTCAATTAGTTCAGGAGCATGTAAATCTAAAAAGAATTCTCGAAAAGATAGATTTTCCCTGCAATTTCTCAGATAAATGCTAATTTCAAATATAGTAACCATTTTATTTTGAGTCGCTCTTTAGATCTACCAGCAACAGAAGGCGTTGATGCCTTAGCTCAAGAACTTGCAAAACTCCAGGATAACGGCAAAAGGAGGATTGCTTTTCTAGGCAGTAGGCATGTACCAGTCGTTGATATTCACTTAATTGAGCTGATAGCAAGGTCTTTAGCAGAAGAAGGACATAATATTCTTACATCTGGATCACAAGGGGTAAATGCTGCGGTTATTCGTGCTGTTTTAGATATTAACCCATCATTATTGACTGTTTTATTACCACAAAGTCTTGATAGACAAATCCCTGAAATTAAGGAGCAACTTGAAAGGGTTATGCATTTAGTTGAAAAAAGTGAAAATGATGAATTACCTTTGCCTCTGGCAAGTAGCCTTTGTAATCAAGAAATTATTACTAGGTGTGATCAATTAATTTGTTTTGCCTTTCACGATAGTGAAACTTTACTAAATAGTTGTAGATGCGCGGAAGAAATGGGAAAAGTTGTGAGTTTGTTATTTTTTGATTAAATACATCCATTTCTACTTTTAAATCTAATTTATGCTATTAATAACCTTGCGTTAAAAAATGTACTATGGCAGAAAGTTTTTCATTTGATGTTGTTTCTGATTTTGATAGACAGGAATTAGTTAATACTTTAGATCAAGTAAAAAGAGAAATTTCTCAACGTTATGATCTGAAAGGAACCGATTCTTTAGTTGATTTAGATAGAGAAAATATATTTATAACCACAAATAGTGAATTAACCCTAAATGCTATAGATGACATAATTAGACAAAAGGCAATAAAAAGAAACCTATCTTTAAAAATTTTCGACTACGGTGAAATTGAAATAGTTAGTGGCAATAAAGTGAAGCAGACAATTTTATTGAAGCAAGGTATTAAACAAGAAATAGCAAAAAAAATCAGTAAAAATATTAGAGATCAAATAAAAAAAATTAATGTCAGTATCAATGGAGAAACACTAAGAGTCTCTAGTAAGAGCAAAAATGATCTTCAATTAGCAATTAAGCTTGTAAGTGAATTGGAAGAGTCTTTGAACATTCCTCTAAAGGCTAATAACTTTAGATAAAATCTTGAATAATAATATTTTTAAGATATGGCAGTTTATCCCGAATCTCTTATTAAGTCATTGCTTCTGAAGGTAAAAGAATATCCCCGCTTTTCAAAGGAGGAAATAGAAAAATTTTGTTGGATGGCAGTGCATGAGCATAGGCATGGTGTTTTGCCCTCAGAATATGATATTAGGGAGATTGACGAAGGTCTTTATTTAGAACTTTTGCAAGCATTTAAATCTAAAAATTAAAAAAATAGTACTTCGATATCTTTTTACAATTATTAAAAAAATATATTAATTAAATGCCCTATTAATGCACTAATTAATTTGATTAAATATGATTAATTATAAAGAAAAAATTTAATGTCAACATCCTTTAAAAATGTCACCCCATCAGGCCCTGGCGGTACAGCAACACTATTGATTGTACTATCTTTTACTGGGTTTCTTTTACTCACCCAGTCTCTTTTTGTAGTTCCCTCTGGGCAGGTAGCTGTAGTAACAACATTAGGTAAAGTAAGTGGTCCTTCTAGGAGAGCTGGTTTAAACTTTAAACTACCATTTATTCAGTCTGTATATCCATTTGATATTAAAACTCAAGTTCAACCTGAAAAATTTGAAACTTTAACCAAGGACCTTCAAGTAATTAGGGCTACAGCTACTGTCAAGTATTCAGTAAAGCCTAATGAAGCAGGAAGGATTTTCTCAACAATTGCTAGCAGGAATAGCGATGTTTATCAAAAAATTGTCCAGCCGTCTTTACTTAAAGCCCTCAAATCAGTCTTTTCTCAATATGAGCTAGAGACCATCGCTACAGAATTCGCAGTTATTTCTGAAAAAGTAGGAGATACCGTTGCAAAAGAACTAAATTCATTTGATTACGTAGATGTTAAAAGTTTAGATTTGACTGGATTAGAGATTGCTGAAGAATATAGAGCTGCTATTGAACAAAAGCAAATAGCGGGTCAACAATTATTAAGAGCAAAGACAGAAGTAGAAATTGCGGAACAAGAAGCTCTTAGATATGAAACATTAAATAGAAGTCTGGATGATCAAGTTCTTTTCAAATTATTTCTAGACAAATGGGATGGTAGTACTCAAGTTGTTCCTGGATTACCAGGATCAGAAGGAGGTAGCCCACCGGTAATTGTTGGTGGTAGAAAATAAATTTATTTATTTTCATCCCCACTCTCGATTATTTGTTTGTGCTTTTTTCTTTAATGCAAAAAATAATAAGTTTTTAATCTTTTATAGCATTGAAGCATTGGTCAAATGCCTCGATTGTTTTATCAATTTCTTCTTCACTATGAGCTAGTGATGTGAAACCAGCCTCAAATGGACTTGGTGCAAGATAAACACCTCGTTGAAGCATCTCTTTATGCAACTTTCCAAAAAGTTGAGCATCGTTTGTTTTTGCTTCATCAAAGTTCCTAACTGGTCCATCACATAAGAAAAATCCAAACATCGCACTTACGCTCCCCCCGTGAATAGCGATCCCATTGTTATCTGCAGACTGAATTATCCCTTCAATTAATCTAGAAGTTATTGCATCAAGTTTCTCGTAAGTACCTTCTTGCTTTAGTAGCTCAAGAGTTTTTATACCAGCAGTCATTGCGAGTGGATTTCCACTCAAAGTACCTGCCTGGTAGACCGGTCCTGAAGGGGCTATCATTGACATAATTTCTTTCTTGCCTCCATAAGCCCCAACGGGTAATCCGCCTCCAATTACTTTCCCAAGTGTAGTTAAATCAGGAGTAACACCAAATTTTTCTTGAGCACCTCCATAGCTGATTCTGAACCCAGTCATGACTTCATCAAAAACTAATAAGGATCCATTCTCAGTGGTTAATTCTCTTAATCCTTCTAAGAATCCAGGCTCAGGGGTAATAAAGCCAGCATTACCAACAATAGGCTCAAGTATTACTCCCGAGATGGCATCAGGATTTTCGGAAAATAATTTTTTTACTGCTTCAAGATCATTGTAGGGAGCAGTAAGTGTGTTAGCAGTTGTTGTTCGTGGGACCCCTGGAGAATCTGGCAAACCTAAAGTGGCTACACCTGATCCAGCTTTTACCAAAAACATATCTGCATGACCGTGATAGCAACCGTCAAATTTAATAACTTTATCTCTTCCAGTGAATGCTCTCATAAGTCTCAAAACAGCCATGCATGCTTCAGTCCCACTATTAACAAATCTAACCATTTCTACGGATGGGACAGCATTTATAACCATCTCAGCAAGTTTGTTCTCTAAGACGCAAGGGGCTCCAAAACTGGTACCTTTCTCAATCGCTTCCTGTAATGCTGTTGTAACTTCGGGATGCGCATGTCCACATATAGCAGGTCCCCAACTTCCTATATAGTCAATATATCTATTTCCATCAATATCCCAAGCGAAAGGGCCCTTAACTCTATCAAAAACGATAGGCTGGCCTCCGACAGACTTAAAAGCTCTTACTGGAGAACTTACTCCCCCTGGCATTAATTCTTGAGCAGCAGAGAAAATTTCTTCTGATTTGGTGCAATTTAATATGTCAGTCACAATTTAACTAAATGATGCTTTGAGAAAAAATTTGTCATGTTCTAAATTAGAAATAAGTAAAAATTTTGTCAATCAGATTGAAATTCTACATTATGATATTTTTATTGCGATAGTTTGGATTGTAAATTATTAATTTTTAGTAAATCATGATAGAAATCAAGATCAACCTAAATAAGTCTCTATTAATAAGCGTTTTCAGGTATTAAGAAATTTTAATTTATTTTATTTATATTTCTAAAAAATTTTCATCATCTTCAAAAATATCTAAATTTATGTCGTTCAAGTTAAGATCAATCATTACAGGAGCATGATCACTTGGACGTAAATTTCCTCTTGGTAAGCTGTCTATGACACAACTTTTAAGTTTTGATGATAATTCTTTGCTTATGTAGATATGGTCTATTCTCCAACCTTTGTTTAATTCATATGCGTTATTACGGTAATCCCACCAACTCCAATGACCAGTATTTTTTTCAAAAATCCTGAAAGCATCTATTAATCTTTCTTTCAGAACATTACTTAGTGCATTTCTCTCTACCTCAGATGCCATTATACCTCCTTCATATTTCTTGGGATCATGAATATCTAAGTTTGATGGTGCGACATTAAAATCACCCATAAGACAAGTTATTTCGCCTTTCTTTTCTTGATCATCCAAAAATGAAGCTAAACAATTTAACCAATCAATTTTGTATCCGAATTTATTAGACTCTAAAGAAGATCCATTTGGAACATAGACATTTATGATCTTAATACCATTTATTTCAGCGGAAATTAATCTTTTTTGATCTAGAAAAATTTCGATATTTTGATCAGAGTCTGTAAAACCGTAGAATCCTTTTTTAACATTTTTTGCTTTTATTTTAGAAATAATAGCAACACCATTATATGATTTTTGTCCGTAGACCTCCACTGAGTATCCTAATTTTTCAAAAGGTTCAACTGGGAAAATATCATCCATCACTTTTGTTTCCTGCAAACATAAAATATCTGGATTGACTTGATTAATCCAATCTATTACTTGTGCAAGTCTGGTTCTTATAGAGTTAACATTCCAAGTTGCTATTAACAAATTTCTACCAAATTATGTAAAATTAAAGTTAGCAAAAATTTTTTGGCGTTAAAGAATTTTGAAATTAAATAAAATGAAAAATTATTTTTGTAAAATAGCTCCAAAATCAATTCCATTAATAGTTTTTATTCCTTTAATTTTCTTGAAAGGTGAATTCCTCAATGCTGAATATTTATTTGATGAATTAGAAATCGATACATCAACTAAAAGAGATGAGAATAGTTCAGTCATTCCAACCAATCCATTTGAACTTGTAGAAATGATTAGGAGACAAAATAGTATGAATGATGCAACTAATCCTTCAGATGCTATTGATGATGCGTTAAAGTCATTCAATAGTTTGGAGGAAAAACAAGAAATTTAATACGATAAATTGTTATTTCAAATTTTTAATATGTTAAAAAACCCTATCCCACAAGTTACTAATCAATTGCAATATCGAGCAATCGGTATTGTTAATGGTAAATTTACTCCACATAATACCGAGCAATTAAATAGAGGCTTTTTAATTGATGATAAAGGCGAAAAAATTGAAACAGTAGTACTAGGTAAAGCATTATCAATTCTAAAAAAACATATCGATTTAAAGAAAAGTTATTATTGGGTTGTCTATCCAAAGAATAAAAATAGTCAAAACTTGCATTTGCAGGTTACAGGTATCTGGGATCCTTATCAATTGAATGATTTCCCAAACAATTCTTCCAAAACTAACTTTTCTAAATTATTAAAAGAATTAGATTTAAAAGATAATTATTTCTCTGTAAGGGGAGAATTAGTTTTTGTTAATACTCAAAAAAAAGAAATTGTTATTAAAATAAATTCCTCTTCAAAGTTAAAGAATTTAAAAAATAAAAATTTTAAATTAGTCATAAAAGGGGAACTATCTCTTGAACTTCTTAATAGTTTTGTAAGTTTAGATATCAACAGAGATGGGAATGCTTTGAAATTAATCAAGTACGAAGTTATTGAAAAAGATCTTTCTGAAAATAAATAAAATGAATGTTGATTTTCATGGCAATTTTACCAATCAATAAATATTTGATTTATGGAAGATGTTCTAATTGAATGTTCTCCTGGCATCTCTGGAGATATGTTGTTAGGGGCTTTTTATGATTTAGGCGTGCCTAAAAAAGTCATTGAACAGCCACTTCTTGATCTTGGATTAAAGGATCTTTATAATCTAGAGTTTAAAGAATCAAAAAGTTGTTCAATACGAGGGATAAAGGCTAAGGTTGAGAATATTGATTACAGTCCTACTAAAAGAACTTGGAAAAGTATTAAGGAACTTATCTCAAATGGGCACTTAGAAAATAAATTAAAACAAATAATTTTTGAAGTATTTGAATCCATAGCAAATGCAGAAGGAAAAGTACATGGCATCAAATCTGAGGATGTTCATTTTCATGAAATTGGAGCTATAGATTCATTAGTGGATATCATAGGGGTATGTGCTGCATTAAATTACTTAAATCCAAAGAAGGTTTATTGTAATGAACCAATGTTGGGAAAAGGTTTTGTTCAAACTGAGCATGGAAAATTATCTGTACCACCTCCTGCTGTAATAGAGCTAATAAGACAAAAAAATATCAAGGTTTTATCAAGTTTTGATGCAATAGAAGGTGAACTTTCTACACCAACTGGAATTGCTTTACTTTCTAATTTAGTTGACTATATGCAACCTCCTTCAAAATATTCTATTAACTCTTATGGAGTAGGCATTGGTAACCTTAAATTTCCATTTCCTAATTTGGTTAGAGTTTATAAAATTTCTTCATTTAAGGATTCTTCTTTTAATAAAAAAATTAATCCGAAGTGCGAAGAGATAGCTGTTCAAGAAGCATGGATTGATGACCAAACAGCTGAAGATATATCCAATTTTGTAGAGAAACTTAGAATAGAGGGAGCTTATGACGTTTCTTATCAAGCTATAAATATGAAAAAAAATAGAATTGGATTTTCTATTCAAGCAATCTTGCCAATAGAGAAAAAAGAGTGTTTCAGGCGATTATGGTTTAATTATTCCAGCACTATTGGAGTTCGTGAAAGGACCCAATCTAGGTGGATATTACTTAGAAGGAGAGGAGAATGTTCAACTAATTTTGGAAATATAAAAGTTAAACAGACTTTGAAACCAGATGGATCAGTAACCATGAAACCAGAAAATGACGAAGTTTTGAGATTACAACTAGAGCATAAAATATCTACTGACGAAATAAGAAAAATAATAAAAGAGTCAAGTAAAAATTTCACAGCATTTGAAAACTGGAAATGAGATTCAATATAAGTTATTTATCAAATCGGAAATTTCTTAAAAAAATTAATTTTGGTGGTTTAAAGAGTATTTTCTTTCTTTCTAGCTTATTATATTTTTGCATCTATTTTTTTTATAATATTGATCAAATTTCTTTTAATATAAATTTAGAAAAAAATGGAATTAATCTATCTATATCATTTGTATTTTGTGTTTTAAGTATTTTCCTTAACGCTTATGCATGGGAATATATAGTTAAGTGGTTAGGGCAAGAATTTAACAATAATAATCCAGTTTCTTTTTATGTTTTAACAAATGTTCTTAAATATGTTCCAGGAGGTATTTGGCATTTTGTTGAAAGATATAATTTCATAAAAAAAATAAGTAATCCTCAGATTGCTCTATATTCGACACTTATAGAACCTTACTTTATGTTGAGTGGATCTTTCCTCTTGGCATCATTGGGAGTAATTTTTTCACCACTTTACTTTTTTTTAATTTTGCCTTTAATATTTTTAAATAGGAAATTAATTTATCTAGTATTCAAAAGATTAGGGTCTCTCAAAGGAGAAGTATTTAAGGTTTTGCAACTTGCAAATTCAAAAGACAAATTTGGGAGTGTAAATATAATTTCTTTTTTCCCTGCCAGAGCATTATTTCTTGAAATTGGCTTTGTTTTATCTAAATTTACTGGGTTTTATATTTGCTTAAATATGTTTTATACAACTAATACGCTCAACATCATATATCTATTAGTAATTTTTTCTCTATCATGGACTCTAGGTTTGGTAGTCCCGACAGCTCCTGGTGGTGTAGGAGTTTTTGAAGCCTTCCTCCTTTTTTTTGTGGGCAGAAATATTCCACAAAATGTAATTCTTGTTAGTTTAATTTATTTTAGGATCATATCTACATCGGCAGATTTGTTGTTAAGCTTACCTTTTTTAATAAGAAAACTTTTTCAAAGAATTTAGTTTTTTTTCTCTAAACTTGGAATTAATGTAATTGATGCAATAAGGCCTAAAACCATTATAAGAATGGCTGGTAATATCGCTTCTACCATTCTTTCATCTCCAGCATATTGATATATTCTCACAGATAATGTATCAAAATCGAATGGTCTTAAAATAAATGTTATTGGTAGTTCTTTTATCGTGTCTACAAAAACTAAGAGTGATCCTACAAATATTGGTCCTTGTAGGAGAGGCAGATGAATTCTTTTGATGATTCCCAGCCAACTCTCTCCTAGTCCAAGAGCAGCTTCATCAATAGTAGGAGAAATTCTCTCAAGACTTGAATCAATAGAACCCTTAGAAATAGTTAGAAATCGGACAAGATAACCCCAAATTAGTAAGCAAATAGCAATGAAATTGAATTTTGAAGAAGTAATGCTTATTAATGATAAAGCCAATACCGTACCAGGGATTGCGTAACCTATTCCCGCGAGGTTTGTAATTATTCCTAGTAATAAACTTTTATTTGGGCGTCTAGCTAAGGAAATTATTAATGAGAATATCATCGTTATTAATGCTGTGAAAAGTCCTATACTAATAGTCCTTGATGATAAGGTAAGTAATTCTAAAGATAACCCTTTTTGAATTTGATCGATATTTAGCAGAACCCAAAAACATGGAATTCCAAGAGAGAAAATTGGAGGAAATAAGGATATGGTTATGGCCAAAAGGGCTCTAGTTTTTTTTAATTCCCATCCTTGAGAATCTTTTGATGCAGGATTTTCGCTCCACCTCTTAGATTTTCTTCTCGAGAATTTTTCAAAAATAATTAAAGTGAAAATTATTAACAAGGCTACTAAAGATAATCCAATAGCACTTTTTGGATTACCCTCAATTATCCAATTTTCGGCTATTCCTGTAGAAATGCTTGGAATATTTAATAATGCAAATGTACCTAACTCATTCATTATTTCCATACACATTAAACTTACCCCTGTTATTAGTGCTGGTAAGGCCATTGGAAAAGCAATTTTAAAGAAGCTCCTCCAAGGCCCAACTCCTAATCCTCTACTCGCATTTATTTGATTAACTCCAAATTTATTAAAACTTTCGTTAGCGAGAATAAATACATATGGGTAAGTAGAAACTGAAAGTATTAAAACGCCCCACCATAAACCAGTTACTTGATATCCAAAAATACTTCCTAAATCCTGCAAAATAGCTGTTATTAGATATGCTGGGGCAGCTAGTGGAATTAGTTGAAAAATACGGAGAACTTTTCTGAACTTAAAATCACAATTTGAAAGTAACCATCCATTCAAAGTTCCTAACCCACCACCAAAAAAACTGGTCAGTATTAGAACTTTTAAAGTTTCTAATACTTCTCTTCCTCCAGCAATACCTAATGAAAAATTCCCATTTAAAAAATATTGAAATCCCTCAAGAAGAAAATTGGAAATTGGAATGATTACTAAGAGTGCAATAACGAACGAAGCAAAATAAAAAAGTTTTAATTCGGTTACTGCGTTTTTAAATCCTTTAATAAGTATTTTCAAAAATTAATTAAACCCTCAATATGTATACTCTAGTCTTTACTAAATCTACATGATGAAAGTTGATTCTTAATAGTCTGATGATCTAAGTTTTTCCCAATTAATACTATCTTGTTAGATTTTTCTTTTGTCCATTCTTCATCATCTAGAGAAAATCGTTTTCCAGATAGGTGAAAAATGTGTTTTCTTTCACTTTCCATAAACCATAATATTCCTTTAGCCCTAAATACATTTTGTGAGATTTGATTATCTAAGAAATATTGAAACTTCCTTAAGGAAAATGGTTCAAATGTCTCATA
>QCIJ01000024.1 GCA_003216755.1 Prochlorococcus sp. AG-402-K22 | reverse complement strand
TTTAATGAGGGGTAATTATCTTTCATATATAAACTCAAATCTTCTTTTATCGCAGATCTGAGTTTCTCAATATTTGCAGAATCAATTATTGGAAAAGTTTTATTAGCCTCAGGCTCTTTTTCAGTAATTGATTTCCAATTCTTACCAACATTTTTTTCAGAGTTTTTTAGAACCTCATCAAAATTGAAACCCTTATTATTGTTTTTAGCGTCAAATTCACTAAAAGCTTTATTTATGAGTCCTTTTCTAATTTCGAATATATTCTTAGCTTTTAAAGTATCTGGGAGACCCATAACTGGTTGTAATTCCTTAAGAAGTTTTATTTCCTCTTCAATTAAGAGTGTCCACACACCATATTTATTTTTTGGAAGATTAGAATTACTAAAAACATTGATTTCTTCAAGGTAAAAATTTAACCATAAATAATATGATTTTTCTTCAATAGTTTTTTTAACGGATATCTTTTTATTTTGGATCTTAGGTAGCAACTTCTCTGCTTTCTTCAAAAACTGTCTGTCTTCTCTTTCTAAATTTATTAACCCCCATCTTTGACTGTAGTCCCATAAATCTTCGTATCTTGTTAAGTCTTCTTGATTCCATCCAAGAGCTTTCAGTTCATGAGAACGATGTGATAATTCCTTTTTCAAAAAAAACCTTTTAAAACCATAATAATTCTAACTCCGCAATTAAGATTAGTAAATAAATGAAGAACTTAGCTTTTTAGTCAATTAAGTAAATAATCAATTATTAAAATAATTATTAATAATTTTCAATACATTTATATAACTTGGATTTTTTTTAGAAATTTGATTACTATTTTCACTTTTTTTAAGATGGCTTTTCTCTTTATTAATAAACAATTTCTTATAAAGAATTTCAATATCATTAAAAAGATAATCTCCTTTTAATTTTTCATTTAGTTCTAAAGATAATTCAGATTTCACAGATTCTTGGCAAAAATTAGTGATTTCTTCTGAACTAATTAAAACCTTATAAATTTCTTTTTTTTCTTCTGAATTAGCATTAAAACATAAATAAATCAGATTAATCATTGAACAATTATTATTTTTAATTTTGAATTCTTTATAAATGTCTGGCCAAAATTTTAAGGATTTTAAACCTTCTAAACCTCCTTGACTGAGAGAATATTTATTACACCAATTTACAAATTCTGAAACATCTTTTGGACATCTCTTGAGTTGTAAAAGCATATCTGACAAAACTTGTCCTGCCTGAAAATTTCTTGTTGGTTTTCCTTCAGTTGGTAGAGTCATACTACCTAAGACATCAGCCTTAACAGCATTTAATTGAGAAAAAGTATAATCTCCTTTTTCACAATATTTATCATTAATTATTTCATTTGCACTAATTATTTCTTCACCATAACCAAGTTCTTTTAATGAAAGATATTTATTCTCTAATTTATTTTCTTTTCTTACTTGTAATGATACTGATGCGGCCTGATCTAAACATTGAGTTAACAAAATCGTATTAATGGTAGGTAGCATTCCTGGCTTATTGGAATGAAAGTTGTTTACAAAACCTGCAAATATGGATGAGATATTTTTTATTGATTTTATATATTGACATTCAATATTATGAACTCCAGGAGAAACTTGAATTTTCGGTGATAATTGATTCAAAATGCGTGCTCCTATTAAAGCAGTAAGGGGATCAGGATGGCAGAAATTTGCAGTAAAACTATCATTAGGATTTCGTAAAGCTCCGTGACGATGAAATCCTGTAAAAAAAGCTAAATTTGAATATTTATTACAGAGAATAAAAGGGGTTTTATTTTGATTATCAATACAAAAAGAACCGACGAGACATCCAAGAACAACATTTTCTCTTTTTAGAGTTTTTCTGAGTTCTAAAGCATGTTTAACATCATCTTGTATGTGATTACTGTTTGAAGCAAGAATTACTATCTCACATTCCAAGAGAAGCTCTTTTAGATCAAAAGACTTTCTTTCCCCCTCTGAAGAATAATGTCCCATTCTCTTAATCTTTTCAATAATCTCATTATCCATATCAGAAAGAACATCATTTGAGAAAGCACCCAACAATTCTCTATCTTCCCTAGGAGCTAAGAGAATATTATTTGATTTTCCATGCATAGCACAGTTGTATGCTAAAGATGCTGGATATAAACCAACACTATAAAATCCAACTTTGCTGTTCTCTATATCTTCAATCAATGAATAAAAATATTTTTCATCATTTATATTTTCTATAAAATTATTCTTCATTTTTGGAAATTCTTGATAATTTTTTTTAATTTCTTACCCTTAACAACATTTTTCTACATTAAAGCAATTTTTGACCATAGCAAATTATTTATTGTAAATATTGAATTTTTTGATTTATAATTTTCAAAAAAGAAATTTAATAAAAAGAGAAATAATTATAAATATGGAATATATGGCAAGTAATTCAAAGGTACAAAAACAATTAATTTCTTCTCAAAATATCTTATTTATTCAAGACATTGACGGAGTTTGTATCCCTTTAGTTAAAGATCCAATGACTAGAGAGTTAGAATCAAAATATATTTATGCAGTAAAAGAATTTGCCGAGGAATTCTTTGTATTAACATGCGGTGAACATGAAGGTCCAAGAGGAGTTAACAGAATAATAGAAAGGAGTTTAGGGAGTACTACTGAGCCTAAAAAAAAGGAGCTATATTTAAGAGGTTTAGCTGCCTGTGGAGTAGAGTATCAAGACAACAACGGTGAAATAAGTTTTGAGGGAGTCTCAAAAAAAGAACTAAATTTTTTATCAAAAGTACCTAGTTTAATAAGACCAAAATTTAATTTGATAGTTAAGAATATTTTTCCTGGACTCAGCCAAGAAGATATCAATTTTCACGCAGTAAAATCAATATGTGAAACACGTTTCTCGCCAACGATTAATTTTAACAGTCTATTTGATTTAGTACAAAAAGATTCTGATAAAAGAAAGCTTATTCAAATCAGTTTTGAAAATATGATGAATGAAATCCTCTTAAAAGCTGAATCCGAAGGCCTCAAAAACTCATTTTTCCTTCATATTTCACCAAATTTAGGTAATAAAAATGGTAGAGAAACAATTAAACTTTCTTCTAGAGATGATATTGGATCAACAGACATACAATTACTTATCAAAGGAGCAGTTAAAGATTCTGGAGTTTTATTTCTTTTAAATAAATTTATTGAGATTAAAACTGGCAGAACTCCTTTTGGAATTAATTTTAATTTTAGAAATTCGCCAAAATCTTTCAGAGAAAAGATTGATTTATGCAAAAGATCTATTCACATAGATGATATGCCTTTAATAGTGGGAGTTGGAGACACAGTAACATCCAAAAAAAATAATGATGGGAAAAGTTATTTAAGAGGAGGAAGTGATAGGTCTTTTCTAGAATTTATACAAATATTAGGTAATGAATTTGGTATTAATAATAAAATCATTTTTGTGGATAGTAGTTCTGGTGAAGTTGAGAGACCTTCTACAAAAAAAACTGGTTTAATTGGAATTAGTGATATTTATGACAACTTAAAGTTTGATATGGTTTTTAAAAATGGTCCCAAAGAATATATTAGTTGGTTCATTGAACTTGCTAGTAAGAGATCAAACTTTAAAAAAAATAGTTGACTTTTTAATTTTCGAATGAAAATTTATAAATTATATTTATGAAAGAAAAATTCCCCTCAGTACATAAAGAACCTATTGAAACATTACAAATTAATATAGGTTATAAATGCAACCAGGCTTGTAAGCATTGTCATGTCAATTCAAGTCCCCTAAGGACAGAAAAGATGTCAAATGAAATTATATCTCTTATTCCAAAAATAATTGAAAAATACAAAATCAAGACTTTAGATATTACTGGTGGTGCGCCAGAACTTCATCCAGAGTTTAAAAACCTTATAAATAGTTTGAGCAAAAAACAAGTTAATATTATTGATAGGTGTAATTTGACAATTTTTTTTGAAGAAGGTTATGAAGATCTTCCTCAATTTCTTGCAAAGAATAAAGTGATAGTTACTGCTTCGCTACCATGTTACGAAAAAAATAATGTTGAGTTTCAAAGGGGTCTTGGGGTTTTTGAAAAAAGTATTAATGCAATAAAAATTCTTAATGATTTAGGCTATGGAAAGAAAGAAAATGGATTACAATTAAATCTTGTTTATAATCCTGTAAGCCCAATTCTTCCTCCTTCTCAGGAAATATTGGAGAAAGATTATAAAAAAATACTATTCGACAAATATAATATCGTTTTTAATAATTTATACACAATAACTAATATGCCAATAAATAGATATGAAGAATCTCTTAGAAGAGAAGGGAAACTAAATACCTATTACAAATTACTAAAAGAAAATTTTAATGAAAAAAACTTAGAAAATCTTATGTGTAAAAAGACGATTAGCGTAAATTGGCTAGGAGAAATTTATGATTGTGACTTTAACCAACAGATAAATTTTCGAGAGAATAAAGGACCAAAGACACTTTTTGATCTATTGGATGAATCATTTACTTTTGACTACGGGGTAGCTGTAAAAGAACATTGTTTTGCTTGCACTGCAGGGGCAGGGTCAAGTTGTGGAGGGACTTTAAGTTAAAACCTGCTAAATGCAATTAGGACAAATAGCTCTTACATTTAAAGAGGATTCAATTAGTTTAAAACCATTAACTTTTGCTGCAACTTTGCCTGCTTCTAAAACTTCTTCATTTTCGAATTCTTCTGTTCTTCCACACCTAATACAAATCAAATGATGATGGTCCGGTGTGTCGTTACTAAGCAATTCATATCTGTGTCCACCCTCACTGAGTTCTAATTCATGAAGCAACCCCATTTGTACTAAAAGTCTTAAAGTTCTATAAATTGTTGCTAGTGAAACTTTGGAGCTTGTTTTAACTAACTTTTCATGAACCTCTTCAGCACTAAGATGCTTTCCAGAGCCAATATTTTCAAATAAATTAAGAACCTTTAGCCTCTGAGGAGTTAACCTCTTCCCATCTTTATGTAAACCATCGCCAAGAGGAGATGTAATGACATTGTATTGCGAGGATAATGACAAAATTAACCCATGGCTATTCTCAATAATAACTCTAGATGAGAGTAAAACAACTTTTTGATTTAAATTGTTTACTAAAGTTCTTCAAAATATTATGTTAAATAAATCCTTATATTTAAATGATGAATGATCAAGAAATTTCTTCAGATAAACTATCATCCAAAGTTAACGCATTGCTAATTATTGATGTTCAGGAAAAAATAATAAGACCAATTTTTAATAAGGATTCACTAATCGAAAACATCAAAAATCTGATAGATGCCTACCAAATTTTAGAAGAAAACATTTTTATATCTGAACAGAACCCCCTCAAATTGGGGGTAACGATACCTGAATTATTACCAATAGAAGGATTTAGAAAAATTGAAAAAATGGAATTCAGCTTAGCTAAATTAGAAGAATTTTTAAAAGAACTTAAAAATAAGAAAATTACTGATTTGATAGTTTGTGGGATCGAAACGCATATTTGTATTCAACAAACAGTCTTAGATTGTTTACAAAAAGGATTTGAAGTTATTCTCATATCAGATGCCATGGGAAGTCGAAATAGGGTAGATCATGAAATTGCATTACAGAGGATGACTCAGAGTGGGGCGATCTTAACAACAACTGAATCAATAATTTTTGAATTATGCAAAACTGCGGATAGAAAAGAATTTAAAGAAATTAGAAATATATTAATGAGTTAAAGACAAATTAAGACTGGTTTGTTGTTTAGAGATAATTTAAAATTTTATTAGAGATAAATTTTTAGGGTTTATTTGAATATGAAATTAGTTACTGAAAACTTCCTTTTGGGAATATTAATTTTTTTTATTGGAACTTTATTGTCAATAATAATTTCTAAACTTTCAAAAATATTTTTTAAAAAGATCTCCAAAAGAACAAAAACAAATTTCGATGATTTTGTTTTTGAGGTGATCTCTGGAATTATAAAACCTATAGGTTTCCTCCTCTCATTTTATTTTTCTATTGACTATTTTTTTGCTGATGAAATAACTTTTATCTCTGTCTTATTAAATATTCTGAAATTATTTATATTAATAATCATCATAAAAGCTCTTAACAAAGTTTTAATAAGATCTTTAACAGAATCGACATCGAAAATTAATGATTCCTCAATTAGTTCAATGGTATCTTCACTGACTCCATTAATAAAAGCATTAACATGGACTATTGGCTCAATATTTTTCTTACAAAATATAGGTGTTCAAATGACTGCTATTTGGGCTTTACTAAGTGCCGGGGGTATTGGAGCAGGATTAGCTTTGAAAGATCCAGTTCAGGAGTTTTTTGAATATATAACAATTTTGCTTGATAAACCTTTTCAAAAAGGTGAGTTTATAAAATCTGATGGAGTCCTCGGAATGGTTGAGAGAGTGGGAGTAAGATCCTCGAGGATAAGAAGTATTAATGGAGAGGTAATAGTAATGAGCAACAGCGCCCTAACAAATGGAATAATTTCAAATTACGCACAAATGGAAAAAAGGAGGTTAGTGCATAAATTGGGAGTTGTTTATGAAACCTCTCCAAAACTCATGAAATTGATTCCATTAATAATTAAAAAAATAGTTGAAGAGACAAAAGATGCGTCTTTTGATAGATGTCATTTCACAGACTTCGGCGACTTCAGTCTTAATTTCGAACTTGTTTATTACATCCCAACAAATAATTATCTTGCTGCAATGGAAGCTCAACAATCTATAAATTTAAGAATTATTGAGGAATTTGCAGTTAATAATATAGAGTTTGCATTCCCAACACAAACCTTAAATATTGAAAGTAACAAAGCCAAATGATCTGCAAATCTCTTCACTTAAAATCCAGAGTTTTGAAGCCAACTCAGAATTATTTGCCTCATCACTAACCTTACTCTCAACTAATCTATGTTTTTTAAAAGATATAAGTTTATTACTTAAATGAACGTAACCAATATTATTAAAATTTGAGTCAAAAACAATTTCAGAAAGAATCTTACCAGCATTTTCTACACTTTCAGAAATTCCCAAAATATTTTTTGCAACTTTAGAAAAAATAAAATATCCAGAGAGATTAAAACGTTTGCTATATCTAAAGAAACCTGAATCATCATTTGGTATTACGAGACCAGGAGCCCAACTAATTACAGAAATTTTAGTGGAAGATATTTTTAATTTTTTTTCAAGTTCTCTAGCAAACAAAATATTACATAACTTACTATTTTTATAAGATTCATCAGCATTAAAATTCAAAAATTTACCAGTAACTTTCTTTCTAAAATCAACTAGATTATTAAGCCCAGCTTTCTTTCCTATATTTCCACCTGAGCTTTTAGGGTCGTGAACATCTGATGATGTAATAATGATTCTTGATTCTTCATTATCTCTAACAAAATCTTTTAAGATGTTAACCAAGTAAAAATGTGCAAGATGATTAACCGCAAAAGTTAGCTCTAGACCTTGTTTTGATACTTTAGGGTAAAAAGAACCTGTATATTGCAAGCCTGCATTTAAAACAATTATATCTAAAAAAATCTTTTTACTATTAAAGTAATCTTTGATTTTTTTAATATTCTCTAAATCTGAAAGATCACAATTTTCAATAATATTTAAAAATTTACTAAGGTAATTTTTATCAAAATATTTCTCAATTGCTTTACGAAATTGATTCTTTCTTAATTCGTTTTTTATAACAATATATAAATTATTTTTCGTCTTTAGTAAATTAATAATGGCAAAAAACCCTATACCTGAATTACCTCCAGTCATAAAAATGTTTTTATTTTTAATCATTTAAATTTCTCTATATTTTTTTATAATAAAAAAAATATATAAGTTTTTTTTATTTTGTAATCTTATAAATTATTGTTAAAACACTGAAAACTTAGTCACTAGTAATTGAGTAATTTGATTATTATTAACCTACTCTCATTACAAGTATTGGATGAAATATAAAAAACCAATCGAAGAAATAATACTTTGTTCCCTAAATTTCTTTAATTATAAGATTTATATTTAATGTCAAAAGAAAGCATGCCAGATGTTCTTGTTTTAGGTGCAGGGCCTGCAGGCATGGCAATTGCATCAGCTTTAGGAAAGGAAAAATTAGATGTTGAAGTTCTTTCTCCAAATGGACCAGATGAACCTTGGCCCAACACTTATGGTATTTGGGGGGAAGAAGTTGATAAACTTGGGCTTCAGGATTTACTTGAATATAGATGGAAGAATACTGTAAGTTTTTTTGGGCATGGTGCTTTAGAAGAACAGGACGACGAGAACAAAGCCACAGAGCATTCTCTAGATTATGGGCTATTTGATAAGAAGAAACTCCACAATTTTTGGTTTAATGAATGCAATAAGTCTTTAATTAAATGGCATCAAGGCTTTGCAAACATAATACATTATGAAAAATATAAAACTACAGTAACTACAAAGGATGGAAATACTTACTCTGCAAGATTAGTAGTAGATGCAACAGGATATGATCCTGTTTTTCTTAAATTAAAATCTTGTGGTCCTTTAGCAGTACAAACTTGTTATGGAATAGTGGGTAATTTTAGTAAACCTCCGCTGAAAAAAGGACAGTTTGTATTAATGGATTATAGAAATGACCATCTTAATGAAGAGCAAAGAAAAGAACCGCCCACTTTTCTTTATGCAATGGATATGGGAAATGGGAAATATTTTCTTGAAGAAACATCTCTTGGTTTAGTAAATCCTCTAACAATGGAAAATTTAAAAGAGAGACTGGAGAAGAGGCTATCTTACCGAAATATATCTATTACAAGCATGCAACACGAAGAGCTTGGTTTGTTTCTTCCAATGAATATGCCAATACCAGATTTCAAACAACAAATACTTGGATATGGTGGTGCTGCTTCAATGGTACATCCTGCATCCGGATACTTAATTGGTAATGTTTTAAGAAGAGCTCCACTTGTCGCAAAAGCAGTAGCAGAAGCAATTAAAAACAAAAATCTTAGTACTTATCATATTGCGAGAAAAGGATGGGAAACTTTATGGTCTAAAGAATTAATTAGAAAGAAATCACTTTACCAATTTGGATTAGAAAAACTCATGAGGTTTGACGAAAAACTATTGAGAGAATTTTTTGGCAGTTTTTTCCAACTACCTAAAAATCAATGGTATGGTTTTCTAACTGATACTCTCTCCTTAAGAGAGATTGTATATGCGATGTGCATAATGTTTTTAAAAGCTCCATGGAGTGTAAAGAAGGGTCTGATGATTATGCATGGTAGAGAGTTTAAAATGTTGCTTAGGATAATATTTCCAAATATATAGTTTCAAAATGAGGACAATACTTATAAGTGGAGCAAGTAGAGGTATTGGATTAAATATTGCACATAAAGAATTAAAAGAAGGCAACAGAATTAGCGTTGGCATTAGAAATCTAGAATCACTAAAGGGAAGCGTTATTGATCCAAAAGAATGGCCCGAAGGGAGAATTTTAATTAACAAATATGATGCATTAAACAAAATATCCGCAGAAAATTGGATAAAAAATACTGTAGATGAATTTGGAGGATTTGATTCAGTTATAAATTGTTCTGGAGTATTATCAAAAGTTCCTTTCTTATTCAATGATGGTGATGAAGAAGATATTTTAAATACACTAAATATCAACTTTTTGGCAATTTGGAATTTGTGCAGGCTTTCTTGGGATCATTTATACGCCTCAGGCAGAGGAAGAATTATTGTTTTAGTTTCAATGAGTGGGAAAAGATCTAAAGGCGATTTAGCCGCTTACTCTTCTTCAAAGTTTGCTTTAATGGGATTATGCCAAACGATGAAAAATAAAGGTTGGGATAAAAATATAAGGGTTTCAGCAATTTGCCCAAGCTGGGTTAATACAAAAATGGCTCAAAATATCTCTACCTTAGACAAATCAAGCATGACACAACCTGAAGATATTGCTGAAATATGCTCAACTATTCTGAAGTTGCCTACCCAATCAGTTCCATTTGAAATTGCCTTAAATTGTAATTATGAAATTTAACCTAAATTGAAAATTAAGTAAGCCATTGAAAGCATTGCAATTGCAATAAATAAACCTTTTATTCGATTAGTTAACAATGAAAAAAGAGATAAATCTTCAGAAAAGTATCCGCCAAAACCACCTGTAATAAATAATATAACCATTGGTAGAGATGCCATTCCGAAAGAATAAGATATAGATTTTACAAATCCAAAATTTAAATAATTAAAAATAAAGAAACTTAATGAAAACAATAAAAAAGATGCAAATAGAGTTATGGAAACCTCAGCATCTAAAGTGTGAGGTAAGCTACCTTTTAATTCAAATTGCTTTTTACATTCCTTAATTTGTCTTTTAGAAAGCTTTAAGTAACCAGTTTCAGGAATTCTTTGCGACTTATATTTTCTTAGTAATCTTGCTTCAAGAGTTTCTGGCTCTTTTGTCATTATTGATGTTAATAATTCATCTGGCTTTAATTTCTTGATTTTCTTTTCCAGATTATCCGTTTTCCCAATCCTATAAAGGTCTCCTACTCTAATAAGGTAAACATATCCCGACATTTGCGTTGTAAAATTGATACTGTTCCTACTTAAATGATACTAAAAGAATTAGGAAAATTTATAGTTTTTACAATATGAAAAACGATATTTTATATTCATTTAGAAGATGTCCATATGCAATTCGTGTAAGATGGGCCCTGTTAATTTGTGAAATAAAAGTAGAGATAAGAGAAATTGATTTAAAAAATAAACCTCTAGATTTTTTAAATAATTCAAAGACGAAAACGGTTCCAATACTTATAAGAAAAAATAGTGAAGTTATTGAAGAAAGTCTTGAAATCATCCTGTGGGCTCTCTCAGAGTCAAAAAAGGAAAACATCAAATTAATTTATTATCCTGAAAACAAAAAGGAAGCTATTTTTGAAATAATTAATGAAAACGATAACGAATTCAAATATCATTTAGATCGATTTAAATATGCCACAAGATATAAGAATAGTGATGAAGAATTTCATTTCACAAATGCGATTAAATTTATAAAGAGATGGAACGAACTT
Source organism: Prochlorococcus sp. AG-402-K22 (assembly GCA_003216755.1). GTDB lineage: Bacteria > Cyanobacteriota > Cyanobacteriia > PCC-6307 > Cyanobiaceae > Prochlorococcus_A. The sequence continues at coordinate 423 of QCIJ01000024.1, read as the reverse complement.
CTTGAAGAAAACAAATACTTTTTTGGAGATAGCCCCACAATCGCTGATTGGTCTATTTGGCCTTTTGTAAGACAATTTAGAATCGCTTGTGAAAGTCAAAAAAGAACAAATTATTTTGAATCCTCAATTAAAAACTGGTTATATTCATTTGAGAAAAGTAGAGCATTTAAATCCTTAATGTATAAATACGAATTATGGGAACCATATTCTAGAAAGAATTATTTCCCATCTAATTAACTTTCCAACAACTTCCTTTTCTCAATAATTCTTGCTAACTCCAAAAAATATCCTGCAGTCCTAAACTTGCCTATATTTTTTTCCTTAAAATCAAGATCACTTCTAATTTCTGCAGTCTCAGCCATAAGCAAATCTAAATCATTTGATCCAAGGCTATACAATTCACCAAGTTCGATTTCCTTTCCG
>QCIJ01000023.1 GCA_003216755.1 Prochlorococcus sp. AG-402-K22 | reverse complement strand
GTTGGTGATGGATCAGTAAGTCTAGGAATGGCGTCAACATCATTATCTGCTGATGATTACTATCAGTATGAACTTTCATACTCATATCCATTAAATGATGGAATGACAGTCACCCCTGGTGTTTTCTTTACAGAAACAGCTGGTGGAGATGAAACAGGTGTAGTAGTAACTACAAGCTTTAGCTTCTAATTAATTTAATTAAATTAATTTAGAAAACTTGCGTACATTAAAAAGGCCTGCCAATTGGGAGGTCTTTTTTTTTGTAATTTGTGAGAACAGATAATTTTGTTATATTTAATCTTGTAAGTAAAACTATCAAAATTAAAATTCGATAAAATTTAAAAAAAATTTATTATTTATTAAATGTCACCAATATTTAAGTGTTTGATTTGTAGAAAAGATATTGAGAGATCTACTAAGACTTTTTGGATTAAAAAGGGACATCTTTTATGTTCCACTTGCTTAGACAATATCGATAAAAATAAAAAAAAACCCTGATAAAATCAAGGTTTAAGAACAAAAAGGTAAAGATAACTTTTGTCAGGGGTTTTTTAACCTAATAAACCGAAAACAATTAATAATATTTAATTGAATAATAATTTAATAGTTTTCAGCTACTAACAAAAAATTTTGATTATTAATATCTTGCATTTTGATGAAATTAATCAAAAGATATTTCTTTAGGTATTAATAAGTTAAAGAATTTGTAGAAAATAATTAGGTCAGTTTGGGAAATTACTCAAATTTTTTTGAGTTAAATCTAGAACCACCCAGGAATGATTTGACCTGTAGTTACGTATGCACCAACTGCTGCAACAAAACCTAACATTGCGGCCCAACCATTAAAACGTTCTGCTTCTGGAGTCATGATAATAAAAATGTATTTGTGAACTATTGTAACAGCATTTATGAAGCTTTGTAAAGTATTTTTTATTTTTATTTTTTTTATCAGATTTTTTATTTTTTTTATGTTCAAAATTAGCAAAGTTGATACATAAATGTGTTGATGTTGTATTATTGTATTTTGAAGGAGTTTAGTAAAGTAATCCTTCATTTGTATTAAAGATTTAAGATAAAACAAAGTGATGTATTTACCTATACCTCTTAGCGGTTTAATAAAGTTGGGTAATGTTTTTGAAATTTGAATCTCGCAAATAATAATTCAAGATTCAACTAAAGTAATATAAATTTTGAGGTTCAATTCAAACCTAAATAAAATTACTTATTTTGTCTTTTTTCATTACCAATAATATTTATTTGTTGCTAACAAATTTACCTTGGGAATAATAAAAAACATTTAATATTGTTTTATTTAATTGTCAATGATTAACTAATATTTTCGACTTGATAATAATTTACTCAATTTAGAAAATGTGGGTCGCCTGAGATTCGAACTCAGGACCAGCCGGTTAAAAGCCGGATGCTCTACCGCTGAGCTAGCGACCCATTTTGTAAAATTGAGTACATATGAAATTATCCCTTTTTAAGGTGAAAAAAACAACTTTTTATCTCAAGTTGAACAATAGAAAAACAATTCTTAACTTATGAAATAAATAATTAAAATTTCTCTCTATATTTGCAGTAGAAAGGTAAAATATTTATTAAATATCAGAATTTCTAAAATGCTAAGAACAATCGTAGTTTTCGCACCAATTATTGCTGCTTTAGCTTGGGTAATTTTTAATATACAAAAACCAGCAAGAGAGCAATTTAATAGAGACTTTTTGGGAAAGGACTAATCAAATTTGATAGAGAAAGAAGTAATAGTTATTGGAGCAGGTCTTGCAGGTTCAGAGGCTGCTTGGCAAGTAGCTAATTCTGGAGTACCAGTTAAATTAGTTGAAATGAGACCAATCAAATCAACTCCAGCGCATCATACTGGTGAATTTGGAGAATTGGTTTGTAGCAATAGTTTTGGTGCGTTAAGTCCTGATAGAGCTGCAGGTTTATTACATCAAGAGCTGAGAAGTTTTAATTCATTGATAGTTAATACAGCTGATAAATTTGCTGTTCCAGCTGGAGGCGCTTTAGCAGTTGATAGATCTAAGTTTAGTAAAGCATTGACTGAAGTTTTATCTAATCATCCTTTAATCGAAATTAAGAGATTTGAACAACTGGATATCCCAAGTAGAGAAAATATTACTATCCTCGCTACTGGTCCATTGACTTCAGATGAGTTGTCTTATAAAATTCAAGATTTTACAGGTTTTGATGCCTGTCATTTTTTTGATGCCGCTAGTCCAATAATTTATGGTGATACTATTGATCAAGAGATTGTCTTTAAAGCAAGTAGATACGATAAAGGAGATCCGGCATATCTTAACTGTCCTATGAATAAAAATGATTATATCCATTTTAGAAATGAACTAATAGATGGAGAACAAGCTAATTTAAAAGACTTTGAAAAAGAATCTGCTAAATTTTTTGAAGCTTGTTTACCAATTGAAGAAATTGCTAGAAGGGGAATTGATACAATGAGATTCGGCCCCTTGAAATCAATTGGTCTTTGGAATCCAAAATGGGGCGATTTATTTGATAAAGAAAATAGATTAAAAAAGAGACCCCATGCAATTGTTCAATTAAGGAAAGAAGATCTAGAAGGGAAATTGCTAAATATGGTTGGTTTCCAAACTAACCTCAAATGGTCAGAACAAAAAAGAATATTTAGAATGATACCTGGTTTAGAGAAGGCTGAGTTTGTACGCTTTGGAGTAATGCATAGAAACACTTTTTTAGAATCTCCAAGATTACTTTTGCCAACATTGCAATTCATTAAAAGAGAAAATCTTTTCGCTGCTGGACAACTAACAGGGACTGAAGGCTATGCAGCTGCAGCTGCTGGGGGCTTGCTTGCAGGAATAAATGCATCTTTATTGGCTAAAGGGAAAAAAACATTAAGTTTCCCAAGTGAATCAATGATTGGTTCTCTTATGCATTTCATTAGTAATAGAAATAAAATAATGTCTAATCAGAAAAAGAATAAATTTCAGCCAATGCCTGCATCATTTGGTTTGGTCCCAGAATTAACTTACAAAATAAAAGATAAAAGATTAAGGTATAAAGCCTATCAAGAAAGATCTAAAGAAGCCTTGAATGGATTTAAAAAAATATTAGATTCATGTTTTGAAAAGGATCACATACTCGTTGATATTTATTAAAATGAGTTCCTAGACTTTAAAAAATGAAAACGAATACAAGAAATTTCGATGCAATTATAATTGGCTCTGGAATAGGTGGTTTAGTAACAGCATCACAATTGTCGGCTAAGGGAGTTAGGGTTTTAGTCCTTGAGAAATATCTTATTCCAGGAGGGAGTGGTGGCTCTTTCAAGAGAAATGGGTATACTTTTGATGTTGGTGCTTCAATGATATTTGGATTTGGAGAAAAAGGTTATACCAATTTATTAACTCGTGCTCTAAAAGATGTTAATGAAAAGTGCGAAACTATCCCTGATCCTGTGCAACTGGAATATCATCTCCCAAATAACTTTAATATTTCTGTAGATAAAAATTATGAGCAATTTTTAAGTAAATTATCAGCTCATTTCCCGAAAGAAAAAAAAGGTATCAAGGAATTTTATGATACTTGCGCAAGTGTATTTAAATGTTTAGATTCAATGCCTCTTCTATCAATAGAGGATCCTAGTTATCTTTTTAAAGTTTTCTTTAAATCTCCATTATCCTGTCTAGGATTAGCTAGGTGGTTACCAGTTAATGCAGGAGATGTTGCAAGAAGGTTTATAAGAGATCCTGAACTTTTAAGATTTATTGATATCGAATGTTTTTGTTGGTCAGTAATGCCAGCTCTCAAAACTCCTATGATTAATGCGGGAATGGTTTTTACAGATAGACATGTTGGAGGTATAAATTATCCAAAGGGCGGAGTGGGAACTATTGCAAAGAAGCTGGTTTCTGGTATCGAAAAATTAGGAGGAGAAATTCGCTACAAAGCCTACGTTAAAGAAATACTTTTAAAGGATGAAAAAGCGGTGGGAGTAAAACTCTCAAATGGGGAAGAAATTCACTCAGATATTATTGTATCCAATTCCACCAGATGGGATACATTTGGACTTGAAGATAAAAAGAAAGGATTAATTGCAAATAAAAATGTTCCAAAAAGTGAATTTAAGTGGTCAGAAACATATAAACCTTCCCCATCTTTTGTCTCTATTCACCTTGGGGTAGAAAAAAATATAATAAGCAAAAACTTTAATTGTCATCACATAATAGTTGAGAATTGGGATGAATTAGAAGGTGAAAAGGGAGTAATTTTTATTTCTATCCCTACCTTGCTAGACTCGACTTTAGCTCCAGAAGGTAAACATATAATACATGCATTTACTCCTTCAGCTATTAGTGAATGGGAAGGTCTATCAAGGAATGAATATCTTCAAAAGAAAGAAAAATATTTTTCATTTCTTATTGACAAGATTTCTAATATTTTGCCTAACCTTAAACAAAATATTGATCATAAAGAAATCGGAACTCCTAAAACCCATAAAAAGTTTCTTGGCAGACATAAGGGTAGTTATGGGCCAATTCCTAGTAAAAAGTTGCTGGGACTTTTGCCAATGCCTTTCAATACTACAAAAATCAAAGACCTTTATTGTGTAGGGGATTCATGCTTCCCAGGTCAAGGACTAAATGCAGTAGCTTTTAGTGGATATGCTTGCGCTCATAAAATAGGTGCAAAACTAAATATAAACAGTTTCAAATTACCAAAGTAAACATTACCAAACTAGATTCATCCTCTTGAAATGATAGAAAAGTTTAAAACTCTTTTTTTTGTAAAAAGTTCGTTAATTTCTTTATACTTAGCGCTTACAATTCCAATACCTTTTATATCAATTGATAAATTAAAAATACTTTCTATTACTACATTTGTCTTAGGCCTTTATTTAATTATCAATATCACAAGCGACTACGTAGAAACTTGCAATAATATAATTTCATACAAAACTAGCTTTATTTCTAGAACCTTAGGAAGAAAAAATTGGGAGATTTTTTGGAAAGATATTAAGAACATCGAGTCATTGCCAACCAGTCAGGGTAGTAAAGTTTTTTACTTCAAAACTAAAAAAGGGGATAATTTTCTTATTCCACAAAGGGTAGAAAATTTTGAAAAATTTTTGTTAATTGTGTCCAAAAATACTGGTATCGTTACTAATGAAATGTCTTATATATCACCACTTTGGACTTATAAATTGCTTACGTTCCTTTCAGTATTAATGATTATGGGTGAACTTTTTGCTTTTCTACATTAAATATTATCAATACTAAATCTATAACCTTGTTGTCTTACTGTTGTTATGCCTCCACCTTCTCCTAATCCGGCCTGTTCTAACTTTCTTCTCAATGTTAGGACTTGAGTATCTACCGATCTTGGACCTCCACTGAAAGGAGGCCAGGCCATCCTTAGAAGCTCTTGACGACTTCTTACCATGCCAGGTGGCATCAGTAGTGCGCAGAGCAATGCGAACTCTCTTGGGCTTAATTCTACAGGCTTCTCACTTAGAGTGACTTGTCTTAAAAGAAGATGAACTTCCAAAGGCCCAACTTCAACTTTTTCTTGTAAACCTATTCTTCCTCTTTTTAGGAGAGTTCTACATCTTGCGGCAAGTTCTTCTAATCCAAATGGTTTTCTGAGAACGTCATCAGCTCCCTCATCTAAAAGGTTAACTAATGCTTCCACGCCAGATCTTGCAGTCAACACAATAACGGAACATCCTAATTGTTGAGCAAGTCTCATTGCAGTATTCTGCTCAAGGATTTCTGCACTTACTAACAAGTCAGGTGACTGCTCTCTACATAAATCCACTGCTTCTGCAGCCGATCCAACTGCGGCCGCAAGGTGACCATCTTGACGAAGTCTTTGTACAAGCACAGTTCTAAGTGTGGGGTGAGGTTCAACAACTAGAACTCTTGAAGGAGTTTGTGAGCTCATAGGCAATTGTGAACCCCCAGGAGTTGAAGCTAAAATTTGCTCAGTTGATTGCATTCTTAATTACTGTTGGTCCAGGCAGTTTTTTATCATCCTTAATAAGGTATAACAAATGCTAAATAAAAATCAGAATCTATCGAATTATGACATCATTTGAAAATCCTAAAGCAATTCGACATTTTCAATCAATTTGCGATAGTTGCCAAGACTTAATTACTCGATTTCATTCACCATCTGATCTTAAATTATATAGTGATGGTTATCTTCAAGCTTTAAGGAATTGCAGTAGTTTAGAGCAGAAAGATCAAGAGAAATTAGAAAGATTAATAGAGAGATGGATATTAGATCCATCAAGTTTTATTGATCCAGAGGGAGATGAAAATAAAGGTTTTTTTGATAAAAAAAGGATTTAAAATATTAATTTTTATTAACTAAATCAGTATTTATACTTACTAATTGTCTTAAGACGCTAATTCAATTTCTATCTTTTCTTTTAAAGATCCTGAATTGTACATTTCGATAAGAATATCTGATCCACCAAGAAATTCTCCTTTTAAATATACTTGAGGAATGGTTGGCCAATCAGAATATTCTTTGATACCTTCTCTGATCTCGAAATCGCTTAAAACATCAAAAGTGCTAAATTCCACTCCTAAGGAATTAAGTATTTGAACCACGTTGTTAGAAAAACCACATTGAGGCATTAATTTAGTGCCTTTCATAAATACCATCAATGGATTAGAGTCAATCAGTTTTTGTATCTTGTCTTTTGTTAAGTTGTCCATAATTTAACTTGGTGTTTCTGTTTTTAATGCCAGAGCATGAATAGCCTCTGAAGCTAATTCTTGTTTTAATGCTGAATAAACTAGCTGGTGTTGTTTAACTAATGATAATCCATTGAATTGAGAAGCAATGACAGTAACTTGCAAATGATCATTTCCCTTAATGTTTTCCACAAAAACTTGGGAACTTGGTAATTTTTTAGTAATTAAATTAATAACTTCTGTTTTAGTAATCATGATTAATTTTAATCATCCCTTATATTTTGTTTCAACAAATCCTAGTTGGATTAATCTTTCATAAGCTTCTTTACCTTCTTGGCTATTAGGTGACATTATTCTAATCGTTTCAACAAGTAAAGGTACTGCTACATCTGGTTTTTTATCTTTTATGTAAAGAGAAGCTAGTCTTTCATTAGATTCTGCCAAAATTTGTAATGTTTCCTTACCTTTACTTTGCATTTCTTTTGGTATTCTTGCATCAAGGCCTTTAAAAGATGTATTTAGATCGGAATAAAAAGATGCGAGTTGCTTTGCTAATTTTCTTGCATCTAAATAAGAGTCCTTAGCTTTATCAAAATCACCATTTTTTATAAACTTATCGCCTTGTTTTAAGTAATACTCTACGTTTGAGATAGATAGTTTTTTACTGTCATTTGAAAGCACTTTATATTCTTTGGGATTCTTAACTTCTGCATGAACTAAATTTTTAAATGGAATATTTCCAAAAAATATTAATAGAATTGAGATTAATTTTAAGAATTTCATATTCTCATTGATTTATTAAGGTTAATACTAACTTATTACGGATTCATCTACCGACATTCTTTAATGCTATTTCTTCCTGAGTGGTCATTTTTTTATTTAGAAATTTATTAAATTCTTCAATAGTTGTTTTTAAATAATCATTCATTACAATCGGCCGTCCAAATGATAAACAAAATTCACCCCTAAATTTCGGAGATACTTCGCTATAGGCAATTCCGATGGGAAGTATAGTAATAGATTCTGTTTTTTTTGTAGCTAATAGCGCTAATCTGTATAAACCTTCTTTAAGAACTAACTTTTTACCGTATCTATTAATTTTCCCTTCAGGGAAAACAACTAATTGTTCCCCTTTTTCTATAAGGTTAATTGCATATCTTAATGCTGAGAGAGAAGGTGAAAGTTGATTTATAGAAAAACAACCAAGTCTTTTTAAAAACCAACCTTGTATCCCTCTCATTTCGGATTTAGTAACCATAAACCTACAATCTCTGTTGGTTACTCTTCTGCCCATTGCCATCGTCAGGATTAAGCCATCCCATCTTGATCTATGGGTTGGAGCCAAAATAATAGAGGAATTTGTAGGGATCGAAAACCCATTATTAATTATTTTCTTTTTACTAAAAAAAAATCTTAAAAGAATGTCCTGAGTAAAGAACATTGCTAGGAATCCCAATAATGGGTTGATTTTATAAAAAATATCTACGGATTTTTTCTTCAAATTCAATTAACTATATATTAATAATTTAAGTGTTTGTAATTTTTTATTAGCTATTATTGGGCGGTTACTAGATTGTCTAAAATAAGATTTTTAAATTATGACTACTTTGGGAGTAAACATTGACCATATTGCAAATGTAAGGCAAGCAAGAAAAACTATAGAGCCTGACCCTGTACAATTTGCTTTTTTAGCTGAATTAGGAGGAGCAGATTCAATCACAGTTCATCTAAGAGAAGATAGGAGACATATACAAGATAGGGACGTATTCCTTTTGAAAGAAACTATAAAAACAAAACTAAATTTAGAGATGGCTGCTACAGAAGAAATGTTGGAAATTGCTAAAAAACTTCTCCCAGATTACGTAACGCTAGTACCTGAGAAAAGAGAGGAAGTTACTACAGAAGGAGGTTTAGATTTAAAAAGTAATGTTAATTATCTTAAGAATTTTGTTGAGAATTTAAAAGGTTCAAATATAGAAGTGAGTGCATTTATTGATCCTCTTGTTGAGCAGATAAATTATTCTAAAGAAATAGGATTTAACTCTATAGAATTACATACTGGCAAATATGCCGAACTAACTGGTCAAGATCAAGATGAAGAGCTCCAAAGTATTATAGAGTCTACACATTTAGCCAATGACCTTGGATTAGTTATTAATGCTGGTCATGGCCTTAATTACAATAATGTAAAAAAAATTGCAGCAATTAACAATATGAACGAGTTAAACATAGGTCATAGTATTGTTGCAAGGGCTTTAGCGGTAGGATTAGAAAAGTCTGTTCGTGAAATGAAGTCACTTATTACATCCAATTAAATTTCAAAATGACAACATATTTTTTCGTTGCGGCAAGTGAAAAGTTTTTAACAGTTGAAGAACCACTTGAAGAAATTTTGAGAGAAAGAGAGAGGAACTACAAAGAAAATAAAAAAGAAATAGATTTCTGGCTTTTAAAAAATCCAACTTTTTTGCAAACTAATCAATTTGCTGATCTGGCAGCAAAGATTCCATCCCCCCCAGCAGCAGTTTTATCGACCGATAAAAAATTTATAACTTTCTTAAAGCTTCGTTTAGAGTTTGTTGCTGTGGGGGAATTCGAATGTCCTAATGCAGAAATAACTGATCCATTTAAAGTTGAGTAATATAACCATCCAGTAAATTGCTCAATCTCTATAAGTCAAATAAAATTGAAGTAATTAGTGAGCTCTTAGCAAAGGAATTAAAAATATGCCCTCCGTCTATAAATGAGAAATTAGAAATAGTAGTCCCCAATTATTTTTTAGGGAATTGGTTACGTGAACAAATAACTATAAAAAACAAAATAAGTGCTCTTTATGAATTAAAGACAATATCAACATATACAGAATCCTTATTGACAAATTTTTTCCCTGCAATTGATATGAGCGCATGGAATTTTGAGTCAATTAAATGGGGCATTATTGATTCCTTGGAAAAATTAAATAGCTTTAAAGAATCATTTCCGCTTAGAAATTGGATTAATAAATATTTGGATAATAAAAAGACAATTGATGGAGATATATATAATCTGACAAAAAAGATCACGAATAATTTTATTGATTATCTGATTTTTAGACCTGAAATGATTGCTCAATGGAATAGATATGAAATTAATTCACCTAATCTATTTAAGAATTTAAATTCAGATCAATTTTGGCAACCTATTTTATATAAATTATTAGAGGAAAAGATATCTGAAAAGCCATCATGTTTATACATGATTGAAGTAATAAAGAATTTAAGAAAAATTAAAAACTTTCCAATTAAAGTACCAAATCAAATTTATATTTTTTCCGATAATAACTTATCTAAACTACATATTAATTTTTATTCAGAACTTTCAAAATTTACTAAGGTAAATTTATATTTATTATCTGCTGGAGAAGATTTATGGAATAGAATAAATTATCTTGAAGGTGAGTTGGAATTTGATGATAATGATAGTAAATATAATATAAATAATACAAATATAGAGAAAATATTTGGTAAATTTGGAGCAAACTTTCAGAAATTAATTGATGAAAATATTTATACAGAAGGTATAAATTTAAAAAATAATCTAATTTATATTGATCCAACAAATAATTTTTATCAGAAGAAAGATATTCCTCTTCTTAATCAAATACAAAAAAGACTAATTGATAATAATAGCAATGATTTTATAGTAAATAAAAGGGATGATTCAATATTACTTTTTGAGCATTTGAATCAGAATAGTCAATTTGAATATTTAAGAAATAAAATTATAGAAATAATAAATTCTTCCGAGAATATTAAATATAGTGATATTGCTGTTTTATCTCCACAAACTAATCTAATTAAGCCTTATCTAAGGTACATCTTTAATAATCAGTTAATTAATGGTGAAAAGATACCTTATTTTTTTATTGATGAGGATAATCATGACTCTTCAAGCATTTATGAATTTCTAATTGACATCACTGAAATAGCAACTGAAAAAACTACACTTGAAAAAATAGATTATATTCTTTCGAAAAAAGTAACTCAGAACATTTTTGATTTTAATATTACTGAGAAAGATGAAATTATTTTCTTACTTACCAAAGTTGGCTTTCATTGGGGATTAGATGATAATGAAAGATTAGGTGAAGAGAAAAATACCCTAGATTGGTGTATAAATAGAATTACTTTAGGCTTAATTTATGACAAAGAAGTCAATTTAAGTACTTTTAATTTGAAACCATTTAGCTATAAAAATATAAGTTTGGATTTGAATAAATGGGTTAAAATATTACTTCATTTAAAAAAATATATTAATTTGATAAGGGGATCTTTTTCTTACTCGGGTTGGGTTGAAAAGATAAAGTTTATATTAAAAAGTATTGGTGATTATAATGCAAATTTCAATTTAGAAACAAGTGAAATAAATAGAATTCTTGATAATCAGGCAATACCTTTAATACCGGATGATCTTATCTTGTTAAAAGTTTTTAGAGAAATATTAATTTCTTGCATAAATAAAGCTAAATATCAAAGCAAATCACGCCTCAATAAGATCCTAGTAAGTGATATTGAGAATTCAAGGCATATTCCACATAAGGTTATCTTCCTAATAGACATGAATAGTGTTTATTATCCAAAATTACCAAAGATTGAGAATATTAATTTATTAAAAAACAACTATCAATTGGGTGATCCATCTGGTTTTGAAAGACAGAAATATGCATTTCTGGAGTTGTTAATTGCCTGTAGAGATAAATTTATAGTTACTTGGGTAAAAAATGATAAAGACAATAAAAAATTAGATATTTCTTTTCCTATAAAAGAGTTAATTTCTTTTTTTGATAGTTTTTTAAAACAAGGCCAAAGAGAACTAATAATTAAAAATTCTGATTTAAATAAAAATGAAATAATTGATCTTGATAAATCTAAGATTGTTAAAAGTAATTATTCTTTAATAGAAGATATAAATTGGAATGAAAAAAAATCTGATATTAAAAATTACAAATTATCAGAATTGATTTATTGGTTCAAGACTCCACAAAAATATTGGCTTAATAAAAACAATATCTCTCCCAAGGAAATATTTATTCACCATCCAGATGAGGAGTATGTAAGTAATTTGCAAAAGTCGCAACTAATTACAAAAATAATCCAGCAGGTAGAGATTGATAATCATAATATTATTGATGATTTAAATGAATTAAATATTAATGATCAATTGGCTGAAAATGGTATTATTATGCCCAAAAATAGTATTTTTACAAAAGAAAAAGAAATCAAAGAGTTATTAAGCAGTCTATCTGCAAGTTTGAGTCAATATAATAAGATTAATAAAATCTATGTTAAATTAAATGCGAATAAAGAAGAATATTTAATCGCTGATGACACCGTAATTGAATTAATTAATAAGAAATTAAGTTTAAGTAGTTTGACTGAGGCTTGGATAAAATTACTCTTTATTTCTTCCTTAAAGAAGAATATAAAAAGGACTAAAGTAATTTTTAGAACAGAAAATAATTATAAATCGCAAATTATTCAATCACCGGGAGTAACTGAATCAAATCTAATTTTGGAGGAGTACATAAATATTTTTAAAAATTATTCTGAAAAATGTTTACCTCTCCCACCAGAAAGCACTTATAAATATATAGAAGCAAAAATAAAATCAAAAAATGAAAAAAAAGCTTTTACAGATAAATGGATTGGTAATAAAAATTTTTCTAAAGGAGAAAGAGATAATATCGAAATGAAAATGTGTTTTGGTAATGAAAAAGAACCAGATTTGTTTCTTGGAAATAATAATTTCGATCAATTATCATTCAGATTATATGGTCCTCTAATTAAAGCATTAAAAAAATAAATAATGTCTAAATTTCAGTTAAAAAATTTTTTTAAAGCTGCTTATGATCTTATGCTTGTTTTTTTACAGTTCTTTATTATTAGTCTCCATTTTTTTCAATGGGAATTTCTTCCTCAAAAACAAATAATTCAAGCAAGTCCTTTTTCTTATTTCCTGGGTATTTTAATTATCATAATCGCTTTCATAATAATGTTAGTTTCAATTAAAGACTTAGGTAAAAATTTATCCCCTTTCCCAAGACCTATAAATA
>QCIJ01000022.1 GCA_003216755.1 Prochlorococcus sp. AG-402-K22 | reverse complement strand
ATTTATTTCTTAATTTATCTTTAAAAATCAATTAAATTTGATTTTACAATTTTCAAATTCTGGAACAACATCATTAAACCCTTTAGCTAAAGCGTTTAAATTATAAGACTTTGCAGTTTCTGGATCCTCCATACTTTCTTCGAAATTAGAGGTAAACATCTTTGCCTCAATGTCAGTTATCATCCCCGCATCTACTTGATCACAAAGCGTCCCACTTATTCCTGCTCCAAAACCATAAGAGAACCAGAAGTTAGAGTCCAATTTTTCTGCTTTAGATTCAAGAGGAACTATCAATATTAAAGGAACTACTAGTAATCTACAAAATTTATCTAGAAATTTAATGTTCATGGAATAAAAGAAGGAGCTAATTACCCCTTATTGTAGATCGACTCTCAATTTTTAAAAACTATCGGCCATTCGTAAAAGATAACCCCAATCAAGTTGTCCGTTGGGATGGCCTTGTTTAGCCTTTAGATCATCTTTGCGAATATACTTTCTAATTTCTTGTCTTTCTTTTGAATATTCTTTATCGTACTTTTCTTCAGGTCTTGCTAGATAGTCTCGAATATTAATTTTGGTGTAAACATCTAATGCATCCATACTTTTATTTTAACTTATGCGCAAAATTCTGCGCATAAGCGAATCTAATTATGAATACTAAATTAGCTATTAATATTATTTTGATATAAATGAATACCTGCATGTTTATAAGGTATTCAAGAAAGTTTTGGTGCAGTTTACCACTTTTTTTAAGTAATAATGCTTGCATAAATATCATATATTTGTTTGATTAAAAATAAACCGTTATGAAAACTTTAAAGCTCTCACTTAATAAAACACCTTATTTATCAAATTTATTAAATACTTTTTATAAGAAAAAATCTAATAATAATTCTTTTATTAAATGGTTTCTTGTCTATTATTTTGGTGCTTCAACCTTATTGTTATTAAGTTTGCATTCTTATTGTATGGGTTCAGTATTTTAAAAGCAGGGCAAGTTAGTAAGTGTTGGATCAACAACTAAGGCTTTTGCTTTGAATTTTAAAAATCTAGTATTAAGCTGTTAATTTACAAAAAAATGGAAATAACTTTAAAAAAAGAAACTTCATTAGGTTTGGAATCCTACGATGATTTAGGTTTTAATTCCGAAGAGGAACTTGAATTAGAAATTTCCAAACTCATTAAAATTAGGCCTGAATTTGAAAGCAATATAAATTAAATTTAAGGAGAGATAGGAAAGTAAGGAGAGGTTTTTTTAAGACATAGATACGATACTGTCGTAAATAATCGTATCCTTACTCTCCCAAGTCTCCTTGTTGTTTTAGGTAGTCCAATATCTTTTGCCTCTACTTTCTTTATCAGTTATTACTTTGTTAGTTTTCAGTAATTTCTTTTTTACCAACTGTTCGAGTGTTGCTCTAGCTTGTCTATCTTTATCTTCAACTTCATCATCCAAAATTGCTGCAGCTTCAACATAAGTTGTATACATATTTTTATTAGTTCTTTCTTCAACCAATTTATAAATATCCTGTTGCCTTTCAATTAAACTTTCTATTGTTTTTCTATGTTTTTCTTGGTCCATAACTTCTTCAAAATTACCTTCTAATATCCAACCTGTGTCCTCCTGTTTGATAATTAAATTTGAACCCTCACCCCTTCCATCTGTACTCAAAATAATTCGTTTATCTTGCAAATCCTCATGCCGATTTAAGTACTTCAAATCCAAACATTGACTTGGTGAATCAGTTAATGATGAATGACCTCTTGCACTATCTACAGCACTATTTGAACGCTGTTTACCTGAGTGATGAATGACCAACAAAGTGCAATTATGTGGACTTATTATTTCTTGCAAATCTTGGAAAGGATCAGAAAAATTATTTGAATTTTCTTGTATTCCTTTTGGTAAACACCTTTGGTAAGAATCTAAAAGTAAAAATGATTCATCATAGTTAGAAACTAAATCAGCAATAGTTGCTAATCCTTTTTGATCTAAATGTAATGGATTATCTAATGTATATAAATTTTTAATTGGATCAATAACAGAATATTTTCCATCATTATTTATTTGAGCTAAACCAAATTTATTTAATAATTTCATCCAACGATTTGCTGGCATATCTGTACCAACAATAATTACAGGTGGGCATTTACCAGTAAATTTTTTTCCTAAAAATTCATCAACAACACCTCTTGACCATTTACCTATAAATTCAACCATTAAAGTAGTTTTTCCTGTTTTTGCCCTCGCACTTAATAGGTTGGAATCTGATTTCATAATCAAACCATCCCATACCCAATTATCATCAACAACCTCTATTGGAGTATCTGGTGTAAAAGATTCAATAACGCCATTCTTTTTTGATCTTGCTTCCCATAAAGCATTTCTTATATCATCGTCCTTTAAACCTAAATTATTTTTTCTACAAAATTCTCTTAAATAAATAATCCGATCTTGTGTCTTAATTGGACAATCTGATTCCAATAAAATTTCTATTTCTTTTTCTAATTTTGTTTTCTTTTTTGTGAAACCTTCAACAATATAATTAAGTTTTTTTTCTTCCTTTTCTGCTTTTACTTTTTTCTTTTGATTCAATATAAATTTTCTACCTTTTTTATGCTCTTGCATTAATTCATATTTTGCATTGTCTGCAATTTGTTGAGCATTGATATCGTATCCATATTCAAAATTAGTTGAGCTAGTTTGCACCTTTTAACCTCCATTCTTTATAAGTTTTTTCCATACTCTTGATAGTGCTTTCAAGGAACCAAGCTAATCTATGTTTTCTTGCAATTTGAATACGAACGTACCACACCTGCGCAACTTTCTGCGCAACTAGCTTTTGTCTAAAAAGTCTTAGTTCAGGGTTATCAATATGTTTAAAGGATTTAATAACCTTCCTGTTATGAAGGTACTCAGGTAAACTGGGATTAGAATTGCCAGAATGCCCTGTATTTTTATGGGGCATTTTTATTTATGCTCCTATTAAATCTGCAACTTCCTCTGCAGTTTTTGCTTTATTAAATTTGTCTTTTAACTTATCGGCAGCCATATAACCTCGATAGTTAAATTCTTTAATTACATAATCTATATCCCACATAATTGAACTTCCTGGAGAAGTCCCAAAACGCCAATGGCGCATATTAATTAAAAATCCACCTTCTATATCTCTTTTACGTTTAAGAGTTCTTGGATGGCAATGGCATAGCTTTGCAGCTTCAGAGGTTGTTACCCAGGTTGTCATGATTTTAGATGTGAAAAATTTGCTTTTGAAATAGGGGAATTTGGTGTTTTGCTTGTTTGGTTGGTTTAAGCGAAACGGGCGTCTTTAGTTTCTCTAAGGGGGTAAGAAACTAATTCGGCAAGATCCCGAAGCGAGATTTTCCCATCTCTGGGTAACAGCTTACTTAAGGCTGTTGATATAAATTATGATGACTTAATTTTTAATGTCAAGGATGTACCTATGACAACTTTTTCGTACCTAGTTGTCCTAAGCCGCCACAGGTGAACGGTATCTAATATTTTTGATTAATATTTCTAGTGATTCTTCATCAACCCACTCGTTGTAATTTTCCATATGAGTTTTTGGTTTATGTCGCATTAATTTTGCTATTTCTCTTACATCAAATCTATTTTCAACTTCACAATGAAGTCTGTAACTAAACCCATGCCTGCAAGAATAAGGTACATATCTTTCACCTTTTTTTCTATTTTTATTTAATTGTTTTATATACCAATGTCTATTCCAAATTTGGCGAATAGCATTTCCAACTTTTTTATAGTTTCCTGTTGCGATTGCATTTTTTACAGCAAGTGGAAGTTGTAGTTCACCCATTTCATATCTCATAACTAATTTATTACCCTCACCTTCGAGTCCTTCGGGGTCAACTGCACTTACTTTTTTAGGCGGTGATTTTTTCTTTTGCATTGATTGTTTATTTCTTTTTACTGTTCCAATCTTCAATACTCCTCGTTCAGGATACATAGCTCCAATCTCTGCGGGTCTAAGTCCAAAGCAACCCATAAGCCCAACTACTAATCGAAAACTATGCTTACCTTCTTTCTCAAGGATGTTCATAAAATTAACAAGTTCTTGGCTTTTCAAAGGAACCTTTGGTTCATTGTCTTTGTCATTTGTTTGAATAATATTTTCTCTTCTCCAAGTTGAATCAGGAGCTAGCCATCTTGTATTTTCTCCTTTTTCTAAAACAGAATATTTTAAAAATGCAGCAATATCATTACATATTCTGAGTCTCCCATTTCCACCTTTTGGATTCTTAATTTCACCATTTGGTTTCTTAGCTTTATCAAAATATTGTTTTTTTAATTTCAAATAAAAGTCTTTTGAGTTTCTTGGTTTTGGTTGTGCATTAAGTACATTACAAGCCAACTCAAGACGAAAATTAAGGTCCTTTAATGTAGATTCTCTTCTATCACTTTTAGTTTCTTTATAAGCTTTTGCGTGAGCAATCCAACCACCTAAACTTTTTGTTTTAATTTTACTTTCACTATTACCTGTAGTGATCTTATAAGCCTCTACTAAAGATACTTTTCTTTCGTTAATTAAATCATGTAAGTCTTTAATTAATGTTTGTATGTCTGGAGAATTTTGTTGTACAAATTCGATAGATGTTAGGATTGATTCTCGAGGGTTTTCATGTTGTAAACCATCATCGATCCTGTGAGTTATTTGAAGCTTTTTTAGTTTGCCAGACTTAATGCCTCGAATACTCCATCCTTTGCCATTAAACAATCGAATGTTTTTGCGCAGAATTTGGATCCACTCATCTTCCCTATTGGCCATTACCTTTTGTAAATCAATCTTGCGCAGATTATTGCGCAGAATTGGGTATGACAGCAACGGGCAACATATGACAACTTTGACACTTGGACAGGTGAGTCTCACTCAAATCGATTGGTATAACTAGAAAAAACTTGTCGTGGGGCCATAGCTCAGCTGGTAGAGCACCTGCATGGCATGCAGGGGGTCAGCGGTTCGAGTCCGCTTGGCTCCACTGGATTCTTGAAGGATGAGACACATGAAATGGCGTGTTTTGATGGTGTGTTCTAAAGTTTTTCATTATTAGTAGGGTATTTGCAGTTGCAAGCTCAGTTATATTGGTCTATCTTGTATGTGATCACTTGGACTTGTTGATAATCATGGAGAGGGTAAAAAGTGATTTTTTCAAAATTATGGAGAAATCACCCCATGTCCGAATTAAACAAATACAAAGATAAGCCTAGACAGGCAGTAATTGAAGGAGAAAGAGTCGTAGTAGGCTCTGCTGAATGGACAGCTTATTGGTGGAAAGCTAAATTTATGAGTTTTCTGTAAGATCTTTATAATGATTCAACAGAGCAAAACCCATTAGATCTCTATGGAAATTGGGATCATCTCCCCAAGCCTGATAAAGAATATGATGAAAACGTTTTGCAGAGTATTATTTAAAGAATAAAAAATGCGAATCTATCTCAAAAAAGTGGGGATTTATCAATCAGCCACATAGTGTTTCTAGATATTTAGCACAAGAATACCAAGACTATTTAGAAAGTCCTAATAGTAAAGGTGTCTATAAAGATAGATTTAGAAAGTAAATGGGTTGGCTTAATCCTGAAACTGGAGAGTTTTCAGAATGGGATTATTAATGAAAGTTAATTTATGGCAACGACTCTCGATTGGGTAAAAAGTTTAAAAGCCGATATTCGCGGCAATTATTTACCGAAAAGGGTTGAATTTAATAGGAAGAGGGTTGGCGGCAAGATGATTATACAAATAGATAAAAATGATGAAAACGTCATAAAATACTCTCCTTGCGAATATTGGTTGTAGACGAGAAGTGAAAATCTTAAATGCGATTTGTGAGATAAAAGATTTCATGAATCTCAATAGCGATTCTTTAAAGAAACTTATAAAAAATTCTCTAATCAATAACAATATGCATTAGAAATTTAGTTTCAATTAAAAGGTTGGCCTGCTAATGAAAAAGCATTTTTAGATAGCACAATTAATAAAAGATCAACCACACTTTAAGACCTTATAAAAAGTGTTGAATTAGCTTATAGATTTTTAGAAAAAAGTCCAAAACTATAAAACGCAAAAGATTTATTTTTAAGAATTAAAGATGAATATTTTGACGTAGCTCCGCCACATATTTGTTGCATTCCAGATTATCTAGTTGAACGAAAATGGAGCTGCGGAAATTGTTACACATCTTTTTTCAAAGATAATAAATTTAATCGTGGACGTTTAGAAGAAGAAGTTTAAAGAGATAAGGAAGGTAATTTAAGACTTGGTTATCCTTATTAAAAATTAGTTGAGAGTCACTAAAGTCCTTAAGTTTCTAAGATTTGAATAGGTTTTATAATGATTGAAAAGTAAGGAATTTTTATTCTTTATTAGATTAATTATTGGCGTTTAAGGTAATTCCGATCCTGTAAAGATACAAATTATTATTGTGTGTGATGCGGCATGGAAAACACTTAAACAAGCAGTTACAATATCATTTGGATCTAATAGTGAATCACCTAAACCATCAGAAGATACAACTATTTTTGATTTGTTTTTAAGTTACAACGCTTATGGAAAAGCAAATATTGAAGGTGAATTAATAAAGCAATCAAATTGGGATACTTTCTACAAAAAAATAAAAAATAAATTGGATTATTCGTCTGTAAGAAAATTTTCTCAGAAATTCGTACTTGTTAGTAATTAGGTTCTTTAGAAACTTGAATAATAAATTATAAATGTAAGATTTTTAAGAGATTGATTTTTCTTCTTGAAGCTTATGCTTGAGCTTTAATATCTTTTTGTTCCTATCTATTTTCAGGTTCGCGAGAAGATCCTCAAAGAAATTAATTTTAGAATTGCTTTTCTCTAATAGATTATAAATG
The DNA here is from genome assembly GCA_003216755.1 of Prochlorococcus sp. AG-402-K22. Lineage (GTDB taxonomy): Bacteria > Cyanobacteriota > Cyanobacteriia > PCC-6307 > Cyanobiaceae > Prochlorococcus_A. The sequence goes on along the minus strand of QCIJ01000022.1, from coordinate 7,247 downwards.
TTTAGGGTTTCTTTATCAATAAAGTTTGAATCATAATTATTCCCATCAAATCTAATAACCTTAGATTTATTTTTTAAAAGTTCCAATTCATTTCTGAAATTTGGTTTTACAAATAGAGTTTGTTTATGATCACTTTTTTTTGTTGAAAGACTATTTTTGAATTTTTTGAAAATATTTTTGATCATTAATAAAACATTTTTTAAATAATAACGTTCTTAATCATTTTGTGGAATTAATAGATTATTTTTTTAAATTTAATTAATATAAAACTTTTTAATATTAAAATTTCTTTCTAAATGTAGATATTTTTGAAACACAAATTTAAATTCTAAATTAACAAAAGTTTGCTTAAATATATAGATTCTTTAATTATTCAACCAAGTTTTCATACCGTAATAGGGTTTTAATCTCATCCTTTGTCTCTTTCCTATATTTTTTGATTGACCTGAAAAAAGAAGTTGATAAATTTTATTATAATCTTCAGCTAAAGAATAACCTTCGTATTCAACAGAACAAAATGCTCTATAGGGCTTAATCACTTCTGGAAGTTTAAAAGAATTATCTATCTCTATTATTTTTTTTTCGAGATCCCCTAAATGGAATTTATCCCACTTTAAATCTTTTCGGGCATTATCAAAAATCTTCAGATTTATTAAACATTTGGAGGGGATTTCCAAGAAACCTCTGAAAAAAGAGTTTTCTAGGCAATTAATAAATAATCCAGGAGTATCTTTTTTTAATTCAAAATGATTAAATGAAATTAAACCTAATGCCAAATTAATACCCTTGGATTCAGGGATTCTTACAAAACCTCTTATTAGTTCCTTAAACCATAATTCTTTACTATTTTGATAATCGGGCATTATGAAAGTTCGACCTATTTCTGCAAATGGTAAATTCTTTTGTTTTAGATGACTATATACTCCCTCATGATAATGCTCCAAAAAAGAGTTCTTAGAGTCATAGTTATCAACGCTAAATTTAAAACGTTGTCCTCCAATTATTTGAAGTTTTATGGGATCCCACAAAATCATATGTTCATAATATGGATCTCTTTCATCTAAATCTGTAAAGTTGGGTGAATATATAGATATATTTTTAAATGATTTGAGCCTTTCCTTACCATACCAATTCAAAAGTTTATCAAATTTTTGTCCTGGTATTAAGTATGTATTACACAAACTAGTCTTTTCAATTAAAAAATTTGAAAACGAAGATAAATGATCTGAAAACATTTCTAAAATATTCCTCATACATCATAGCTTTTTTAATGTTAATTTTCTAAAAATTCTGAATATTAAATATTAAATATTAAAAAAAAACTATCTTATTTATTAAAGGATATAAATATTTCTTTAACTAATTTTAAGATATTTAAGATAATTCTTATTTAATTATAAATTAGATGAAAATTATAAAGATCTTCAAACCCTAACTTTATTGGAATGGAAATAATAAATGATATTTTAATTATGATATTCTATGAAAAATTAATTAAATCATGCCCGAAGAAACAAAAGAAAAACAAGCAATCTTAAGTTTTGATAACAAAAAATATGACATTAATTCCTTGGAGGATGAAACAAAAAAAGTTTTGACGGGTTTAAGAGTCTCCGACGCTCAAATAAAGTTCTACGAAGATACTTTGAGAGTTTTGGTAACTGGAAGAACTTCTTTAGTAAACGAACTTAAAGCAAAGTTAGAGAATGTTGAACCTATTAAAGAGGAAACATAATAAATCAAAATTTATAAATTAAATTTACACCAATAGTTGGTAAAATTTTCGGTATACTTTCTAGCTTATTATTCAATATTTCTACTTCATAGTTTGCCTCATTTTCTATTCTGCTAAATATAAATGGGGGATAATATGTTGTTCCATCTTGTTGAATTGCCTCCCATTTAAAACTAGGAATATTAATATATTGCAAACCAGTTTTTAAATCCAAATTCAATCTTTTGGTTATGCTTCTTCTGTATCCCAGAGATATAGAAGGTATAAGATTATATTTATCTTCTAAATTCACATAGAGATTTCCACATGCTGAACAAGATACTGATAAAGATCCAAAACTAGAATCTTCATTGGTTAATGAATATTTGCTAGAAATATCTAGCTTTGATAAATCTCCGCTTCCTTCTAAATAGAATCCTTCTTTATTAATTTTCTTTGTGAAAAATCTTCTTAAAGCAAATTTAAAGGATGAATTCTTTATTTTAACTTTACTATTAGTTGTAAAAAATCTGCTTATATCGAGATCTAAGTAATTATATCCTATTTCAAACTGATTTTTTTCTCTAATATCTTTAGCAATTCCAAAGTAGCCGCCTTTTTCTGCAAATCCTAATGAAAGCCCATCTAAAGAAAAAAGGTTTTTCTTTTTTCTTGGAATTCTAGTACTATTATTGAGGATCATTTCATTGTCATCTTTATAAGATTTTTTTAGGGCTGTTTCGAGATTCTCATCAATATCAACAACATCAACAAATAGTTTAATAGTTTTAATATTTTCAGATGAATCTTTAATTTTGATTAAAGCTTTGTAATTGTTTGAATTATTATTGATCCCTCCCAAAGGGTTTTCAAAATCTGGATGTCTAATCCAATCAATATGCCATAAATTTGATTTTTCTTCTACTTCCTTTGCGTAAAATAAATCCCCATCTTCTCCTTTTATTGAAATTAAAACTTTATCATTAAATTCTTGCTTTACTGGCAGTTGATTTTCTAGCAAAAGTGGAGAATGCTCTTTAGTGACAATTCTTAATTCTGAAGTTAGATGTGGCTCATTATTTGAAAATCTTTCTTTATTTTCAAGAATAATCGAATTCAAATTTGTTAGTTCAGTTTCGATTTTTTTTTCAATATTAACAACGTCAATAGATAAGTTAATTTTTTTTATTTCACCTAAAGAATTTTTGATTTTAATTATTGCTTTATAGTTATTAGAGTTTTTATTTATGCCACCTAAAGGTTTATTGAAGTCAGGCTGATTAATCCAATCAATTAGCCATAAATTTGAGCCTTCCTCCAATTCCTTGGCATAAAGTAAGTTTGCGTTTTCCCCTTCTAATGTAATAAAAACTTTGTTATTAAATTGTTGTTTAACAGGCCTTGTATTTTGGATAAGAAGAGGGGATTTTTCTCTGGTGGTTATATGAAGTTCAGAAGATAAATTCTCCTCATATAAATTGATATGTTTACTTCCTAAAAAGTTAGAGTTAAAGTTCTTTTCTTTTGATAGAAGGGAACTTTTTGAAACAAAAAAAAAGCATATTATAAAAACTGAAAATTTTAAATACTTAAACATGTATATTTTTGCAAATTTAAGTAGTGACATTAAAACAAATTATCTGATACTATTAAAAAAAACGCTACTATAATCACAAAGTACCACAGTAAATGAAGGTTTTGAAATTTATTTCTAAAGATTTAAATAAATCGCCCTCAACCATTGTGAACAGCAATGATTATTTAGACTTATTAGAGTATCAATATAATTTAAATCTTCAAAAATCTTTAATAATATCTGATTCAATTTTACAACACCAAAAAATATTTAATTTCAATTCTAAGCCATTTACTTTAGGGATTTCTAGTTCTCCTATTAAAGATATTTTTTTACTTTTACTGAAGTCAATTCAATCAAAAAAGGTTAGAGATTTACATATATTTGCTCACGGTTCTAAACAAGGTATCTTTCTTGCTGGGGAAATTATCGACGAGAAAACATTAATAGCAAATGCAGATTATCTCAAATCTTGGAAAATTCAAAATTTATATTTATGGTCTTGTGAAATCGGTAAAAATAAAAATATAATTAGCCTATTTTCAGAATTAACAGGTGCAAATGTCTTTTGTAGCGAAGATATTATTTCAAGAGAAAATCCATGCATATTTGATAATTATGGAAATAAGTTTAATATTAATCACATAGTTCATCCAAAAGCAGTCCAAAATTGGAACGGAAATTTAAGTTCTAGTTACGAACGAGAAGAATCTACTCCGATATACATTTACGTTCAATCTCTATCTTCAACTCCATATTTTAACTTTTATTCCGACTCATCAGGTTCCAATCTATTATCTAATCTTAAATTAAATACAAGTAAAGAATATATTTTTAAAAGGCTTAACAACGAGTCTATCCATCCATTTTATATTGGCAATCAAGGATATGGAAACAGTAGTAATTCAAACATTACATTAACTGGTGATGGAACTCCTACTTCTGGAATTATCGGAAGTGAATCTTTTAAACTCACCTTTAATCAAGATTTCGAAGGAAGTACAGAAGACATAACTTATTTTTGTACCACTCATCCTTTTATGAGTTCCGATTTTAATACTATAGATTCATTTGTTTTTGAGAGATCAACCGATTTAAGTAAAGCAACTAACATTGGGTTATTTGATAAAAATGTATTAATTAACTACCTGGTAAGTCAGTTATCTGACAATTTCGCAAATTTAGCTGGAACTGATTTAGAACCCTATATAAGCCACTTGGAATCTTTAGAGTTTAACTTTAAAACTATAAGCGGATCCCTTGACATGTCAGGATTTACGGCGACATCTTTAAACGTTACTGCTAATAATGTTTTATACAAAGGTGTCCCTCTGAATGCCCTAGATGGTTTCGAAGCAATAGAGATAGAAATTAGTTTAAATGGTTTATTTAGTCTAATTGGAAGCGCTGATGATGTAGCTATGGGAATTTACACTGATCAGACGGGTACTTTTACTTTGGGATCGTCTATTTCATTAATCCGATCTGGAGTATCCCCAATTACTGCAAACAACTTTCTTCCTTACTCCACTATAACTTTAACTTCAAGTGGAAGTTTAGATTTTGACAAAGATACTATTTCTATCCAAGATACCTCAGCAATAACTATTGATTATGATAGTAGGAATATTGGCTCTGCTAATGACTCTCAATTACAGATAACTTCCTTAGGAAACAATTCATATGATACTTCCTCTTATTTTGAGGGTGTTTTAAGCAGTTCTAAAATAATTAGCCCTTCTTCAATTTCATCATCGGATACAAGCAGTGTAGATTTCTTTGTAAAGGAAGGAACAACTGCGATAGCGACCTTAACAGCGAACGAAAATGTTACCTGGTCAATTACAGGCGGAGCGGATGAGGCAGCATTTGATATCAGTTCCAGCGGAGCATTAAGTTTCTCCTTTACTCCAGATTATGAGACACCGGTAGATATAGGATCAAATAACACCTATGAAGTGAAGGTGACAGCGCGTGATGATAATAATCAACCAAGTGAAGAGCAGACAATAACAGTAGCGGTTACAAATGATTCAACAGAATCCGGTGCCAGCGCAGTATATGAATTTGAGAGAACAACAGATCTAACGGATGTAGATACGGGAATAGGTCTATTTAATAAGAACGTATTAATCAATTATCTGGTAACTGAGCTTTCCAATAACTTTGGAAGCTTAAGCGGAACAAGTCTGGCCGGTTACAGCAGTCAGCTATCGGGACTGGAGTTTGACTTTAAGACAATAAGTGGAAACTTAGATTTTCCTGGTTTAGCTCCTGAGGAACTGATAATAACAGCGAATAATGTTGTTTACAGAGGAACCCCGATAAGTGTTTCTGGAGCGAGTGATATTTCTGCTGCTCAAGTTGAGATCACATTAAACGGAACATTCACACTTACAGGAAGTGCAGCGGATGTAGCGAACGGAGTATATACAAATCAGACAGGAACGATGACGCTGGTATCAAGTATTTCTGTTACTGATGCGACGAGCGGAGCCATAAACAGTGAGACCAGCTTTTTGCCAACAAATGAGATCACTCTGAACTTTGACGGCACCTTAGATTTTAATGACGACAACCTGACAATCACCGACACCAGTAAGGTGACAGTGAATTATGACAGTGATGGAGTTGGAGGAAATGATACAGAACTGAAGATCTACAGTCAGGGAAATAACAGCTATATCTCAACGAAAGCGGTATCAGGAACGATAACCAGTATTGATAATGTCTCGAGCGCATCAGATACAACAGCACCCGACATTACAAGTGCGAGCAGCTACTCGGTATTGGAAGGAACAACTGCGATAGCGACCTTAACAGCGAACGAAAATGTTACCTGGTCAATTACAGGCGGAGCGGATGAGGCAGCATTTGATATCAGTTCCAGCGGAGCATTAAGTTTCTCCTTTACTCCAGATTATGAGACACCGGTAGATATAGGATCAAATAACACCTATGAAGTGAAGGTGACAGCGCGTGATGATAATAATCAACCAAGTGAAGAGCAGACAATAACAGTAGCGGTTACAAATGATTCAACAGAATCCGGTGCCAGCGCAGTATATGAATTTGAGAGAACAACAGATCTAACGGATGTAGATACGGGAATAGGTCTATTTAATAAGAACGTATTAATCAATTATCTGGTAACTGAGCTTTCCAATAACTTTGGAAGCTTAAGCGGAACAAGTCTGGCCGGTTACAGCAGTCAGCTATCGGGACTGGAGTTTGACTTTAAGACAATAAGTGGAAACTTAGATTTTCCTGGTTTAGCTCCTGAGGAACTGATAATAACAGCGAATAATGTTGTTTACAGAGGAACCCCGATAAGTGTTTCTGGAGCGAGTGATATTTCTGCTGCTCAAGTTGAGATCACATTAAACGGAACATTCACACTTACAGGAAGTGCAGCGGATGTAGCGAACGGAGTATATACAAATCAGACAGGAACGATGACGCTGGTATCAAGTATTTCTGTTACTGATGCGACGAGCGGAGCCATAAACAGTGAGACCAGCTTTTTGCCAACAAATGAGATCACTCTGAACTTTGACGGCACCTTAGATTTTAATGACGACAACCTGACAATCACCGACACCAGTAAGGTGACAGTGAATTATGACAGTGATGGAGTTGGAGGAAATGATACAGAACTGAAGATCTACAGTCAGGGAAATAACAGCTATATCTCAACGAAAGCGGATAGCACAGGAACTATAACAGATATTAAAAATCTACTTCCAATTGAAACTGAAGCTAGTAATGAAGATACAACAGCCCCAGCTCAGCCATCAATCACAACAACTACATCCTTGACCAATGATTCCACTCCAGTAATAGAGGGAGTGGCGGAAGCGGGAAGCACCGTAACTTTATTTGTGGACGGAGTTACTACAGGAATAACAACAACAGCAGATGGAACAACCGGAGCCTATACAATTACACCGACAGCGG
>QCIJ01000021.1 GCA_003216755.1 Prochlorococcus sp. AG-402-K22 | reverse complement strand
TTTTTTTTTTTTTGGACTTTTTTAAGTTAAATAGATAATAGGATTATTTTAAAAATTTTGAGCAACCAAAAGTTCGAGACGCTTCAGTTACATGCTGGCCAAGTTCCTGATCCAACTACAAATTCTAGAGCAGTACCCATTTATCAAACTAGTTCCTATGTCTTTGATAATGCCGAGCATGGAGCTAATCTTTTTGGATTAAAAGAATTTGGAAATATTTATACTCGACTTATGAACCCCACTACAGATGTCTTCGAAAAAAGAATGGCAGCTTTGGAGGGCGGAATGGCAGCACTTGCAACATCCTCAGGTCAAGCTGCTCAATTCTTGGCAATCGTGAACTGCATGACAGCAGGGGATAATTTTGTCTCTACATCTTTTCTATATGGTGGGACCTACAATCAATTTAAAGTGCAATTTCCAAGATTAGGAATAGAAGTTAAATTTGCAGATGGTGATAGTATCGATAGTTTTAGAAATAAAATTGATGATAAAACAAAAGCAATATATGTGGAGTCAATGGGAAATCCTAGGTTCAACATTCCAGATTTTGAGGGACTCTCTGCTTTGGCAAAGGAAAACGGAATTCCTTTAATTGTTGATAATACTCTTGGTGCTGGTGGTGCTTTAATAAGACCAATCGATTTTGGAGCCGATGTTGTTGTAGAAAGTGCAACTAAATGGATCGGTGGACATGGAACAAGCATCGGTGGGGTTATTGTTGATGCCGGAACCTTTAATTGGGGAAATGGTAAATTCCCACTAATGAGTGAGCCAAGCGCTGCTTATCATGGGCTCGTTCATTGGGACGCTTTTGGTTTCGGAAGTGATATCTGCAAATCTTTGGGAGTACCTGATAACAGAAATATAGCTTTTGCGTTAAGAGCAAGACTTGAATGCCTCAGAGACTGGGGATCAGCTCAAAGTCCTTTTAATTCTTTCTTGCTTTTGCAGGGTTTGGAAACTCTAAGTTTAAGAATAGAAAGACAAACTTCTAATGCTCTTGAATTAGCAAAATGGTTAGATTCTAATTCTAATGTAAGTAGTGTTAATTATCCTGGCCTAGAATCTGATCCATATTACTCTAGTGCCAAAAAATATACTACTGGAAGGGGAATGGGTTGCATGCTTATGTTCTCTCTCAATGGGGGTTATGAAAATGCAGTAAAATTTATTGATTCCTTAAAATTAGCGAGCCACCTTGCTAATGTGGGTGATTCAAAAACATTAGTAATTCATCCTGCTTCAACAACTCATCAGCAATTATCTGAAGAAGAACAATTATCTGCAGGCGTTACTCCCACGATGGTAAGAGTTTCTGTGGGAATTGAGCATATTGATGATATAAAAGAAGATTTCGAACAAGCACTTTCACAAATCACATAGGAAAGGAGATTTATTGGCTTTAATAATTCCTAGTAATTATCACAAGATTAGTGATGTTGAGAAAAATCATATATCTTGGATCGAACCAGAATTGGCAAAAAGACAAGATATACGTCCTCTTAGGATTGGTATTTTAAATATCATGCCTCTTGGCAAGCAGTATGAATTTAACTTACTACATCCACTTGGTTTATCTCCTCTTCAAATTGAGCCAGTTTGGATAAAGCTTAAAACTCACTCTTATAAAACATGGGATCTTAATCATCTAAATAATCTATACATAACTTGGGAAGAAGCAAATAATCCAGAACCGTTAGATGGAATCATTATTACTGGAGCACCTATTGAGCACCTAGCCTTTGAGGAGGTTAAGTATTGGGATGAATTTGTGAAAATTGTAAATGAAGCCAGAAATTCTTGTGCGAGTACTCTTGGATTATGTTGGGCTGGCTTTGCGCTGGCTTATTTGGCAGGGGTTGATAAACAAGTTTTTGATAGGAAATTATTTGGGGTATACCCTTTAAAAAGTCTTGTTCCTGGACACCCTTTGATGGGGACACAAGATGATGAATTTATTTGTCCTCAAAGTAGATTTGCGGGATTACCAGATTTAGAGATGGAGAAGGCCCAAAAAGAAGGGAAATTGAATTTGTTGGCTTATGGAGAAAATGTCGGATATACAATATTTGAATCTAATGATCAAAAACAACTTATGCATTTAGGTCATCCTGAATATACGGTGCATAGAATTATTAGTGAAATTGAAAGAGACAAAGAAAAGGGAGATGTTCCTCCACCTGAAAATTTTGATCTAAATAGTTCAAAAACCGCTTGGAGATCTCATAGGAATTTGCTTTTTCAGCAATGGCTTTGGTTTTGTTATCAACAAGTTAGTCTTAATTAACTTTTTTCAATGAGCGCTTTGTACACCACCTAGTCTTTCAAATAAGTTAAGACTTTCTTTATTTAATCCTACAATTTCAACTTTAGACCCACCATTCTGGAATTTTCTAATAATTTGCTCAAGAGCAACAACTCCACTTTGATCCCAAACATGAGCTAAAGACATGTCAATTACGATATTTTCTGGATGTTCATGAATATCAAATCCTTGTAAAAAATAAATTTTACTTACAAAAAATAACTGTCCTTTTACTTTGTAGGTAGTTAAATTATTTTCTTTTGCTCTTGAAACAGTTATAACTTTTGCAACTTTTCTGCTGAAAAGAATTGCAGCTAATGCAACTCCGGCAATAACTCCAAGTGCAAGATTATGAGGTTTTGTAAGCATAGTAACTGCAAAAGTCATAAGCATGACTGCAGTATCGCTTTTAGGTATCTTTCTAATATTTTTTAATCCATTTATATCTGCTGTACTTATTGCGATCGTTATCATGATTGCCACTAGAGCAGCCATTGGTATTGCTCCAATCCAAGACTTTAAGAGGATGATCATAATTAGTAGAGATATACCTGAGGAGAGGGTTGATAATCTAGATTTACCACCATTCTCAGTATTCATTACAGATTGCCCAACTAAGGCACATCCGGCCATTCCACCAAATAAAGATGCCACAATATTAGCAATTCCCTGTCCTCTTGCTTCTTTATTTTTATTTGAACTTGTATCAGTTACATCGTCTAAAATGTCTTGAGTTAAAAAGGTTTCCATTAAACCCACGAGAGATATTGCAAGTGAGGCCGGTAAAATTATCCCTAATGTTTCAAGACTAAAAGGTACTTTTCTATTTTCTATTGATCCAAAAGGGAGAGAAATACTTGGTAATCCATCAGGTAATTTACCCAAATCGCTAACTGTTGGGACATCTAGATTAAAGAATATGCTTATAAGCGTTATTACTACTATTGCGATAAGTTGAGATGGGATTACTTTTGTGATTTTTGGAAGCCCATAGATAATAACTAATCCTAGGATTACAAGAATCCAAACTACTGGAATCTGAGAGTTAACTGGATATTGACTTAAAGTTTGTTCAACTAATTCTTTTGATTCTTTAATACCTATTCCTAACTGAGGTAGTTGTGCTTGAAATATTAAAAGTGCCAGTGCATTTACAAATCCACTTAATACTCCTGTTGGCACGAACCGCATTTGGTAGGCAAGTCTTAAATATCCCCAAAGAATTTGGAAAATTCCAGTTAATATTCCAGCTGCAATAAGGTATGGGACTCCTAATCCAGGGGCTTGTGATTCTCCATAGGCAACAAGTCCAGTCATTAAAAGAGCTGTTGAACCTGTGGCAGAAGTGATCATACCCCTTCTTCCTCCAACAATCGCAATTGTTATAGATAAGCAAAATGCACCAAAAAGGCCAACTTTAGGATCTACACCAGCTATACCTGAAAAAGCAATTGCTTCTGGGATCATTGCAAAAGCAACAACTAAGCCTGAGAGAATATTTGACTTTGGATCATTTAACCAATTTTTAGATAAATATCTTGAGAAATTTGACATTTTAAGTTTCTTGATAATTAAGAAGTTACCTCATAAAGGAGGCAAAATACCTTGTGGGTCAAAAATATTCTTTAAAGTTTTTAATTCATTCATTCTATTTCCAAAGGCTAATGTAATTTCTTCTTCATGAGAATTCAAATGATTATGCAATTGGGCTAAGTGAATATATGGATAAAACCTTTTTAGCTTGCTCCACGATTTATAAATCCATTCCAGAGCGACTTCTTTTTCTTGAAGATCATTTTTTTTCCATGATGCATATATCCATGGTTTCCAAGTACTTTTTCTATGAACAAAAAAGCTTGAACCATGATTTAACTTTTTAGTTTTGCAACCTAATTGTTGAGAAGCAATATAACAGGAATTATTAGGTTTATTATCCATTATTTCATTCAAACATTTTATGAAACTTGGAATATCGTTTTTTAAATCTTCTCCAAGAAGACTAATTACCTCAGAATGGTTATTTGCATCCAGCTCAAATAAATTCAATTCCTTTGAAAAAAAATTTATTTTGTTAAAGTTCTCATAAAATTGTTTTTCTAGAGCGGGAAATTTGTCTAGAAGCATTAAGTATTCTTCTGTTCTTTTATCCTCTAAATTATTTTTTAGTTCAGCAAAAATATATATATAAATTTTTTGAGCATAAATCCATTGAAGACTAATATTTTCTGGAAATTGCTCTGATAGTTTTATTATTTGTGAAAGTTCATTTAGATTTACAAATCCTTCTATAACTTTAATTGGATTAGATTGGATAGTTTTAAGTTCTATTTCGGTAATGATTGAGAAGAAGGGGGCGGCGCCTTTAATTGCTTCCCAAATCAATTGTTCTTCTGGATTTATTTGATTTTTTTTTAAAGAGATAAATTTACCATTACCCAAGAACCCCTTAATTGACTCAATATTATCAATAGCTAATCCGTGGGCTCTACTAAGTGGGCTTACTCCACCAGTAAGTATATAGCCTGCCCCAGGAAGTTTAGAAAGTCCGATTGGAAAACTTCGATTATGTTTTTGTAAATGATTTATTAGATCCCCCATTATTACTCCACCTCCAATTGTTACTAAATTGCTTTCTCTATCAAGGTGAATTTTGCTGTGATTTTTTCTTAGATCAAGAGTTGTAAAACCATTTTTTGCACAGCTAGAGGTTGTACCTCCACTACATACGCAAAGGTGCTCAAATTTTTCCTTAGAATAATTTTCCTTACTAAATAAGGAATCATCAACGTCGTAAATTAAATTCTTTAACTTTGCGTCCTTTGAGTTAATATTTGGAATTTCAAGCAAATTATTATTTTTTTTCACTACATAATATTGTTATTTACTATTATGGTATAAGTAATAATTTAATATTGGATAATTTAGATTCGAAGTTAACTAATCAAATTGCGATTCTTATATGTGGACACGGGAGTAGAAATAAACTAGCCATTACTGAATTCCAAGAATTAACTAAACTCATCCAAAAAAGATATCCAAACATTTTAGTTGAATATGGTTTCTTGGAATTTGCTAAACCTTCAATTGTGGATGCGCTAGACAAGTTAAAAGATAATTCTATAAAAAAAATAATTGCAATACCCGCAATGCTTTTTGCTGCTGGCCATGTGAAAAATGATATACCGAGCTTGCTTATGAATTATTCAAGTAAAACTGGTATTGAAATAATTTATGGAAGAGAATTAGGTATTAATAATTTAATGATTAGTGCAGCTTGTGAAAGAGTAAAAGATGTATTTAAACAAAATAATACTCTCAAACCTGAAGAATCATTATTAGTTGTTGTTGGTAGAGGCTCTTCTGATCCAGATGCGAATTCCAATGTTTCAAAAATTACGAGAATGATCGTAGAGGGTATTGGTTTGGGGTGGGGGGAAACAGTTTTTTCTGGAGTAACTTTCCCCCTTGTTGAAGCTGGCTTGAAAAATGTTGTGAGACTTGGTTATAAAAATATCATTATTTTCCCTTATTTCCTTTTTTCAGGTGTGCTTGTCACAAGAATAAAAAGGCAAAGTGATTTAGTTGCGATTAATAATCCACATATTTCATTTTTACACGCAAAATATCTGTCTTCACAGTCTTATGTGGTCGACACTTTTGTAGAAAGGATTGGAGAGATTCTTAATAACGAAGTTAAGGATCTTATGAATTGTTCTACTTGTAAGTATAGATCAAATTTATTTGGCTTTGAAAAAGAAGTCGGAATGGTTCAAGAAAGTCATCATGACCATGTAGAGGGTTTGGGTATTAGCTGTGATTTATGTGATCCTGAATGTAATGGTGCTTGTGAGATACAAAATCAAATCCCAACTCATAATCAAGAAAAATCAAACCTAGGAGAAGGTGATTACCTAGAACATGAACATGTCGAGGCTCATCAGCATGAACATAATCACCATCATCATCACCATAGTATTTATCCAAATTCAAAACACCCTTTGGGCCCTATCACGCTTCGCTTGCCTAATGAAGATCAAATCTTAAGATAAACCGTTGAAAATAACTGAATCATCTGTCTCTTTCTCGGCCAAGTCTTAATAGACTCAGTGTATATAAGTATTCCTAATATAAAATCTTAAAAGTATTTTGAGCTAGATTTTCCACAATTTACAGGTTGTTTTCCACGTCCAAATCCACATTAGATTAGGATTCCCAGCAGTTTTTAAAAAAAACAGGACTTCAACATTATTGTTGACTTTTCTTTAAGATCTAATCAATTTCCTTATCTAAAAAAAAAGTTTTTAAAAACCGAATTTATAACATGAGTCTCATTTGATAATTTGAAAAGTTTACATGTAGATTTTTTTTGATGTTTTTAGAAAAAAATATCATTATGGTTATGTAGAAAAGTATAGATTTATGGATCAAATCGGCCAATCAAATTTAACTAATAAGAAACTTGTCAAATGCTCATCAAATAAAGTTTCTTTAGAAACAGAGCTTTCAGAAACTCTCTATAACACTATGAAAGATTTCGTATTAAGTAACCCAACTTGGGATCAATATAAGCTTATAAATTCAGCATTAGCTACTTTTCTGATTCAAAACGGATGTACTGATAATTCTGTCTCAGAGATTTATTTAAATCAACTATTTACTCCTTCTAAATCTTTTTAATATTTAGGCACGCTCTCCTACACAAGGCCATCATTGTAAGTGTGGGGCTTTGCCAAGATGAAGTTGGCCAGCACGCTCCATCTAGCACAAGTACATTCTTGCATCTCCATATTCTATTAAATTTATCAACCACGCTATTTTCTTCATTAGTCCCCATTGGTGCGCCTCCTACTTCATGTATGTAATATCCCGGGGGAGGAGGACTATCTGATAGTGCGATCAAATTTTTTGTAAATAAACTCCCTAATGGGATATTTATTAGTTCATCAATATTTTTTATTTCTCCATTTGCAGCTTTTATTGATTTTCGTATTGTGTTTTCCATATGTTTTGCCATATTTAACTCATTCTCGCTCCATTCGAATTCAATGTAGGGAATTGGGATATCCCATTCATCTGTTTTTTTTGAGAGAGAAACTGAGTTTTTCTCTCTAGGCAGGACTTCGCCATGGGCGATAAGAAAGCCAATGGATGTGTTTTTGTCTTTTTGCAAAAATTTAGGTATTCCTAATCTATCAATTGCCCCCCAGATTCCATAACCTCTATGGAAATTTATGTCGTCAATTTCTGGTAAATTTGAACCAAATGGAATAAAGAAGCTTCCTGCTCCAGAAAGTTCGGGAGGATTATCTAATGGTTTATCTGAGTTTTTTGTTTTTGGGACTGAAAAAAATCTACAGATAGATATGTGATCCATGAGGAATTTACCTAATTTCCCAGAAATATCTTTAAACCCTAAGGAATTAGATTTGTATTCTGAGTTCAGTAGTATTCTCAGCGTTGAAATTGTTGATGCGCAAAGAAGAATTAAATCACAATTCAATAGTTCTTTATGTCCATTTTCTAGGTTTACGATCGTTACTTTTGAGGCAAGCTCTGTTATCTTGTTAATCTCAAATGACTCTACTAGGTAATTAGAGATTATTTGTACATTTCCAGTATCTAAAGCTTTTTTTAAAGAGCTTCCTACGCTAGAGGAATTGGGCCATTTTTTATCTTTTACTGATGAATTACAGTCAAATCCTCTTGATTGGATAAATGGATAGTTTAATTTTGATTTAACTTTGCTGCCAAAAACATTTTCATTTTCTGTAAGAGGAATTTCGCCGATATATTTACCGTTCGGGACTTCCTTAATATCATCTTTTCGTCCATAAATTCCACAAAAATTTTCAATAAAATCATAGTGAGGGTATAGGTCTTCGTATGAAATAGGCCAGTTTGGTCCGAATCCATCTTTTTTAGCTGGATGAAAATCTTCTGAGGAGAGTCTTAATGTTATACCTCCCCACGTTAATGATCTCCCCCCATATTGTTTACCCTGAGTCCAAAGGAAGGGCTTTTTTTTGGGGAAGTCATAAGGATGCTTCAATTCATTTGAATATAAATCAGGATTATTTTTCCAATAACCAGGATGTTGGCATTGATTGGCATGTTTTTTTGTTAATACTCCTGATAATCTTTTAAATGTACTTTTTGGCTCATAATTACTAGCTTCATGCCTCTTAACTAGAGGTCCTGCCTCTATTACTAAAACCTTTAGCCCCTGTTCTGCCAATGTAAGTGCTGCTATTCCTCCTGTAGCTCCAGAACCAACAACAACTGCATCATAAGGATTTATATCCAAAACCTTGTTTGTGATATATTATTTCAATAAATATAGCATTCAGTAAATTATTAATTTTTGGATTTCAGCTTAAGAAGTTAGAATTTATTGAAATACTTTTCAAAAAAATGAGGATTATAATTTTAACCGTTTTAATAATTGTTTTAACCCTCCCTTTCAGAGCCTTCGCTGCGTTGGACTATGGTAAACAATCCTTGGTAGGAGCTGATTTTTCTGGATCTGATTTAAAAGGAGCAACTTTCTATTTGACTGATTTACAAGACGCAAATTTATCAGGTTGTGAGCTCCAAAATGCGACTCTTTATGGAGCTAAATTGAAAGATACTAATTTAAGTAACTCCAACTTAAGAGAAGTAACTTTAGACTCAGCTGTTTTAGATGGAACAGATTTATCAAATACTAACTTGGAGGATTCTTTTGCTTATAGTACACAGTTTGAAAATGTAAAAATACAAGGTGCAGACTTCACAAATGTTTATTTGCCAAAAGATATTCTTAGGAAATTTTGTGAAAGGGCCTCTGGCACTAACCCAATTACAAATAGAGATACCAGAGAAACTTTAGAATGCGATTACATCTAGATTTATGCACATAAAAGTTCTTTTTTAATCTTTCTTTGTTTATAAAGTGACTTTCCAACAGGCCAACCTAAAGTAGATAAATGTCTCATTAAAGATCCTGAGTATTTGTAATAAAGATTGTCTGAATATTTGATGCCAAGTTCTTTTAGGGTGGTTATTAGTAAAAATAGATCTTTCTTGTTACCTTTTTTCATATCCAATAATATTAATTTCTCAATTGATAATTTTTTTTCTATAACCTTATCATTTTCAGCAAAACCAACTTTAAGTGAATTTGATTCATCAGAATAAAGAGTATAAATTATTCCATCTTTGAATTTATCCTTAGAAGTATCTACGTTAAACCTTGATGATATTAATGTTTTGTAGCCTTTAATGATTTTTCTTTTATTCATAATTATTTGATTTCATTCTGTGCTATTTCGTATTTCTCCAATAGATTGTTTACTTCTGCTAGTGCAATCCTTTTTTGACACGCCGAGTCATATCTATTTACTGCTACTGAAGGTATTGAACCTTTGCTTTTCATTTCCCTTATGCCAGTTTCTAAACACTGAAAAGCAACACTTGATAGATCCCGACCCTCTGCTGCGGCCCAAACTTTCATAAGATAAGTAAGATTTGATGGTACTGAGATTTGTACTTTGTTTGAGTTTGATGTATTTAATGCAATATCATCAAGACTAATTTCTTTCGAGGAAATGGTTTCTTTAACCTTTTTCTTCAAAAACTTTACTTGGCTTATAACGTCCTCTTTATTCTTGATTTTTTGCTCTATTTCAAATAACTTTTCTTCAGAATTAATTAAAGCTTCTAGTGCCCATTTAGCATCATCTTTTGCAATGGCGGTTCTATTAAGCCATTCATCTCTTATTTTTGACCAATTACTAGGCATAAGCTTTATGAGATAATTCTATCTTAATTAAATCTAAATAGATTGTCTACTAATTCTAAATAGATTTAATTTAGATTATTCTAAGTTTTAAATTATTTATGCGTGTTTTTTGGATTCCTTAGCTTAGAAATAATGGTGTGTAGCAATTGAAGACTGCAGAATCTATCCAAAATGATTTTATAGGTATTTTTTCCCGTTATATTGACAACGGTATACTATATAAATAAACGTTTTTTAAGTTTAGTTATTTGTTGATTTAATTAAAAACTTCCGAGCTTTTAGTCTCTTTCAATAAGTTCAATTTTATATCCATCAGGGTCCTCAACGAAAGCCAAGACCGTCTTACTGTTCTTCATGGTTTTTGGCTTTGTCGTAACTTTGCAGCCGTTATCTTCAAGCCCCTGACAAATGCCATGGATATCTTTTACTCCAATAGCTATATGACCATATTTATCTCCAAGCTCATAGTCTTCAGACTTTTTGTCCCAATTATAAGTTAATTCAATTACGGCATTTTCTTTTTCTGAACCATAGCCAACAAATGCCAAAGTGAATTTTCCATGAGGATAGTCCTTTTTTCTTAATAGATTCATTCCTAATCTATTTACGTAGAAATCAATTGATTTATCTAAATCACCAACTCTCAACATTGTATGTAGGATACGCATTTTTAATTATGAACCTTAATCAATTATCTAATATTTAATAAAAATCTGCCAAAGTTGATACTTATCGAGGCTAAGTTTTTAATTAAGTTTAGAAAAATTAGGTTAAAATATGCCTATAAGATTTCAACAATATATTGAATCAGATATTTCAGAGACTCTCATCAGTATTTTTATATATTTTGCCGTTAAAGGCATCAATACCTTTTGGTTATTATTTGTTCTATAAATATTCTTTTTTAAAAGAATACTATTATTATTTAACTTACCCAATAGCAAAAATTGAGAATTCTTTGCCTTTTGGTAGTTTTTTATTATTTATAATTTTGTTCGCTGGATTAGCAAGAAATCCAAAAGTCCCCTATTTTGTTAGATATAACGCATGCCAGGCATTACTTATAGATATTGCCTTGATTATAATTTCATATCTCATGAGAATATTTCCCATAGTTGAATTAGGCTCAATTATTTTTATATTTACACTGTGTATTTTTATTTATTCGATTTCTCAATGTATTTTTGGAGTTGAACCTGAAATACCCTTAATTAGTAAATCTGTAAGAATGCAAATTTAAAAAGATTTATAGATTTGCTGACTTTCATCAGCACTCATTCAATATAGATTCCCATCTTTGTTGACTTTCTTTTATTGCTTGCATTGGTGGAATAGCGCCCTCTAACTCAAAAGCTTTAATTAATGATTTATTAGCTAATATGCCTAATCTTGCGGCCTCTCTTTGCCTGGAGCATACTTTTTTTCTTGATCCCTCTTTTAAAGTATCCTCGATTTCTTTAAGAATCCTAGTAGCTTCATTAGATTTAGAATAAAAATCATTCATATAAACATCAAGTGCCGTATCGGCAAAAATTTCAATGGGATAGATTATTGTGACTAAGCACACTATAAAACTTGTAAATACAAATATTTTCATAAGAATCTTAAGTAAATTTTTTGTTCGATCTCTTTAACACTAAATAAAAGGTAAGAACGCTAATTGTTCCAGATGGCCCTAATAAAACATGCCAAAATTGATCACCACTAATTGATAGCCTTGTTCCAAAGAGAGTCGTAAAAAAAATACCAAATATTGGGTAAAGGATAAAAAGCCAATCTTTAAAAACTCTTTGCCAATTTATAATTAGAAATATACTTATTATTACTTGAAAAAGAAGAGCAATAGTTTTATCAAATAAAAAATATGAGATTATTGAACATAAAGAAATGCAAAAGTTAGTTGTTTGAATAAATTTATTTTTAATAACTGATATTGAAAAACATGTTAGGCCTAAAGAAAGGAAAGAATAAAATAGCCAATTAAAAAAAGAGGAATGATCTACATAAATCCAAGATGTTTGGGTATGATCTATCATTTCAGAAATCGAGGCTAATCCTAAAAAAATAAAACCGAAAGGTATCAATTCGTTATTGATTATATCTCTGAATTTATTGATCGATCTAATACCTAATATTATTGGGATGATTGCCGCTTGCAAATGGGCAAATAATAAAATTGAAAAAAACAAAGTAAATACTCTAACTCAAATCATCTAAAATTTAAAATACAAAAACCAATTTTAGGCTACCTTAGAAGAGAAAGATACCATTGCCCAATTACTATAATTAGAATTGTAAGAACAAAAGGGAAAGCAGGATATCTTGTCTGAAAATTAGCTGGTGGCCAAGGTGACCAAGATATTAATCTTCCTTGAGGTTCATTTGGAATAACTTTTTTTTTAGATTTTTTGGATATTAAATTATCTGTGGCGAAACCTTTACTCATTGATTAAATGAAATCATTTTAACAAAGACTTACCAAAAAGGCGTTTACATTATTCGGTTGAATTATAGTTGCTTTTATTAGAACGGAGGGGGTGGGATTCGAACCCACGGTACCCTTGCAGATACGCTAGTTTTCAAGACTAGAGCCTTAAACCACTCGACCACCCCTCCAAAAGGGTTATTCAGTTTTAACCACTTAAGTAGTATAGCAAAGGGAAGTGACAGCCTACAATACGAGTTTTAGCCTGTTTATTATTGCTTATAAACTATTTCCTAACACTTGACATATACTTGACATTCTGCGACATTTTAGGACATAGATTCGGAAACAATTCGGAAACAGACTAACCTAACCAAATGGCAAGAATTTTTGGAATTGGTAACAAAAAAGGTGCTGGCGATAGTGTACCAGTTGGGGGTTCTGGTGCAACAAATTCGGAAACAGATTCGGAAACACTTTCGGCAATATCGGACTTAAACAACAGACTTAAGACAAGAAGCATAAAAGCAAAGCTGGTTGTAGGACGTAATCACCTATTTATTCGTGGAACTTTTGCGGATTCGGACGGAATTAAAAAAGAACGTAAGATTCCAACTAGATTGAGTGCAGATATAAACAACCTAGTCTCAGCAGAAGCCAGAATATTAACTCTTGTTGAATATGTAAATAAAAATGGATTTATACCAGACCAACTAATGTGGGACGCACCAAAGGTTGAGTTAAAAGGTGTATCTAAAGGAATAACTGTTAATGAAGCTATAAAAATATTTGAACTTGATTACTGGAAAGACAAGGATAGAAATAAATTACCGAAGCAACAGACCTGGAAAGGAATACTAGGTCACTTAAATAAACTCCCACAAAATGCAACTCTCAATATGGGAGTCTTAATTGATGAGATAAAACAAAGTGAGCCTGAGTCTGACAAAAGAAGAAAACTCTGCCAATACTACAAAAGACTTGCGGAAGCTAACGGACTAAATAATGTAGAACTTATTGATGAGTTTGTTGGTAAGTACAAAGCTAAGCAAAGAGTAAACATTGACCCAGCAAAGTTAATAGAGTTGGTCGAAATGGTTCGAGATAACCAAAAGTGGGGCTGGCTTACAGCTAGTGCTTTCTGCTACGGCACTCGTAGCGGTGAAACTTTCTCACTCATACCCGACTTAGATAGCGGTACTGCCACAAGTGTTTGTATTCCAAAAGGTAAGAAGTCTATGTATATCAAATATCCAATCGCCCTTACTGCTGAGTTAGCAAGAAAATGGGAACTGGATAATATTCAACGAGAATATAGTTTTGACTTAAATAACTATGACCCAACCAGAACTAAATATCTTGGCAACCAATGGTTAAGGTATCTAACGCCCAGGGCTAAAGAGTTGGGTATTGGATTCTTACAACTTACGGATATTAGACATAACTGGGGAGTTAGATCAATACACGCTGGCTTAGATGCAAGGGTTGCCAGTAAAAGTCTTGGTCACAGCATCAATACTCATTATGAGATTTATAATTCCACTTATGAACAAATTGACGCTATAAAGGCTAGTAAGAAACTTAATAATTGACAGTCGATCTAAAATAAGGGGCAATTAGATCCTTTTTTTTGTGAAAAGATTTTTAATACCTTTATTAGCTGCTTTTGCTTTGCCTTCTATAGTTAAAGCTGAAGTCGTAACTTATAAATGTATTGCAAAGTATCATTTCCACATTAATGGTGAAGAAGAATTACCTAAAAAAGATCAGGCAATTAATTTTTATTCATTTGATTTAAAAACAATATTGCATCATTAAAATGGGGGACTACTGTTGGGTCAAAAAAAACAAAAATCAAACCATTCACAGTCAATATGGATGGCCTGTAATTATTACAGATACCTCTTTTATTATGGATTATGATCCTGCACCAAAACAAAAAATAATTGTTGATGTAGGTAGGATTGATAAAACCTTCAAACAATTTCATAAGTATCTAAGGTTAGATAAAAAAAGTCCAGAATTTGATAAAGCTTTTTATGAAAATGTTAGAAAAAACAAAGAGCTAAATTTTGTATTATCAAATGCAGGTTATAAACAATGGGGCGATTGTGAAAAAATTGAGACTAGGACTAATTATTCTCTTCCTAATGAGCAAAGATGGTCAACTGAATCAGAATTTAATATTTATGAGAATTAGGGAAATGAAACGCTTACTACTCTCGCCACTAGCTGCTCTTGATTTAC
>QCIJ01000020.1 GCA_003216755.1 Prochlorococcus sp. AG-402-K22 | reverse complement strand
AGAGAAAGCTAAAGAAGAAGAGAGGATTGCTTTAGAGAAAGCTAAACAAGAAGAGAGGATTGCTTTTTTGAAGAAGATGCAACTGATCAAGATAGAGAAAGCTAATGCCAAAGAAAATAAATATATAATCTCAAACAAAAACAAAAATTTGAAAAGATTATTATCTAAGTCATTTCCTAATAAAAAAATAACCGTAACAGATAATAAAGATGGATCTCAAACAATTCTTATTTACTAAGAATAGTTGTATTTACACTATATAAAACCTCTATATTTCTGGCTATAAAACTCATTTATAGCCATTGGTATGAATGGGTTCTGAGTGTTGCTATACCCACTAAAATATGCTATAATATATGTATCGAAAATGAAGTTTAAGGAGACCGTGCTGCGGCACAAAATGATACACAATCCCGATGAAATAAAAGAAGATTAATCCATAAATTTAGACCATAATTTTCACCACCAATCCACCTTGATTAGGAATATTTTAACTATGAACTCATCATCAGAATCATTAATTGATAGAACTGAACGACTTTTAACGAGGGATGAAGACTATAAAGCAATTCTTGAAAAACTTTTTTTACTAGATATACAGCATTGCGGTAGACATTTTAATAAAGACTAATAATCCCAAGAAAATAAATCCATAAATTTAGACCATATTTTCACACTCATACTTATCACACAAGCCCTAAGAGGAACTATCTTATTTATGACAACTTAAAAAGAATCTCAATCTATTTAACCAAAACACTTTTATGAATAACGAAAACCAAGTTAGTTCTATCAATTTATTAGAGGAACCAATCAAAAGGTTTCTTTTTGATAAGTCATAAAACCTCTCGTGAATTGTGGTACTAAAAACTTTTTCATCTTTGTAATACTTTAAATCGAGTGGATCTATGTTCTCATCGAACCATTCGTCATATTCAATAAAACCTGGCTTAGATATGTAACTCATATTTAACCTTTAGCAACGTATAAAAATACAAACTGTACATCTACTACATAAACCATTAATCTTTATCTCACTCACACCCTTTTAATTAATTTATTACCACTATTGCAATTTCAGAAACAACTAAAGAAAGCCCATGGATGACATTGAATCAAGTAGCAAAATATTTTTCAGTAAGCGAAAGAACTATTTCTAGAATGATTGATCACATGAGTTAGGGCATTCATTATGAAAAAGCTAATGCATATAAGAAGAGAAGCAAATTTATTTTCCATATTTTTCAACTAGAAAGACTTTGGAAGACTCCAGTTCCTTCATGGAGACAAAAATAAATCAGCATAACTACGCATATACATAAGAAAATAATTATTGTAATTTCATCTTGATCTATACAGATCTAAGCAAAACTAAGAGGTTGATTTTTTTAGCATGGAAAGTCAATCTCTTTTTTTATGTAATTGATTAATTGAGATAATCTTTAAATTTAATATTTGACATTGCTTTTTTTCTTATAGCTTCACTACTTATCCATCGTTGGTAATGCTTTATATGTGTAGATATATCATGACCCATTGCCATTGCAGCTTCTCCATCAGATACACCTGACCATCTTTTTTCTGTTGCAACTGTAATAGCCCATGTATGTCTTAAGTCATATGGTTTTATATCTCTTGGCGTGTCTTCCTTATTAATTACACCCTTTGCGTCTGGTATGCGACATCTAAATTTAGGAAGTTTCGTTCTTAATTGTTCTGTAATCCAATTACCTAAATAACTATTGTTATCGCAAACCCCACGATCATTTGGATCATCTCCTGTCCATGTTTTCGTCTTATCAAACGCAGAGACTATATTCATTTTTGCTTTCTTACGAAGTAGGTCTTGATTCATTCTGAAGTCCTCTTTTAATTTGTACTTTTTAATCCATTCTGGAAATATAGGAAAAGTCCAATGCTCAAATTTAGATTTAGTTCTCCATTCTCCAGCAACATATAACCAACCAAATTCAGTTGAGCTTTTTTCATCTTCTGAAGTTATTTCTTCTATGTGATGTAACTCGTGATTTCTTAATCCATAATTCATCATCATCACAAGACACCATGTTTGCAATGGAAATTCTTTATTGATTCTGTCGAAGTATTTCTCAGCTTCTTCTCTTGTTGGGATTCCTCTTATATCTCCTATGTCTGAGTTTGTTAAATACCTTGTTTTCTTTCCTTTTGATTGGTTATGTAATGTTCTTTGTTCTAATAGATTTTCACGCTTTAACCAATCAGGTTCTTTCCCATCTTGTTCTTTAATTGCTTGACGTATTTGTTCAAGTCCATCAAGGTTATTTAGAAAACCTCTTTGGTCAATCATATGGTATTTTTTTAACCATCTAATGATTGCTTGCCAATCGAAAGAAGGTTTATCAGCACTGACTTTATTAATGGTTGCTCTAACGTTTTTAGCACTAGAACCTTTCATCGTTTGTTCTATATATTTTAAGCTAATTTTCTTTATCTCATCCCATGTCTGTGTAACATCTTGAGTTATTTGAAGAGGTTCATTATTTTTTACTTTTTCTATTAATTGTTTAAAATCTAGATAACTTGGTAATTCTGAATCTCCAATGTAATTTAGGAGTCTATAAGCACATTGACAATCCTCGCTAAGCTTGTGCTGAAGAGGGTTTAGAGAGAATCGTTTATTTTTATTTGCCTTAAGATAAATGAAAATATATGGTCTTGTTGGGTACTTATAAAAACCATATTTACTACTAATTTCTTTACTATTTATCTTAATTCTGTCAAAATAACTTAGCTTCATTATCAACCTTATAATGTAACCTGAAGGTAAATCCTAGTTATAGAAATAAATTAAGCATATAGTTTTAAATATATTTGTCAAGGATTTTGTTACATCAGTTGTTACACCAGGTCTGTTTTTTGTGCTTTTTGAGTGATTTTCTGTCATTTCCTGTCGTTTTCTGAAAATATTACTAATCACTGAAAATATTTGAAGTCACTAAAAAAGCAGCTGTGAAGCTGCTTCTAAATGGTGGCGGGGGGGAGATTTGAACTTCCGACCTTCGGGTTATGAGCCCGACGAGCTACCAGACTGCTCTACCCCGCGACATATACATAGCATACATCTGAAAGGGTTATTTTTTTCTATTTCTTTAGGATTCTTGGAATTTTAATTGCCCTTTAACTTCAATTCTCACACCTTCTGAAAAATTAAACACCTTTTCTTCAATGTCTTGGATTCTTAAGTCAGATATCCACTCTAATTGTTTAAGTAGGTGAAGACTAACAGCATGTTTAGCCCTTTTTGAACCGTCTTCTACTTTTAAAGCAAGTCCAATCCCTTCATTTACCTTACAAAGGCACTGTACTCCTTCTGCCCCGCCTTTACCTATAACTTGTCCATGAGAAGCTTTTATTATTTCTGTATCAAATTTATTATTGTCACTTATCATTAATGGGTTGATTGTCATGGCTCTACTTATTTGTTCTAATTCGGCATTGTCTGAACTACTTAAGAGTGCATATAATTTGGACATTTCTATTAGTTTTAAAAAAAGAGTTGGGGCTCCACAATCATCACGTTCTGCAATTATTTCAGATATTGGGATCTGAAGTAATTCAGAAATAATTCTGAATATTTCAATTTGAAGTGGATGATCCCCCTTTAAGTAATTATCTAATGGCCAATTCATTTTTTTGCATGTAGCTAAAAAAGCAGCATGTTTTCCTGAACAATTATGTTCTAAGGGACTTGTCTTAGTTTTTGGACATTTCAGGTTATTTATGTTGATATCATATTCCCATAAAATTTTGAAGGCTTCCCTTGAATGAATTTTTGATCCACTATGAGAACCGCAAGCTAATGCAATTGATTTTGAATCATTATTAATTTTTGATGCGGCTCCACTGCTAACAAAAGGTATTGCTTGAAAAGGTTTTAATGCTGACCTTATAAAACTTTTATATTCTGGATTTCCTGCGCACATTAAAACCCTACCTTTTTTGTCACTAATAACAGCATGAATTTTATGAATTGACTCAATATTTGAGCCTCTCATTAAAGTTGCTTGTAAAGGAGGATTATTCGATGTATATAAGTTTTTAAAGTTTGAACTCATTTAGAAATTGTTATATTGAAAAAACAAAATCCCTGTTAAAGCTAAGACTGAGATGATAGAAAAAATTTGAATTAAATTTTTTAAAATGGGCTTTACCTCAATTGAGGCAATAAGTGATTCTTTTTCTTTTAGAAATAATGGCTTTATCCACACTTGGCCATCGTACCATCCAGATTCTTCATATTCTACTTTTTCAGAGGTCAATCTCTTAAATACATGTTTCCAACCAAGATATAGCCTTATAGTAATTAAGAGGGGTATTGACAAGCTACTAAAAAAACTTAAAAGAATATATTTTAAAAGTGATTTTTTGAAATATATACTACCCGAAGAAATAAAAAGAAATAGAAAAAAAGCACCTGCCCAGAATTTAATCAATACAAGGATTAGAGATTTTTTTGTTTTTGGCCATGAGAATAGTTTAGATTTTGATAATTCAATGTATTCATTTGTGGGTTGTTGCTCTCTAGGTACAGGACATTTAGAATCATTCATAAAATAATAATTATGGAAATGTAAGATTATCTCCATTACTCCAGAAAGATTCAAGGTCATAAAATTTCCTTATATCTGGTTGAAAAATATTTACAATCAATTCACCATAATCAAGTAAAGCCCATTTTGCTTCATTAACCCCTTCTCTTCTTATCGGTTCAATTTTAGCCTTCTCTCTTAACTCCCCCTCTACAGATTTAGTTATAGATCTAACCTGTACATCAGATAACCCTTCTGCAATTAGTATCCATTCACTTATAAAGGATACTTTATCTATTTTTATAAGTTTGATATCTATTGCCTTTTTTTCATCACAGGCTTTAGCTGCCATTAAAACTAGTTTTTTATTGTCCATAGACATTTTCGCTTGAAACTGATTTTTCTGAACCTTCTTGCTGAGATAGCTCTGATCTAGCTTTTTCTGCACTTTTTCTTAAAGCATCTAATCTATCTTCAAAGAAACTTCTTTTTTTCTTTTTTCGGGTTTTCTCAATTAACTCCTTTAATGCTCCTCCAAGACTCTTATAAGCATTTGGAATGCTATATCCAAATCTACAAGCAAGATCAATAGCTCTTTCATCTGCAAAAATAGCATCTTGAAGTTTTTTCTCAGAGTTATTTTTTATATATAATCTATATCCAGCAAAACCTGATAAACCAAGAGCGAGTAATAAAAGTAGTCCATCTTGTACCCATAATTCTCCTATTGCTCCTCCTAGCCCTATTGCAAGAGCAGCCATTTCCCATCCATCTCTGGGAATTGCGTCATTTTGAATTTTCCCTACTTCATGCCAAAATAATAAATTTCTATGGTCAATTGCAAAATTATCCCATTCGTCTAAATCAATTTGAATTTCTACTTCATCACGACCAATTTCCTCAAGTGTTATTAAAGGTGGATCTATAGCAGCAGCAGCTTCAACAAATACCCAACTCTCATTCTCTGGAGGCAACAAACTTTTAAGTCGCTGAAGTTCGCTCATAAAAAATTAATTTCTTTCAATACTATAGAAACAAATGTTGCTTTTCAAGTATCTTGATTAACATCTGATGATTTATCAGTAGCATGAAATAAATGAAGGTTTTAAATTATGCCTCAAAGAGGTGATCTTAAGAAAATTCTTATTCTAGGGTCTGGACCGATTGTTATAGGACAAGCTTGTGAATTTGATTACTCTGGCACTCAAGCATGTAAAGCTTTAAGAAAAGCTGGTTATGAAATTATATTGATAAATTCAAATCCAGCATCGATAATGACTGATCCTGAGATTGCGAGCAAAACATATATTGAACCATTGACTCCTGAAATTGTCTCTCAGATTATCCTAAGAGAAAAACCTGATGCAATTCTTCCTACGATGGGAGGGCAAACCGCTTTGAATCTTGCGGTTAAATTATCAGAGTTAGATTTTTTAAAAAAAAATAATGTTGAATTAATTGGTGCTGATTTAAGAGCTATTAATAAAGCTGAAGATAGAAAATTGTTTAAAGAATCGATGGAAAAAATAAATGTAAATGTATGCCCATCTGGGATAGCATCTGACTTAACTGAGGCTAAAGAGGTATCAAAAAAAATTAATTCATACCCTCTTATAATAAGACCTGCATTTACTTTAGGTGGAGTAGGAGGTGGAATTGCTTATAATCTTGAAGAATTTGTTGAATTGTGTACAACAGGTTTAGAGGAAAGTCCGAGTAATCAAATATTGATTGAAAAATCACTAATTGGATGGAAGGAGTTTGAATTAGAGGTGATGAGAGATACTGCGGATAATGTAGTAATAGTTTGCAGTATTGAAAATTTAGATCCAATGGGTGTCCACACTGGTGATTCAATTACCGTAGCTCCCGCACAGACCCTAACAGATAAGGAGTATCAGAGATTGAGGGACTTGTCATTAAAAATCATTAGAGAAGTAGGAGTTGAAACTGGAGGTAGTAATATTCAATTTGCAATAAATCCAACTAATGGTGAAGTTATTGTCATAGAAATGAATCCTCGTGTTAGTAGATCCTCTGCTTTGGCAAGTAAAGCAACAGGATTTCCTATAGCCAAGATTGCAGCTTTATTATCAGTTGGTTATACACTTGATGAGATTATTAATGACATTACAAAAAAAACACCTGCATGTTTTGAGCCTTCAATTGATTACGTTGTCACCAAAATTCCCAGGTTCGCTTTTGAAAAGTTTAAAGGTTCCTCAAATACCTTAAGTACTTCAATGAAATCCGTTGGTGAGTCAATGGCAATCGGCCGATCTTTTGAAGAATCATTCCAGAAAGCATTAAGGTCCTTAGAAGTTGGTATTTTTGGATGGGAATGTGATTCATTAGATGAATCTAAGAACGAAAATGACCTAAAGAATAGTTTAAGAAACCCAACATCTGAGAGAATTCTCATAATAAAAAAAGCTATGCAGCTTGGAAAAACTAATTCTTATATTCAAGAAGTTACAAATATAGATTTATGGTTTATTCAGAAATTACGCAATATTTTTAATTTTGAGATTAATTTTTTGAAAGAAAAAAAACTTTATGAATTAGATAGGGATTTAATGCTAAAAGCTAAACAACAAGGGTTTTCAGATCAACAGATAGCAAATTTAACTAATTCTGAATTTTTTGATGTAAGAAATTATAGAAAAGAACTAAACATAATACCAATTTATAAAACTGTTGATACTTGTTCAGCAGAGTTCTCATCCTCAACTCCGTATCATTATTCAACTTACGAAGAGTCTTATTTTAATTTAAATTCTCAAACTTGTGATAACGAGATTTCAAAAGATACTAAATCAAAAAAAATCATGATTTTAGGGGGAGGTCCAAACAGAATCGGCCAGGGAATAGAATTTGATTATTGTTGTTGTCACGCTTCATATCAAGCTTCGTCAAATGGTTACAAAACTATAATGGTCAATAGTAACCCTGAAACCGTTTCTACAGATTACGATACTAGCGATATCTTATATTTTGAGCCAGTAACTTTAGAGGATGTAATCAATATAATAGAGGCTGAAAATCCTTATGGTTTAATCGTTCAATTCGGCGGACAAACCCCGCTGAAATTATCCTTACCTTTATTTGAATGGCTTAAATCTAATGACGGAATTAAAACTGGATCAAAAATTCTTGGAACATCTCCAATCTCTATCGATTTAGCAGAAGATAGAGAGGAATTTACAAAAATTCTTGACGAATTAAGAATTAGACAACCTTCAAACGGTATAGCTCGTAATCAAAGTGAAGCACAAGCTGTATCAAAAAAAATTGGATTTCCCTTGGTTGTTAGACCTTCTTACGTTTTAGGAGGTAGAGCAATGGAAATTGTTAAAGATGAGAATGAATTATTTAGATACATCTCTGAAGCAGTTAAGGTATCGCCTGATCATCCAATCCTTCTTGATCAATATTTGAATAATGCTATTGAGATAGATGTTGACGCTTTATGTGATTCAGAAGGTTCTGTTGTAATTGCTGGTCTGATGGAACATGTTGAACCTGCAGGAATTCATTCAGGAGATTCAGCTTGTTGTTTACCATCTATTTCTCTTTCAACATCCACTCTGGAGACTGTAAAAAACTGGACAAAATTAATTGCAAAAAGACTAAATGTTGTAGGGTTAATTAATTTGCAATTTGCAGTTACAAATTTAAATAATAAAGATAATAAATTATTTATTCTTGAGGCAAATCCAAGAGCTTCTAGAACAGTCCCGTTTGTTTCAAAGGCAATAGGTAAACCAGTTGCAAAATTAGCGACCCAGTTAATGCAGGGTTTTACATTAGAAGATGTGAATTTTACCAAAGAATTTTCTCCAAAATATCAGGCTGTAAAAGAAGCAGTTTTACCTTTCAAAAGATTTCCAGGGTCTGATACACTCCTTGGACCTGAAATGAGATCTACTGGAGAAGTAATGGGTTTAGCAAAAGATTTTGGTATAGCTTATGCTAAGTCTGAATTGGCAGCAGGAAATGGAGTACCTTCTGAGGGAGTAGCTTTTTTGTCTACTAATGATTTAGATAAAAAGAATCTTGAAGAGATTGCTAAGGAATTGTTGATCTTAGGATTTAAGTTAATTGCAACAAAAGGTACAGCTTCATATTTAGTTGACTTAGGCATTCAAGTAGAAGAAGTGCTAAAAGTACATGAAGGCAGACCAAATATAGAGGACTTAATTCGTTCAGGACTTGTTCAATTAATTATTAATACACCAATAGGCTCCCAAGCTCTCCATGATGATGCATATTTAAGACGTGCTGCCTTGGAATATAATATTCCAACTTTTACAACTATTCCTGGAGCCAAAGCAGCTATTAAAGCAATCAAAGCTTTGCAAAGTAATAATATTGATACTTACTCTCTTCAAGAAATCCATAATTATTAAAACTTTACTCTAAGTTTTTTAGTTTTTCTTTTAATTGATTTGCTAAATAGTTTCGACTAATTGAGAGTAATTTCAATGAATCTTCATGCATTTTTAGTTGTGTTTCCGCTATTTGTAATTCTTTTATAGATTCTTTTATGTCCTTAGAAAGATCATTTATCATAAACTCCTTCCCTTCAAATTTTAAAACTGGGTTATCAGAATCATTTGTTTTTTCACTCATGGATTTTAATTTTATTTCTTAATAACTAAGTAGAATTATACTTTGTTAATCAATTGTTTTTCACATAATTCTTTATATGTCCCTTTTTTATTAAGTAAATCAATATGTTTCCCAATCTCAATAATTTCACCCTTATCAAAAACAACTATTTTATCTGCCTTTTGAGTCGTGGCTAATCTATGGGCAATTACAATTACAGTTCTATTTTTCATGGCTCTATTAAGCCCCTCTTGAACTTCTGATTCTGATTCTGCATCTAATGCACTTGTGGCCTCATCTAAGAGAAGAATGGATGGGTTTCCTAGTATTGCTCTTGCAATTGCTATCCTTTGTATCTGACCCCCTGAAAAATTAGATCCTCTTTCAGTTATCTTAGTTTCATATTTTTCAGGGAGCTGTTGAATGAAGTTGTGTGCATTTGATTTTTTTGCTGATTCTATAACTTCTTCTTTGGTATAACTTCTGCCCATTCTTATTGCATCAATAATTTTTCCAGAAAATAAAAAAGGCTGTTGTTGAACTAATGCAATATTTTTTCTTATATCTTTAGTATTTAATAATTTTAGATTTTTATCATCAATTAATATTTCTCCATTTTTAGGCGTTATAAATTTTAATATCAAAGCCAACATTGTACTTTTGCCAGCTCCAGAAGAACCAACAAAAGCTGTAACTTCCCCTTTTTTAATTTCTAAATTTATATTTTTAAGAACTTGATTATCTTTTTTATATTCAAAATTAACTGTTTTAAAATTAATTTTGCCCTCAATATTAAATATTCTTGTTAAATTTTCTTTTTCATCTTCGATGGGTTCTAGATTTATCTTTTTTAACCTTTTTATGGATGCTTCCGCTTGTTTATAGTCATTAAAATTCGTACTTACATGGCTTATTGGATCAATAAGCATCAATATTGCGGCAAAAAAACTACTAAATTCTTGACTAGTCAGGAGACCGAAGTTAATTCTTGAGGCTCCTAACCCTAATATTCCTAAAATTCCAAATGCTTCAACAAAGCCTACAACTGGATGCTGGAATGCAAGTAGTTTTAATGTTTTATATTTTGCTTTTTTATTAGAATTTAATTTTTTATAAAATCTATTTTCAATCCAATTTTCAGCAGCGAAAGCTCTTATCGTTGACATTCCATTTATAGATTCACCTATTAATCCTGCTAGGTCGCTTGTTGATTCTTGACTTTTTTCAGATGCTAATAAAACTTTTCTTCCAAAACTATTAACTGAAAGAATAATCAACGGTGCTAAAATAAATGTTGATAATGTAAGTGACCAATCTAAATAAAACATATATATTATTACGGCTAATAATTGTAAGGTGCATGGAATAGTATCCTGAGCTGTTTTATAAATAACTTCGCTTACTCTTTCGGCGTCTTCTGTAAGTCTATATGTAATATCTCCTGCAGAAATCTTTTCAACAGATTTCATTTTTATTTTTTGAATTTTGCGAAATAAATTTCCTCTCATTATTTCACTTATTTCTAACGATGGTTTTGCGATAAAAACATCTTGCCCAAATTGGGCAGTTTTTTGAATTAAAAATACTAATAATGATTTAACTATTATGCTAGAAACTTTTGAAAGATCACCAGAGCCAATCGCGGGAATTAGGTTTCCTGCTAAATAAGCTAATAAAGGCCAACACCCCACATAAATAAGCATGCATATGAAACCTTTTAAAAATCTATTTGAATATGGCCTGACTGGAGGTATTAATCGCAAGATATTATATATTTTATTATTAATCCTACTTTATCAATATCTCTGAATTTACAAAACAATGAAATTAGATCAATTCTTAAAATGGCAAAATTTGGTTTCTTCTGGTGGAGAGGCAAAAATTTTAATTAAATCTGGTTCTGTCAAAGTTAATGGAGAAATTGAAACTAGAAGAGGAAGAAAGTTAAATAAAGGAGATAAAGTTATGTTTCTAAAAAATGAATTAATTTTTGAATAAATGGCCCATTAAGCTCAGTTTATATTAATATGATTTTCTTGGAGATAGTATTTTGAGAAAATCTGTAATTGCTGGTAATTGGAAAATGCACATGACTTGTGCTGAAGCTAAATCTTATTTAGAAGAGTTTATACCTTTAATTAAAAACATCAGAGATGATCGAAAAGTTATTATTGCTCCACCCTTTACAGCTATTTCAACCTTTTCAAATAATTCAGATTTTGATTATTTAGATATTTCTAGTCAAAATATTCATTGGGAAGATGAAGGAGCATTTACTGCAGAAATATCTCCAAAAATGCTTCTTGAACACGGTGTTTTATATGCAATTGTTGGTCATAGTGAACCAAGGAAATATTTTAGTGAAAGTGATGAACAAATTAATAAAAGAGCAGTTTTTGCGCAATCTAGTGGACTTACACCGATAGTATGTGTTGGAGAAACTTTAGAACAAAGAGAGAGAGGTGAAGCAGATAGAGTCATTACAAGACAGGTCGAACAAGGTTTAGAAAATACGGATCCATCAAATCTCATAGTTGCCTATGAACCAATTTGGGCTATTGGTACAGGAAGAACATGTGAGGCTAAAGACGCCAATAAAATATGCTCTTTGATTCGAAAATTAATAGGTTATGATGATGTGATTATTCAATATGGAGGATCAGTTAAACCTAATAATATTGACGAGATTATGTCGATGAGTGATATAGATGGAGTCTTAGTTGGAGGGGCTTCATTAGATCCTAATAGTTTTGCAAGAATTGCAAATTTTCAATAGGAAAAATCCATGGCCAAAAGGCTGGGGAGAAAAAACTTCAATTATGGGAGTTATTAATTTAACTCCTGATTCATTTAGTGATGGAGGAGAATTAAATTCTTCAAAAAAAGTTTTAAATCAAGTTAATCATTTTTTGAGTAATGGGGTAGATATTATTGATCTAGGTGCTCAGAGCACGAGGCCTGGAGCTAGAGAAGTTGGATCTAAGATAGAAATAAAAAGGATGATTCCTTATTTGAAATTAATAAGATCTGAACATCCAGAGATTTTAATTTCTATTGATACATTTAATTCTGATGTAGCTCACGAAGCTCTTTTAAACGGCGCCAATTGGATAAATGATGTTACTGGAGGAAGAAGGGATAAGGAAATTTTGAATGTTGCTTCAGAATTTAATTGCCCTTTCGTCATAACTCATAGTCGAGGTAGTAGTCAAAATATGAATGAACTTTCTAAATACGAGAATGTATTGAGTGAAGTTAAGTTCTCTCTGGAGAATTTGATAAAAAATGCTTTAGAGAAAAACATATCTAGGAATAATATAATTATGGATCCTGGAATTGGGTTTTCAAAAGATTTAAATCAAAATCTGGAAATTTTAAGAAACTTAGATGAATTTAAAAACTTAAATTTACCTATTTTAATTGGTGCATCAAGGAAAAGATTTATTGGAGAAGTTTTGAATGAGAATAATCCCAAAGAAAGGGATATAGGAACACTTGCTATAAGTTGTCTTTGTTCACAACTTAATATTGATATTGTGAGAGTTCATAATGTAAAATTCAATTATCAAATTCTTAAAGTTGCTGATAAGATTTACAGAAAATAGTTAAGTTATTATTCTTTAACACCTTCAATCTTATCCTCTACCTCCTGGTAAAGTTCTTTTAACTGTTCTATATTTTCGTCTGAAGTTTCCCAATATCCTCGACCATTTACTTCTAGTAAAGTCCCAACTATCCTTCTGAAACTATTAGGATTTAAATCCATTAATCTTTTTCTCATTTCTTCGTCATTTATGAATGTTTCATTAGTTTCTTCATAAACAAAATTATCTACTTGACCACTTGTAGCACTCCAACCAAGAGTGTAGTTAAGTCTATTAGAAAGTTCTCTTACCCCTTCATAACCAGATTTAAGCATACCTTCATACCATTTAGGATTAAGAAGTTTTGTTCTTGAGTCTAATCTAATAGTCTCTCCAAGAGTCCTGACTTGAGCATTAGAAGTAGTGGTATCTGCTATGTAGCTACTTGGTTCTTTGCCATCATCTCTTAATGTTTTAATTAATTTTGTTGGATCTGAATCAAAATAATGACTTACATCTGTAAGAGATATTTCAGATGAATCAAGATTCTGAAATGTAACATCTGCTGTTTTCATGACAGATTCAAATACATCTCTTTTTTGATTCATTTCACCAGGATTATCAGCATTGAAAGCATATGTCTTGCGAGATAAATACATTTCTTGTAATTCATTTTCTTCCTCCCAAGTAGAATTTTCTACGGCTAAATTAACATTCGAACTATAGCTTCCACTAGCATTAGAGAAAACTCGCGCAGAAGCTTCTCTGATTGAAGTACCTTCTTTTTCTGCTTGTTCTAGCGAATGTTTTCTTACAAAATTTGACTCCAAAGGTTCATCAGCCTCTGCAGCTAGTTTGACTGCTTGATCTATTAATGCCATTTGATTGATAAATAGATCTCTAAATACTCCAGAACAGTTAACTACTACATCTATTCTAGGTCTTCCTAATTCTTCTAATGGGATTAATTCTAATTTGTTGATTCTTCCTACAGAGTCTGGTTTTGGTTTTACTCCTACAAACCATAATATTTGTGCTAATGATTCTCCGTAAGTTTTGATGTTGTCAGTACCCCATAGAACGCATGCAATTGTTTCAGGCCAAGTACCTTGCTCTTCCTTTTGTCTATCAATTAATTTGTCAACAACTGATTTTGCTGCAGCGACTGCTGCTGTTGTTGGAATTGATTGAGGATCAAGTGCATGGATATTTTTACCGCTGGGCAAAACACCTGGGTTTCTTATTGGATCTCCTCCTGGTCCTGGTAAAACATAATTGCCATCTAATGCCTTGATGAGGCTATCCATTTCTTTGTCTGCACAGACCTGTTCCAGACAGAAAAGTAAATAATCAAATAACTTATTTAATTCTTTCTGATTGACTTCATTAAAACCATTTAATCTACAAACTCTTAGCCATGGAGTAGGTAGATTCAGACCAAATACTTTAAGAAAGTCAAATAGTTTAGAAAGAAATGATTTTTCTAAATACACCCTACCATCAACAATTTTTAGGGAATTTACCATTGCATAAATTGATTCTCTTGCTGTTTTTATGATTTTTTCATTTAACTCTACAAATTTAAGTTCACCTTTATTATTACCATCATAAATTTGGTCAATAGTAAGATCCATTGATTCCGCAAGTAGTCCAGGGAGAGATCTTAATTCCTCTTGTTCCCTTTCTAATGATGCAATGTTTACAAGTGTTGCTACAGCTTCATCAGCAGTTGGAGCTTCTCCTATGGTATGAAGACCACAAGGCAGTAATCTACTTTCTATTTCCATCAACTGTTTATATATATTACCGACAAATAGATCTCTTTCGTCTAGAGAAAGGTTTTCTACTTTTTCTGTTGGGAGCTCAACATCTTTATCAAGATTACATTGTTTAGAAGTCTCAACAATTGCATTAACTATTTGAATTCCCCTACTATTTTCTCTTAATTGTTGATAAGAACCAACTAGCTCGCTTAGTTCTTTAAGTCCTTTATAGAGCCCTGCATTTTCTGCTGGAGGAGTCAAATAGCTAATAGTGGATGCGTATCCTCTTCTCTTTGCGATTGTCGCTTCAGAAGGATTATTAGCTGCATAATAATACAAATTAGGCAATGATCCAATGAGAGAGTCTGGATAGCATGTCTCACTCATACCCATCTGTTTACCAGGCATAAATTCAAGTGAACCGTGCGTTCCAAAATGAAGAACAGCATCAGCACCCCAGATTTTTTCTACATAAGTATAATAAGCTGCAAAACCATGATGAGGACTAGCACTTCTTGAATAAAGTAATCTCATTGGATCACCTTCATAACCGAAGGTTGGTTGGACACCTATAAAAACATTTCCAAAATGTTTTCCATAGATAAGCAGATTCTGTCCGTCACTATTTAGGTTTCCTGGTGGTTTACCCCAATTCTCTTCAAGTCTTTGTGAATATGGTGTGAATTCTTCGTATTCTTTTACCGACATCTTATGTGCAATATTTAATTCTGGAGAACCATCCATTGCTTGAGGATTGTTAATTACTTTCTCCATTAATTCTTTCGAATTATTTGGAAGTTCATCAATTTGATATCCCTTCGATTTCATTTCAAGAAGTACTCTGTAAATTGAACCGAAAACGTTAAGATATGCAGCTGTTCCGACATTCCCTTTGTCAGGAGGAAAACTAAATACTGTGATAGCTAATTTTTTGTCCTTTCTTTGCTTTACTCTTAAAATTGACCATTTTATAGCTCTTTCTGCGATTACGTCTACTCGGTCTTGGAGTGTATGCGCCTTGCCTGTAGCATCATCACGACCTGAGAGAATAATAGGTTCAATTGCTCCATCTAGCTCTGGAATCGCTATTTGAAGTGCAACCTGAACTGGGTGTAATCCCAAATCACTATCTTCCCATTCTTGAGTGGTTTGAAAAACTAACGGCAGTGCCACCATATAAGGTCTGTTTAGTTTTTTTAGAGCCTCTACTGCTTTAGGATGATCTTGTCTCGCTGGACCACCAACAAGAGCAAATCCTGTTAAAGATACAACTCCATCTACTATAGGAAGATCTTTATTGATTGAATCATAATAGAATTCATTAACTGGCTTAGAAAAATCTAGTCCACCACAGAAGATAGGAAGTACTCTTGCTCCTCTGTATTCCAATTCTTGGATAACAGCTACATAATGAGCATCATCTCCAGTGACTATATGACTTCTTTGAAGCACTAATCCAATTGTTGGTGTTTTGTCATCTTTAGGATTTATATCAGTCCTGTTATTTTCCCAATTTTGGTATTCTTTCAGACTTTCAAACATACAAGGAGCTAGAGGATGCCAAATTCCTAGATCAGGGAAGGTTTCAGGGTCTTGTATTTTAAATTCTTCTATTTGATCTTTTATGTTCTCTGGAACTGCGTACTTTTCAGAAATCATTAACAAGAAATTTTTTAAGTTCTCAGTGGTACCACCTAACCAGTACTGAAAACTCAGGATAAATGATCTAGCATCTTGAGCTTTTTCTACAGGTAGATATTTAAGTATTGACGGTAGTGTATTTAATAATTTCAACATTGAATCTTGGAAGCTAGCTCCATCAGATTCTTTTTTCTTTTTTATTAAATCTCCAATAATACTTTTAGATTGACCAAGTTGGGCCATACTAAATGCACCTAACTTATTTAATCTCATCACCTCTGGCATCGAGGGGAAGATAATTGATGCTTTAAGTTTTTCTTTGTATGGAGAAACTGCATCAACAACTTTTTGAGCAAGATCTTCTATGAAAATAAGTGAAGCAACAAATATATCTGCATTAGCTATATCTTCTTTAAAATCCTCAAAATTACTTTCATTTCTAAGTTCTTCAATAAGATAGCCGCTGAGATCTATACCTATTGGTCCATTCATCTCATTTATTGACTTTGCAGCTTCCGTTAAGGAATTTTGGTATTGTGGCTCAAGGACAACATAAACTGCTTTAACTACAACTTTGTGTTTGTTATCCTCAACAGGAGATACTCTGCGGTTTGCTGAGCGGACCTGCGTAAACATTGATTTCTTTAAGTATTTCTACCAGCCTACGAATGAAAGTACGTTATTGTGTGCAATATAAATAGCGTGTAACATCCTTTAAAAAAACATTTTTAACAAAAATGACTGAAAATTCTAAAAAAACCATACCAGTACTAGTATCCGGAGCTTTAGGCAGAATGGGAAGAGAAGTTGTGAATACTGTATTAAATTCTAAAGATTGTGAACTTGTTGCAGCAATTGATATAAACGAAGAGAACAATGGCTCAAATATCTCTGAATTATTGAAGGTAAAAAATTGTGATGTTTTTGTTTCAAATGATTTTGAAGGAACTTTATGTTCTGTTAGTCAGAATTATAGAAATGAAAATATCAAACCTGTCCTCGTTGATTTTACTCATCCTTATTCTGTTTACGAAAATACTAGAGCATCTATCGCATATGGTATTTTACCAGTCGTAGGGACTACAGGTCTTACTCCATCGCAAATAAAAGACTTATCTGTTTTTGCTCAGAAAGCATCTATTGGTTGTGCAATAATACCTAATTTTTCAGTTGGCATGGTTCTTCTTCAGCAGGCAGCATCTGTGGCTGCAAGATTTTATGACAATATTGAATTAATTGAGATGCATCACAATCAAAAAGCAGATTCTCCTAGCGGAACTTGTATAAAAACTGCTGAAATGATTGAAGAATATCCAAAGAAATTTAATCAGAATTTGGTAAAAGAATCTGAATCATTGAAGGGTGTGCGGGGCGGGACAAGAGAATCAGGAATTAATATACATTCTGTACGATTACCAGGATTACTCGCTCATCAGTTAGTAATTATGGGATCTCCAGGTGAAACTTACACAATTAAGCATGACACTATTGATAGAAAGGCATATATGCCAGGAGTTTTACAGGCTATTAAAAAAATAGGTAATTATGAAACTTTAGTTTACGGACTTGAAAAATTGATTTTTTAAAATGTTAATACCAATTAATTCAAGTCAAATTTCAAAACTTATTCCAGCTGTTGGTACAGGAAGTCAATTTAAGTATGCGTTGGGGAATCCGAGAAAAATTCTTCAAAGAGTAATAGTTTCTTCAATTGGTGGATTTATCTCATTAATTATTAGTTCGACTGGAGATCAAACTAATAATTTCTGGTTATTCCTATGTGTAGGTTTCTTTTTGTATATTATCTGGGGCCCAATTCTTGAATCAAGTAGAAAAAATTTGCAATTGAAAAAATATAAATTTTTTTCTATATTTGATGGCTATATATCAGATATCTATAAAACAGAAAAGATTGAAAGTTCAAGAGAACAATCTAATAGACAAGGTCGATTAGAAGTTATTGAAAACAAAAGGACTTGGTTAGTACTTGAATTAGAAGATGAAGACGGTTATTTGGAAAAGTTAAGTTTTCCTATGGAAAATAAGCACAGTCAAATTAGGGTGGGTTCGAGTATTAGATGTTTAATAACATCTGATAATCGTAATTTTGACAGAGACTTTTATTTGACCGATGCTTGGCTTCCTGAAATTAACTTGTGGGTTGGTGAGTACCCCTATTTATTAAGACCAGCATTTGAGGAAATTTGCTATATTTATTTGAATAGATAGTTGATACATATATAATCTAATGAAAAATAAATTCAATTTTAAAATTGTTGGATCCGGTCCCACAGGTCTATTACTTTCAATTGCACTTTCAAAATTTGATTGCAATATCTATTTAACTGATTTATTAACAAAAGATAGATTAATTGATAAAGATAAAACTTATGCTATTACACACTCAACAAGAAAAATCTTATCTAAATTCAGACTTTGGGAAAAATTAGAACCATTTTTATTTGGCTTTGATACACTTTCAATTTCAGATAGCGTAACTTCTGCTTTGACTAATTTATCAACTTCTGACTTAGATGATGATATAAGTTCTGCTGAAAATATTGGCTGGGTAGTTAAACATTCGGATCTCATGAACGTATTCTTTCAAGAGATTGATAATTATGAAAATATTTTTTTTATGACACCACAAAGATTATTAAGTAAAAAAATATTATTTGATTATCAATTCTTTTCAACAGGAGCAAATTCACTTGATAAAAAATTGTTAGATTTTGTTGATATAAAAAAATCTTATAGTCAGTCTTGTTTGACTTTTAAAGTTTCTCTTAGAGGTCATTGTGAAAAGCGCGCTTATGAAATTTTCAGAAAAGAAGGACCCCTTGCATTATTACCTTTAGAAAAAAATTTATATCAAGTAATTTGGACTTCCAGCACATTAAAGGCAACTGAAAGGTTAAATTCTGATAAGAATTTTTTAATGGATAATTTATCAACTATCTTGCCGGATGAATTTAAGTTGGATCAAATAGTTGGCGAGTTTAATATTTTTCCTGTTTCATTATCCTTAAATTTACCAGTTTTAAATTTTAAAAAATTAGTTTTTGTAGGAGATGCATTTCATACATTTCATCCTGTTGGTGGTCAGGGTCTAAATAGTTGTTGGAGAGATGTTAATACTATTTATGATCTTTTTAATAAAAATAGTGCTATTACTAACATGCAATTGATATCATTTAAATTTAAGTATTTTTCAAGCAGGATTTTAGATATTATCGTTACTATTTTCATAACTGACTCATTGATAAGAATTTTTGCTAATAGAAACGTATTTTTATTTCCAATAAGGAAATTTTCATTTTTACTTTTAAATAATTTTCTTTTTATAAGAAAATTAGTCCTAAATCAAATGACTAAATCTCTCATTTACTCAAGTATTAAATAGAACTCATGAATAATTATCTATCTAGAGAAATGATAATTTATTTATTTAATGTAGTAGGTTTAGATGAATCTTCTATTGAACTTGGTATAAAATTATCTATAAAAAATAACACTCCATTGCCAATATTATTATGGAGTTATGGAATGTTAACTATTGAAGAACTAGATAAGTTATATTCATTTTTATTTCAAAAAATAGATTAATAATTCTGTTATAATTTGTCAATATTCTAATAAAGAACAATTACAGTTTTAACTAGAGGAAATCAGGTATCAAGAAAATCTATAGAGAAGCTTGATTTATTATTATTAATACTAGAAACTATTGACTTAAATGGTATCCAGTCACTTTACGCCTTATCAAATAGACTTAATTTAAATAATGTTTTACCAAATAAAGTTACTATTTGGAAATTAAGAAACAATAATCCATTGAGAAAATCTTATGTTACCAATAATATAAAACTTAACGAATTCGACGCCTTAATTAGAATTACAGTTGAAATGTCTAAATATTTGTATCCTTACATCAGAGAGATATTGAAATCTAAAGAAGATATTGAAGAGAATTCAGTTATTTGGAATGATTTTAATACGAGATTTATTGAGTTGATTAAAGAGAGATTTAATATAGATAGTATGAGAGTGAAAAAGCTTTTAAATCAAGCAGAAAATGATGAAATAATCATAAACTCTTTGCTTATTTTATCTTTTTGCATTTCAAAGCAGGGTTATCAAAAGTTGAAGAATTTCTTATACGATTTTTAATATGATGCAAAATAAATTGTCATTTCATCAATCTTCAGCAAGTCTCGAAATAATAGGATTGCCAGATTATTCCAATAATGAAAATAATGATCAAATATCTATAATTTCTCAATGGAAATTAACCATAGTTGATAAACCACTTATTGAAGGCAAAATTGAGCATTTAGGGCCTATTATGGATGCTTTTTATATTTATTCAAATCTTTTAATCAAAAACGAAACCCCAATATATAAGTCTAAATTAATTGATATAAAAGCCGATAATCTCCACATACATAATATTGTTCTCAAGAGTTCAAAACCAAATGTAAATCCATTAAATATAAAGATTGGTAATACATCTTTGTCAGATACCGTAAATTGTTTTGATCAG
The DNA here is from genome assembly GCA_003216755.1 of Prochlorococcus sp. AG-402-K22. Lineage (GTDB taxonomy): Bacteria > Cyanobacteriota > Cyanobacteriia > PCC-6307 > Cyanobiaceae > Prochlorococcus_A. Next base: position 3,648 of record QCIJ01000020.1, on the reverse strand, counting down.
TTAAATGAATCATCAAAAGTAAGAATAAAGAAAACTATGGTATCTAATTACATACCTAAAAAAGGAAGATTAGGTTTAAACAGCAAAGTCAAATTTTTGAATTTTATTATGCCACCTTTTATTGCAATTTTTTCCTTAATTCTATGCTCCTCTATTTTTATTTATTTTTATAATCCTATTGAGGATAAAGAAAAAAATGAACTCATAAATCCAGAATAAGGAGCCATTAGCATCTTGAATACAAACACGATATTATTGGTTAATTTCTTTTCGGAGCAATTCAAATTTATTCTTTGACCTTTTATGTATGGCAGATTTAAACATACCAAATTTGAATATTAAATCTGAAAAATATATTTTTAAAAAAAAATTAAATTTAAGAAGAAAATCTAAAAGAAGACTATTTTCTGAAGCTTTCATTTTGTTTATTTTGAGTCTTTTATTAGTTTATATAAATTACCTAATTCCTAATAAAAATTTGCTCTTACAGAATTTACCTTCGACATTTAATAAATCTTTATTATTATTAATTGATCTCTTTTCATATTTATATGAAATATTCTTGGTTATTTTTATTTTTGCCTCTTCTTTTACTGCTCTTATCTTAATGATAGGATCTTTTTATAGGTTATTTAAGGTATCTAAGAGAAAGTCAAAACAAATAAGTTATAAATAATTTCAAATAGGCTGCATTAGGCCACCGCTTCCTGAATCAGAATCATCATCATCATTTTCTGTTTCTTCTCCAAATAATGCAAATATACCAAGAGCAATTGATGACAAAATAATTGATAAGGGTAAAATCGAACTTTGGATTCCGACGTCTATATATTCACCCATAAAACAAATAAATTTTTTTTAACATAACCGAAATTAAACTCTTTCGCGGCTTTTAAATAATTATTTAATAATTTATTCTTTTTTGATAAGAAGATCATTATCAAAATTATTTATTTCTTTTAGAAATAACCCAAACCAAAACATTAATTGATCTATTTGATTTTGAATTTCAGTAACTCCTAACCCCCTTATTGTTATAATTGAAAATTGTTCTCCCTCTTCAAAATTAAATTTATTTTGAACACTATTGGGTAATGAATTTTTAAGTATTTTAAAAGTAGAATATTTTAATTTTGTTTCTATAAGAATATTTGGTTTTTTGAGTTTTATTTTGTTGAAACCACATCTTTTAGCCATTATCTTCATTCTCATCAACGTAATTAGAGACTCAACAGGTTTGGGCAAGATTCCATATCTATTTACCCAGTCTATGGCTAATTCTGTTAATTCATCATTATTTGAACATTCAGTAGCAGATTTGTAAGCGTCAAGTTTTTCTTCCCTATTTAATATCCATTTTGCCGGTATAAAAGCATTTATTGGGAGATCAATTTGTGTGTCACTAACTTCTGGTATTTCTTGTCCACTTATCTCTGAAATAGCCTCGTGAAGCATTTCAATGTACAAATCATATCCAATAGCATTAACCTTTCCACTTTGTTCTTCTCCCAATAAACTTCCGACTCCTCTTATTTCCATGTCTTTCATTGCAAGTTGATATCCACTTCCTAATTCTGAGAAATCTTTTACTGCTTTCAATCTTTGTTTTGCGGCGTCATTAATTTTACTTATGTTTGGATAAAATAGCCACGCATATGCTTGTACTCCGCTTCTACCAACTCTTCCTCTAAGTTGATAAAGTTGCGAAAGTCCAAATTTGTGCGAATCTTCAATAATAATCGTATTTACTTTAGGGATGTCTAATCCACTTTCAATTATCGTTGTGCATATCATCAGATCTACTTCTGCGTTATTAAAAGCAATCATTGCATTTTCAAGATCTGTTTCGTTCATTTGTCCATGAGCAACAATAAATTTTAAGTTCGGAAACATATTTATTAGTCTGTTAACAGCTTGATCAATATCAGAAATTCTTGGAAGAACATAAAATATTTGCCCTCCCCTATCTAGTTCTTGATTTATTGCAGTTCTTATAACATCGATATCTATTTCAGATAAATATGTTTTTATTGATCTTCTTGATGGAGGAGGAGTATTTAGTAAGCTCATTTTTCTCAATCCAGATAAGCTCATATAAAGAGTTCTTGGAATTGGAGTCGCCGAAAGTGTTAAAACGTCTATATTATTTTTAAATTTTTTAATTTTCTCCTTTTGCCTTACTCCAAATCTCTGTTCTTCATCAATTACTAGCAGTCCTAAATTTTTTATTGGTATATCTTTTCCTAATATTTGGTGCGTTGCCACTACTAAATCAATTTTATTATTTTTCAATCCTGCATAAATTTCTTTTCTCTCATGAACAGTTTTGAATCTATTGAGTAAGGAAACTTTTATTGGGTAAGGAGAAAATCTATTATTTATAGTTCTCCAATGTTGCTGAGCTAGGATTGTTGTTGGAGCTAATAATATTACCTGCCTCCCTGATGTAATAGCCTTAAAAATAGCCCTTACAGCCACCTCTGTTTTTCCAAATCCTACATCTCCACAAACTAATCTATCCATTGGCTTATCGCTTTCCATATCAGATTTTATTTCTTTCACAGCCGTAATTTGATCAGGTGTTGGTTGATAAGGGAATGACTCTTCTAATTCGTTTTGCCAAGGACCATCTTTTGGGTATATATATCCCTTTAGTTTCTCTCTTTTTGCATAAAGTTTTAAAATATCGATAGCAACTTTTTTGATTAGTTTCTTATTTTTATCTTTAATTCTTTCCCATTCTGTTCCTCCTAATTTATTTATTTTAGGTTTTATTTTGCCACTTGATCTATATCTATTTACGCTTCCAAGTTGATCAGCTGCAACACTTATTTTCCCATCTTGATACTGAATAACTAAATAATCTCTTGAATCTCCAGTTATATTTATTTTTTCAATTTTTATAAATTGACCTATTCCATGATTCTTATGAACAATAAAATCTCCTGGACTAATCTTATTTACATTTATATTTGAATTGACACTTCTTTTTTTTCTTCTTATGAATACATTATTAAACAGAGATTGTTGTGAAAATAGTTCTTTATCTGTTATTAAGATAATTTTCCATATTGGAAGATAAAACCCTTCGATTTCATAATTATTCTTATTTTTAATAATTAAAGGAGTAGAGTTATTAATTGACTTATATGCTTCATCAATATCATTAGGATTACTCAAAAAGTTTGTATTACATTCGTGCTCAAAAAGTAAAGTTCTAGTCCTTAAAGGCTGAGCTGATAGTATCCATACTTTTTCTTTATTTTTAATATGTTTATTTATATCGTTGGATAACTTTCCTATATTTTTAGAGTATGAATTTAATCTTTTATCGTTTAATAAAAACCTATTATCAATAATATCTTTGGATTCAAATTCATAAAATTTAATTAAATTAAAATTTCCTATTGAATTTAATATTTCGTCAAACATTATGTGCAAATTTGGCGTAGCCTTAAAATTAATACCATTATTTTCTAGGTTTTCATTTAATTCAGTTTCATAATTATCAAAATTATTTTCCGAATCTAGATACCAATTATTGGCAAACTTTTTACAATCTTCTAATTCATCAATTACTAGAATTGTTTCCTTATTTATAAAATCAATTATATTTGAGGGCTCTTTTTCTATTATTCCTAAATAACG
>QCIJ01000019.1 GCA_003216755.1 Prochlorococcus sp. AG-402-K22 | reverse complement strand
CTTCTTTAGTATTTGTGGATAGTTTATTTTTTTTAATCTGCTTTATTGTTTCTACCATATTACTTTTGTAAGGTTCTGAATAATAATTGTATCTACTAAATACTTTCACAAAACGGGAAATTACGATTGGATTTAATTTATCAAAGTCAATTATCTTTTTTGCAATATATTTATAACCAGAACCATCCATTGCATGAAAAGTACTATTTCTTGTTACGAAAGTATTTAATATAGCTCTTAAAGTGTTTGGTGATTTTGAATCAAAAAACTTATTTTCAAATAATTTTTCAATGCTGTTTGTTTTTTCATCAATTTCTATAGATGCATTGAATGAGAACCAACTATCCAAAACGACACTATTATTTTTCCATTTATTAAAGAATATATTTGAAATAATTTTTCTTTCAGGACAATTAATCCTCCTGAAAGAATTCAAAGCAGCTTTTGCAAGCGTCATCGAATTACTATCGACATAATTAATTATTTTGCATTTAATTTCTTCATCATTACTGTGCAAGAGTAGTTTCCAAATAGTTTCGATTAGTTTTCTTTCATTTTTACCTTCTGGCCAAACTTTATCTAGATTTTTCTCTATTTCTTGGAGCTTAAAATATAATTCTTCTTTTAATTTGGTACCGAATAAATGATTTAATTCGTCAATAGTTTTATATATCTTTAAAGGGTCTAAATTTTTGATCTCTGATTCAATTTCAGCAAATGTCGGAATACTTAGTAATTCTGATAAAAGAGACAAATTTATATCTTTATTTTTTATAAATGATATTAAAGTGCTTATTAATTTATTTTCAACTTTGTGATCTGGCTTTTCATCTAATCGGGATAAAATGATTTTTTTAACTAATTCTCTTACAGTATTAGATAGTGTAAAAAAATCTTTTTCATATTTTAAGATTAAAAATTTTTCATCCAAGGTAGTGTCAGATTCCCACTCAACTGGTGAAGAAAATTCGCGAAAATAAGTTACAAAAGGGATTTGGAGGTGAGATCTAACATTCCTAAAAATAAATTCTTGTTTTTTTGTTTTTAAAACAACTGTTTTTTCTATTGTTTTATTTTCTCCGAAAAATATAGCCAGATTTATAGGAATTATTAGAGGTAAATCATTATATGGGTTCTTCTTTATTGGATTACTTTGAGAGGCTTGAATTGTTAGTTTTTCGTCTGTTTGATCCCAGATTCTCTTGAATTTAACTTTTGGTGTGCCATTTTGCTTGTACCAGACTTTAAATTCTTCAGGATCGATTTCCTTATTATGCTCTAAAATTTTTTCGACAAATTGGTCTATTGTTGCTGCCTTTCCATCATATGTTGAGATGTAATTACTAAATCCTTTATAGAAATTTTCATCTTTTACAAGCTTGTTAAGCATTCTTATTATTTCTGATCCTTTTTCGTATATCGTGGTCGTGTAGAAATTGTCTATTTCTTGGTATCTTTCTGGAATTACAGGATGCGATGTTGGACCAGAATCCTCTCTAAATTGATTTCTTCGAAGAAATTTTGCATCTTCAAGTCTCTTGATTTCATGATTATGAAGGTCTGCTGTGAACTGTTGATCTCTGAATACTGTTAAACCCTCTTTAAGAGATAATTGAAACCAATCCCTACAAGTCACTCTATTACCCGTCCAATTATGGAAGTATTCATGGGCGATCACACCCTCTATTCTCTCTAATTCGTCATCAGTTGTTGTTTCAGAATTAGCGAGTATTAGTTTTGAGTTGAAAATATTGAGACTTTTATTTTCCATTGCTCCCATATTAAAGTGCCTGATAGCAACTATATTGAACAATGACAAATCGTATTCAAGGTTATATTTATCTTCGTCCCATCTCATAGATTTCTGTAAGGAACTTATTGCGTGTTGGACATATTTTTCATCGCCATACTCAACATAAATATTTATTTTTACTTTTTTATTCGATTTTGTTATGAAATTATTTTTTACACAATTAAGTTTACCCGCTACCAATGCAAATAGATATGAGGGTTTTGGATATGGGTCCTCCCAAATTATTTCATGTCGATTATTTGTAAGATCATTTTCTTTTAAGATGTTACCATTTGAAAGTAACACAGGATAATCATTCTTGTCGGCCTCAATTCTTACAGTGTATTTGCTTAGAATATCAGGTCTATCAGAGTGAAAACTTATTCTTCTAAATCCCTCTGCCTCACATTGCGTAGTTATAATTCCATTACTTTCATACATCCCTAAAAGGGATGTATTTTCCTTTGGTTTAATTATTCCTTCTATTTTTAATAAAAAATTATCTTTATTTATATTTTTAATTTTTAAGTTATTTTTTTGCTGTATGTAGTATTCCTCTTCCAGTAGTGTGTCATCGATAAATATTTTTTTTATTAATATATCCGTACCATCAAGAATTAGATTTCTGGTATTCTTATTTTTTTTTACCAATTTTAGTTTCGTCTTAACATTTACAGCATTTTTCTCAATTGCGATGTCCAAAAAGATTTCTGGAATTTCATAATCAAAAACTTTGTAATCTTTAAGTTTTACATATCTTGAAATACTTTTTTGGTTTATTGGATTGTTCATCTTTATAAAGAAGTTCAGAAGTTAAAAAATCTAGAATATTTATTTTTAAATTATAAGTTAGAACTTTTATCTTCTGATTTACAGTAATGTGCTTTAACTTTTCCTGAAGGAAGTAATTCGTATAAAGAAGGATTATTAATATCAGGCGATCCGTCATTATAAAATTGGTACCTCCAGTCCCATTTTTTATCTGTAAAGGAAATATAATCTTTTCTTAGAGAATATGGAAGCATAAGCTTTTTTTTATTCCAATTAATATTTATAAATGCTCCTGGCTTTAACTCAGATATCTTTTCTACTATGGAAAAGTCACCATTAATATTATTTCTCATCACAAGATCAAGCTTTGAATTTTCACATACATAGCTACTATTTAAAGCTAATAAAAGTATTGAAGTAATAAAAAATGAATGAATTTTTTGAGCTCCTTTTAAAGTAAATTTATTTTCAAGATAAATGACTTAATTAAAGATCTTTTTGGATCGATTTAAATCATAATAGATTGCATAATCTTTAGATCTACAAAATTACAATTTAATTCCTCTTCATAATCCTGAACTGAAATAAAATTATTTAAAAAACCTGAATATTTTGCATCTCCGCCTATGGTGCTTGAGAGTATATATTTTGGGTTGAATTTGTTAATCAATTTAGGGATTACATCAGCACCTTTTACAATAGAACCTACTAGTGGTAATTCTAAATTTTTTGTAGGAGTAATTACTGCATCAAGACTTTGATTGTTTAAATTTTCATCAAGATATCCATGGGGTTCTATATAAAACCCATTATCTTGATTGTCTTTAACAATATATCCGTTTTCTATTTGTGGTACTGGAGCCCCTGCTGTGGCTTCAAAACTTAAATTAAGATGATTTGTCTTTTCAGTTGGCTTAAGCACTTTAATTGAACTAAAACCAATTTTTTTCAATGTTTCAATAGCACTTTTAGGGCAAATTATAAGAATATCCTTTTTGAACATTTCTAATGTTGGAACATGACAGTGGTCGGGTAATCCTTGGGTTAACAAAATAATATCTATTTTTTTATCTATTGTAATTTCTTCTTCTAATGATCCTTTAAAAAACCACTCACCTGGAGGAAATATTAATTCTCCTTTGAGCCAAGGATCAATAATTAAATTGGTATTTTTAAATTTTATAAGCCAACCATTTGAACCAAGGTAGGTCGCTTCAAAAGTCATTAGCAATTAATTGTTTTATTAGACTATAAGGTAATTTTAGCTTTATCGAGAAATTACTAATTTAGATTAGTTTGCTTCATTTAAGATTTGAAATGACTTTCTTTTTAGATTAAATATTAAAACTTGATTATCTTTATAACTAATCTCAAAGTTTTCTTTTTCTAGCATTTGTATTGGTATTAGAGCTAATCCTCCTGTTCCTGAAAATATGATTGGCATGGTGCTATTTTTAGTACCATTCATTTTTTGTAAGTCAATAGCTTGAGAAACTATTTTTCTGGCTTTATCAAATCCGTAGTCTTCTATTAATTCAGGCCATAAAAAGTTAACTAATTCATATTTCGAAAACTCAATTTGTACTGTTTTCATTAAAAAATAATAGATATATAGTGATTAATTAATTACGATATTTACTTAATTACTATTTTTAAACCTATCCATGACTAGTTGCAACATATCCACTACATCACCATCAGTTAAATTTAAATCCTTCTTTAAATCATTGCAAGTTAAATTCATTTCAAGTGCCGCTTCAGCCATATGATTAACTTTTTGGTTATCACCGCCCAACGAAACAAAGGGATTGAAGTTTTCTATCATTTAATACTTATTGTTACTACCTAGTTCTAGCTAAGAAATAATTAATTATCATTTTTTGATACAGAAGCTTATAAATATGTTATTTAATATTTAGAAAGTTTTTATTTTTAAACTAGGGATATTGATATACCTTTTGATATCAATGCGAATCTTCTGGCTCTGACTAGTAAAGGAAATATCAAATTTGTTCGTTTATTTGATTTAAACACTCTAGAAAGTAACAAAAGTAAACTACTTGAGGGATTATTTATCTGTTTGCAAATAGTATTAATTGCATCTGCCCCATGCAAGATATCTTCATCTTTCAGGAGAATAGCTCCTTTATCTAGGTCATAACCTTTCTCTAGGAGGGATTTAATTAAAGTTAAATTTTTACGACCATCAAGAATTTTAATATTATTTATCTTGCTTTTGATCTCAAGTAGCTCAGCAAAGTGATTGCAGAATGGGCATTCTCCATCATAAATAAAGGTATAGTTGAAAGTCATTAGAAAAAAAGTTTTAATTGTCTTAAAGTGAGCCAACAAAATAGTAATGCCTCGATAATAAAACAAATAATAAAAATTTTGTGGATTGCTTATAAAGGGATAGCTAATCGATTCTAATTAATTACGAAGAAATGTCTCAATATAGGTATATTTTTCATAAAAATCTGTATGCTAACTCGGAGATATTATGTTTTAAATCATGAATTTATTAGCTTCTTTTGCTTTAGGTGGTTTCAATCCATGGGCAGCAGGCTTTGGAATTGGTTCTTTAGTCCTTTTTGGTCTTGTTGGTCTTGTGGCGGGTCCCAACCTAAAGAATTTTGACCCTGATGCATAAATCATCATATTTAATATAAATTTTAAAAGACTCATTTGAGTCTTTTTTTATGCGTTTTTTTAAATTTATTTTTAGAATTAGTTTAAATTATAATCTGCCAAAGAAATGTTGTTAAATCCTTTTTATCCATTCACTTTTTTGAAAATCTCTTCTCTTAAAGCTACTATTGTTTTTTTATCAATACTTTTAATCAAATCAAATTTGCTTAGATTAAAAGGGGGACTAATAGGAGGTCTTTTTGCCTTAATACTCATTTCGGGGATTTTTGCCTCTAGTACCATAGCTTTAGGATCTTTAGTTTATGCCTATCGATTAAAAAAGAAATCTAATTCTGATGACAATCAAATGCAGGATTTAGAAACTGTTAATGTTTAAGATATTTTGTGAATCAAATTTAGTTGGATAACCTAAAATGGAGTTCCAGGTACAAAATGCAAGACTAAAAATCCAAAACCGGCAGCAAAAATTATTGATATTGCGATGATTAGAAGGCCTGAGGCCATCCCCCCTTCGTTAAACGCCATTTAGTTAGTTATTTTTAAATTAATAATAGAACATATTTGTTCCTAGGTAATAGTTCTAATTACTCATATATCATCCAAATTTATTATAAATGGTGAATAAAAGCAAAAAGATGGAAGTTAATGAGACTATAAAACCAAATATTATTAATGGTTTAGATTTGACGTTTTCTTCTTTCTTAAGCTTATTTTTTGAAGAAGGAAAATTTCTATCTTTTTTTTTATAAATAAGATTGGGAAAAGGTTTAATCACGATAAATTTCAGATTTAAGCTAATTACCCTAAAGTTTTGAACAAATCTTTATGGTAATCAACAACATTTTGACAACTTATTACAGGTGTAAATTCCATATGAATGCCAAATTTGGCTCTCCATGGAGCAAAATGCTCAAAAATTTCTTTATCACTCTCTGCCTTACATAAGCAGACTACTCTACCCTCCCCTGGAGCATGGACTCTAAATAACATCTCAAATTTATCTGTTTTATCTGATTTTGCAATTTCACCGTTTTCCCAAGCTTCTACGAATAATTGATAAGCTTTGACTTGATTCTCAATATCTGGGAATTGGCAGTCAGCAAGAAATAATTGCATTGGAGTATTCTAAAGGTTTTACTCATTATCCCTTAAATACTTATTTATTAATGGGACTGTTTGAATTTGAAGATCAGAAAAAAAATATTTTCCTAAATAAAGTGAGAAGAGAGAGTCTCAAGGAATTTTCCAATATCTTTTTTATATAAACTATCTGTGATTTTTAAAGAGAATAATTCATAATCATTTATATCTTTTTTTTTATCAAAATTAATATTTCCCTTTAATGAAATATTTTTCATGATTTTATTGATCACTATTTAAAATTTAAACAAATATAAATGAAATACAAATTTCTTTACATTATGTTTTTTATGAGAGAAATTTCTAAGGCTAATAAATAATAATTAATTTATTTAAGAATTAATTAATTTTCCTAATATATATAAGAAAGAATTAGTTAAAGAAAAAATTACAGTTAATAGAGACGCAATAACGGGTAATAAATTGAACCACAATTGCGAAGTTGTCATTTTTGAATCAATAGGCAGAAAATTTGTTCTTTTTTTAATTCTTATTTGTAACCAAAAAATAGATAATGGATAAATAATTCTTGAGAAAGTAATTATCAATGAAGCCAAAATACCTTGGTTTGAATAAAGTATAAATCCTGAAAAAAAGTATACCGCCCAAATTAGAACCCTTTGAATCAGAATTAATCCCTTGCTTTTGCCAGACATTATTAATTAGTTAATTTTTATAATTTTAGTCATTTTATATCTTTCAAAAAAAATGTTATTTATAATGACTTTTTCTTTACGTATAATTTTCCATTCATTTTTAAGAAATAATTCATAACTTATTAGGCTCGCTTCAGTATAAAGAGAATATAAACCTTCTTTCTTTGCTTCATCTTCTAATTTATGAAGTAACTTAGAGCCGTAGCCTTTTCTTTGGAATTTATCTTTACAGTAAAATAGTGCAATTCTATCGGTGGGGTATCTTATGGCAAAAGCAATAATAATTCCTTGTATACTTATAAGCCATCCTTTTCCTTTAATTATTGACTTATCAAAATTTTTGTTATTCCAAGCTTGGCTTGACCAGGCTCTTTTTTGTTCTTGACTATAAATTTTTTCATCTAATGATTGAATTGAATCAAAATAAACCTTCTTTAATTCCAGTTGATCTTTATTGGTGATTTGTCTTAAATTCATATACAAATCTTTTATTTATTATGCCTAGTAAAAATATAGTCGCAATTGGGGGAGGAGGGTTTGGACGTTCATTAGGCTCTCTTGAAATTGAAAAATATATAGTTTCTTTAAGTAATAAAAAAAGACCTAAAATTTGCTTTATTCCAACAGCATCTGGCGATAGTAGTTTGTACAAACTAAATTTTTATAGAGCATTTTCTAAACTTGATTGTATAACAAGCCATATTGATTTCTTCTCTAGAACAGAAAACTTAGATGATAAAGTTTTAACTCAAGACATCATTTATGTTGGCGGAGGAAATACAAAAAGTATGTTAGCTGTTTGGAAGGAATGGAATTTACATAAAATTTTGAGAAATGCTTATGAAAAAGGAATTGTAATGAGTGGTGTAAGTGCTGGTGCTATTTGTTGGTTTGAAAAAGGTATAACTGATTCTTATGCTAAAGAATTAGCCATAATTGATTGCTTAGGCATAGTTGAGGGTATTGCCTGTCCGCATTTCGATGAAGAGAAAGAGAGGGAACCTTATGTTAATGATGTTATTCAGAGAGAAATTATTGAATCTTGTATATGTATTGAGGGCAATTGTGCCTTGCATATTAAAAATGATTTTAACTATTCCTCAATTGATTTTGGTAAAGGTAGAAAGTGTTTTAGAGTTGCAAGGGAAAATAATATTTTAAAGAAAGAAATTCTTTGAAAAGAGAATATTTTTTATATCGTTTAGATCTCATCATTCTTCGAGATAGAAGTAAATTCAATCCCTTTGTATTTTACGAAAGATGCAGTCCATACTTCTTTTGAGAGATTGCCAAGGTATTTTAGAAATTGTTGAGTATCTCCATCTCTTATCCATTCAGATTTAATGAATGGAAGCTCTTTCTGCATTCTTTTAGGATGCATATGAACAAGGAGCAAACCTTTTTCTTCAGAAGCCCTTTTTAAAGCACCTTCATCACTTCTTTGAAACACTCTCATTAGAAGATTTAAAATTACCTCTTCTCCAAGTTTCTTGAAATTTTCTGATTCCTCTAAATTATCTTTAATTTCTTTACCTCCAAGAGGCATAGCTCTAACTAAGTTTTGCTCTATTAAAGCTATTGCAATTAGATAATCTTGGCTAGCCATATTCTCAAATAATACTTTTTTGTTATTCTAACCTCTCGAGTTCATGAAAATCTTTCATGGATTAAATATCTGCGATAAGAAAAAAGGAAATAATTTATTAATTATTTTCCAATACAATTGAACTATTGTTTTTTATTTTAATTAATAAAAATTAAAAATTTTATTTGTTATGAGGTTTTTTTATTTTTATTTTTCGGTATTTTTGTAGGTCTTTATTTATCATGTCCCGGATTAGTAATACCAGAAAATTGGAAATGTTTTAATCAAATTATTTCAAAATCTGCAGAAGATAAAATTTTTTTAAAAGCTGCATTAGAGATTTCCCCTAGTTATTTTCTAAAGGCTAAGAATAAAAAGACGACTTTTAAAATAAGAATCGTAGCAGATGCGTGTTTTCGTTAATATATTGAGTGATTAAATATGACTACTAAATAATGAACAATAATATAAGATTTGAATTATCATTTAAAAATATTTCTCAGTTAGACGATAAACTTAACTTCTGCAAATTAAATAATATCAAAAATATCAATATTCCATGTAAAGGACTTATAAAGAAGGATTTATTTAATTCAACTATTAAATATATATCTAAAAACTATAATGAATTTAATGTGACCTATCACTATAGTCTTTATCATCAATATTCAAAAAATAAAGAAAAATCGTATCAGGATTTTTTAGATTTTGTTAAAAGTTCTAAGACTAATAATAATTATGAAATTCTGCTTGTGTCGGGATCAAATAAGAAAAAAAACTTTGACTCTGTTGATGTATTAGCTAATTTAAAAAAAGAAAAAAATTTAAAAATTAAATTAGGTATAGCTTACAATCCATATTTGAAAAAATATTATAATATTTTTTCAGAAAGAGAAAGGTTCGAAAAAAAAATTTCGACTGGATTAATAACTTCAATTTGGTTTCAATATGGTACGGATATTAAAGTTCTTCAGGATGAGGTGACTTATCTTAAAAACTTAGCAAAAGAAGAAAAATTAAATTTATTTGGAAGTTTATTTATTCCTTCTAAACAATTTATTGCACGGTTTAAATTTCGTCCTTGGAAAGAGGTATATATATCTGAAAAGTGTTTATATGTCCTGGATAATTTTTTTGATTTCACAAACGAGTTAGTTAGTTTTTATAAAAAAAATAATATTACACCTGTAATTGAATCTGATTTTTCATCATCAGAGAAACTTTATACTGTTTATAGTTTTTTAGAAAATGTAAGATAATTTCTGTCAATATTAAACCTATGAAAAGTGATTTTACATACGACTTATTAATAATAGGTGGAGGTATATCTGCGTGTGTTTTCGCTTCGAAGTATCTGAAAAATAATATTACAAAAAAAGTTGGATTAATTGAATTTGGTCGTGGACTTGGAGGGAGGTCAAGTACAAGAATAAGCAAAAAATATGAAGGATGGAAACTAAACCATGGTTCTCCAAATTTTAATATATCCAACAGTAAAAATAATCTTCTATTAAAAAGATATATTGATCAATTATTAGAAAATAAATATATAAAAATTGACGACTCAGAAATAATTTTTTTAAATGAAGATTCTAATTTAGACAACATAAAAAAATCTGAATTTTCTTGCGGGGTTAATTATCTATCTTTAGATTCCATGAGTGAATTATCGAAAAAGATAATTGAGTCGAATAACTTAAAAGAGAAAATTGATTTTTTCTTTGAAACTTTAATAGTTGATATGAAGTTTAATGATAAGGAATGGTTACTAACATCAAAAAATGGAGACAAATTCAAGTCTAAATATCTAATTTGTTCAACTAATTTGTTGTTACATAAGAGGTCTTTAAAAATATTAAACGTAAATCAAATTCCATTAAGAAAAGCAATTCCTATTAATAATGATAAAAAAATAGATTTACTATTAAATTTCTTAGAAGAACAAACATATATTCCCAGGTTAACTTTTTTAATTTATACAAACGAAAATTATATTTATAAAGATTATTATTCTAAAAAACAAAGGTATTTTTATTTAAAAAATAATTTTGAAAAAAAATATAGATTTGAAAGAATTATTTTTCAACTGCAAGATAATAATAAATTAGGTATTGTAGTACATTCAAAAAACGCAGAGTTAATTAATTCTTATATAAGTGCAAAAAATGAAGAAGTTTTTAAACAAAAAATATTTACAAATTTCAATAAATTGTTTGAAGAGAATTCTGTAGTAAATAAATTAACTTTTGATGAAAAAATATCTATTATGAAATGGAGAGCTTCACAGCCTTCTGGCCTTGGCGTACCATTATCTTTACAATTTAGTAGAAAATATAAAATTGGATTTTGCGGAGACTGGTTTGAAGGAGATGGATTTGGCAGAATTGAAGGCTCAATTTTAAGTGCTTTAATGTTAGAGAAAAAAATTAAAGACTTATTTAAATAATTTTTTCAGAATGTGATCTATATCAGAGTCATTTTCAATAATAAATTTATTTGTATTATTTTTTATGCTATTAGGTTTGAATTTTTCGTAATAAATGCTCCATGATTTTAAGAAATCATTCTCAGCTTGTTTTTTATCCTTCCCCCTTTCTTTTATATCTCTTTGGACAACTCTTTTCATGCACTCATTTTTTTTTGTTTTTATTTCTAAAAAAATATAATCATTATTATTTAAAGTGTTTGAGAATTCTTTAGCAAATATACCCTCAATAATTAAAAAACTAATATTATTTTTTTCGTTTAAGATGTTTTGAATTGTTTTCTTTTCGAAATTATAGTAGCGATCACAGATTGAAATTCCATTCTTATAAATAAAATCAAAATCTTTTTTGAATAGTTCGTTATTAAAACTAATACTTCTATCAAAAAAACCTTCTACAAATTTTGATAGTAATTTACTTATTAACCCTGTCTTGTAGTAATTGTCGGTACTTAAAACAATACCATTTTTATTTTTTTTTATTATTTGATTTGATAAAGTTGTTTTCCCGCTTCCTGAAGGTCCACTTATAAAAATAAGTTTCATTTTTATGATCTGTTCTTTGATAAGATTTTAACTTTACTATTAATAAATACCTTTAATTTTTGAATATACATTTTATCTTTTTTTGTTTTTAAAATAATTTAGAATACCTTGCAATTGCTCGTAACCTTGCATAAATATTAAATGTGTGTCTTTATATAATTGTAAATAAATTATTTCTATTCAATTAGTTATTATCTTGTTATTAATTCCTCTGGAATTTGATAATATTAAACTGAAGAGTTAATTTTATTACTTATATATTGCAATGATTTCTAAATTTCTCAGCAAACTAAAATCAATTTTATTTAAAAGTGCAGTAACTCCTGAAACTCCTTTAAAGAAAGAAAAAAAAGCAGCAAAGTCTGCAAAAACAAAAACAAAAACCAAAGCAGTAAATTCTAAGAAAAATATTGATACTTTGACTACACTTCCTGGTGTCGGAGCAAAAAGCGCAAAAGCTTTGTATGATGCTGGATTTAAAACAAGAAAGGCTGTTATCGCTGCTGATGAAAAAGATCTTCTTGCTGTGTCAGGAGTTGGAATAAATCTTGTTAAGAAGCTTAAAAAGCTTAAATAGTTAAATTTTTTTATACCTCTATAAAAATTAACAATATAAAATATTTACAAAAAATTTATAAGTTCTAGGAGATTATCTTCTTCTTGCTTTTCTTCTCTGTTGCAATTTTCTTTTGTATTTTTCAATAGGGGTTTCATGATGCCTGAGTCTTTTTAAATCTGCAAAGATTCCAGATTTAGATACTTGTCTCTTAAATCTTCTAAGGGCAGATTCTATTCCCTCGTTCTCTCCAACTGTAACTTGTGTCAAAATTTTCTAAATAAAATATATTCTACCACTTTAACAGATATATTTAAATTTAAAGTTTTTACTTGTAGGTTGACGATTTATTGGGCTAATTTTCAGCCCACTCCAAAAATCTTTTTTTATTACTTTTTATATCTTGTAATGATTCAAAATAATATTTTTCCCAATTATCTTTAGGCAGTCCAAGAAATAACATTAGGTTTAATGGGTATTGATTGCTATCAGCACAATTTCTAAAATCATCCCTGAATAAAAAGATTTCCTTTTTTAAAGCAATTGCGATACCTAATTCAATCATTACCCCTTCATCTGGTGGATTTCCATTAACAATCGCAAAAATAGAATCACATTCTTTTAAATCAAGGAAATTTCTTTTTGCAACCTCATATGCCCACTCACTTTCTTGTTGTATTAATCGTTTTGCTCTCTCAAAAGGTTCAAATACTTCTACATTTAAATCATTGAAGATTTCAATAAATTCATGTAAGAGGGTTTTAGTTTGTTTTGAAAATCCATATGGATTAGCCAAATATAATTTCTTTCTCAACTTAAACCTCTTTTTTTGATGTACTCTTCGTGGTCACTTTTTGAATTTAAAGTATTTTCCCAAGGGAAAACAATCCATTGACTTTTTTTTGTTACATGTACTGTATTCCACCATGTAGGTTTGATTTTACTAAATAATACAAAAAACATTGCTCCTTCAATATTCTTGAAGGTCGTCAATGTAATGCCTGTTTCATAAACATCATCTACTATTAGTGAATTCTTTATTGGTTCTGAAATTAATTCAATTTTTAGTTTATGGCTTAGTGCTACAGCAAGACATAATCCGCCACGAGGAACTCCATATATTCCAGAAAATTCCTCAAACCTACATTTATTAGCTATTTGTTCTACGCTCTTATCAAATTCGCTCCAAGTAAAATAACTTATCATCTTATTTTTCGT
Organism: Prochlorococcus sp. AG-402-K22; assembly: GCA_003216755.1. Classification (GTDB taxonomy): domain Bacteria; phylum Cyanobacteriota; class Cyanobacteriia; order PCC-6307; family Cyanobiaceae; genus Prochlorococcus_A. The sequence continues at coordinate 13,334 of QCIJ01000019.1, read as the reverse complement.
TTTTTTCTGTTGTAGTAGCGAAATTTGAAGCAATTACACTTAAAAGTGCTACTACTTGCTCATTTGGACAATTAGTATTTTTTTTTAAATTTTCACATTCATTTATTATCTTTGCGTATGTATCCTCAACTATCCCGTTCATTTGATCGATACTAAAAGAATATGGTTTATTCATTTTTAAATTATTAGTTATTTTATTTTTACTTAAATATCCAACGAAGTAAATATTTTTAGTATTTAAAGATAAAGTTATTCCCACATTGGGTCATTTAATTTTTCATTTTTAAGTGAAGAAGGAACATAAGTATGTAAAGTTTCAATTTTTATAGCCCATTTTTTAGAGTTTCCCTTTAAACTTTTGCTTTCAATTAAGTTTGTTAGGGGAATCCTTTTTCTAACTTTAAGAAGTCCTAAACAAGCTTCCCAGGCTTCATGATTTTTATAAATATCTAACCAAAAATCAAAAATATTTTCCAAGATTTCTAAAGGGATATCAAATGGAATCCCCATCGAAGGTTTTGCAATTAAATAATTTTTGATTATTAGTTCATTTAATAAATTATTTACGTTTAAATTAATAGCTAAAAGAATATCTTTTGCTGATTCATTACCTATTAATTCTTTTCTATGGCAATCTAAAAGATTTTCATCCTCAAGTATATTTTCATCGGTATTTTTTATTCCCACAATCCAAAACCCTTCTCCATTATTCACTCCACTAGCAAGAAATAGATATTGAGGTGAATTCTCCAAAATTTCAAATTATTTTTTTCCATTTTTAACATTTTTTGCTTGATATGAAAATAATTTAGCTCTGCAATTAACAATATGAAGTCTTCGTAAAAAAAATTTTGTTGTTATAGTTAAATTTTAGAAAATGTTTGATTTAAGAGAACTAAAACTAATGTTTTTAGATCCTACTGATTTAATAATAAATAATATAAATAAATATCTTTATAGTAATAAAGCAATTAAATTTATTTTTTCTTAGGAAATAATCTTCCTATTTTCTCCTTTTGTAAGTACTCCTTTTTAGTTCTTATTTTTTTGTCTTCTAAGGATTCTTTATTAGTACTTACAGCATATATAATATAAAATATCATGCCACTAAATATTAATCCTACAAAGATTATGAATATTCCTATAGGTTCTCTCGGACTGAATATTTTAAGATCTAAAGCTGTATTAAGGGAAATTATCATCAATAAACTAATTCCTTCAATAAATTTTATGGAAATCTAATTGATTTCCTCGTATCCAAAAAATGTTGCCTTATCTGAATTTTTATACCCATTAGCGGCTTCCTGTGGGTTTTGACTGTCAATTTTTCTTGCTTTAGCATGAATCATGTTGAATGGGAAAATCACAGCTCCTACAAAAAAATGAAGAATTAAGAAATCTGAAGGTAATCCATTTGTCCAATCCGGAAAAAATAACAATGTCATCAAAGATTCGTACATATTTGTAGTCAAATAAACCTCTGACTATTATTACTGAACTTATCGCAATACTCTTAATTATTAATAAATTGAAATTTAATTTGCTTTTAAAAATTATCAGATTTAATTGAAAAGACAATTTTAAAATACTATTATATTACTTATAAACTATCGATTAATAGCTGTTGTTAAAATTATTTTTTGTCTTAATTTTATTTATAATTTTTCAATTAAAACCTTCTATGGGTTTAGCTTTTGATACATCCGATCCTAGTGTTAGTTTGCTACAAAATAGGATCTCTAATAATTTCTCTAAGAAATATTGCAATGCTCTCCAAAACGGTCTTTCTAAAGATGAAGCAATGAAATCAGCTATTGTAAAAACTGAAAACATTATATCTTTCTCTTACAATCCTCAGAAAAAATGGATTGAGAAAAGTGACTTGGCAAATCAAATTTCATTGCAAGTAGTAAATGATTGTGGATGGTCGTTTGGATTAATTGGAAAGGAGGGAGTTGATTATTTTAAATCATATTTTCTAGAAATTTACGAAAAAACTACTCCTGACAAAAATTTTTCAAGATAGATTAGGTTAATGAATAATATTTCAGACAAATTAGTATTGACTATAATTTTGATTACTATTCTTTTAGTATTTGGATTGATTTTTTCAGTAAAGTCTCCACAGAGAAAGGTTATAGATTCACCAATATTGTGGAAAGATGATTATTCTAATATCTCTTTTTTTAATAGCAATAATATAATTTCAGAAAGAATAAGAATAATTTAATTGAAACATTACTTACTAAAATAAAGGATCCTATTCAAGGATATACATAAATATTTTTTGAATCTCAATCAATTTATCATCAATTGTTTAATTTAAGTATTTCAAAAGAACTGACGCTAGCTTTAAATCATCATTAAACCATGCTCTTATCGCCATAGCTCTTCGAGGATCATAAAAATTTTGTTTTCTGTACCAACTAAGAACTTCTGAATCTGATTTCTTACCATTACATGACAAACAACATGGTACGCAATTACTTGTACTGCTAATCCCCCCTTTTGACATTGGGTGAAGGTGGTCAAGTGATTCTGAGGGTTTACCGCAATAAATACATTTATAATTAGTAACTTTATTAAGTGAATCTCTCCAATTTTTATTACTTATCTTGGGACAAAACTGATCAAGGTAAATTGCATCTTGTCTATGCATAAAATTCTTGATAATTTTTCCGATAATAACAGTTTTTTTTAAAGTATGATTGAAAAGATAAGATAAAACTTCTTAAAGCAAATGTTTCTTATGAAAAGAATAATTTTCACTTATTAATACAAAGGGCAATTTATAGTTAATGCTTTATTTATTAACAATATTTTTAGGAAATTTTGATCATTCTTTAATTAAAGATATTTATATCTTTTTGATATCGTTTTTTTCTAATACGTTCTCAGCGATTTCCGGAGGAGGAGCAGGATTATTACAATTGCCAGCATTGATTTTATCTGGAGTTCCTTATTATCAGGCTCTGGCTAGTCATAAATTAGCAACAGTAGCCCTTGGAATAGGGGGTTCCTTAAGAAATTACAAATCTTTAGGTAAAGATATAAGTGTTGCTTGGCAAATTTTAATTTTTGGATTACCAGGAGTAATTTTGGGGGCTTCTGTTGTTGAATATATATCAGTAAAGTATTTGTACTTAATTTTAGGAATAATATCAATATTATTAGCTTTTTACTCATTCCTTAAACCAGATTTAGGTTTATCATCTGGGAATAAAAATCTTAATTTTGTTCATAAAATTAGATTTTTAATTTTTATTTTTCTTATAGGTATATTAAATGGTTCTATTTCTTCAGGAACTGGATTGCTTGTAACAATACTATTAATAAAAACTTTTGAAATGGATTTTCTTCGAGCCATAAGTATGACATTTTTTACGGTTGGAATTTTTTGGAATTTTTTGGGAGCAGTATCTTTGGCAAGAATAGGATCGGTTCCATTTAATTTATTGATAGTTTTAATAATTGGTTCCTTTACAGGAGGATTTTTCGGAGCTCACCTGTCAAAATTAAATGGGAATACACTTATTAAGAAAACTTTTATAACAGTTTGTATTTTGGTTGGTATTAGCTTATTGATTAAATCCATAAAAAGCTTTTTATAAAATTATTGAAGGATAACAGTACATTTTGGTAAAAATTCTAAAGCAGGATTAAAAAATTAAAAAATAAATTAATTATTGTCTTTATTCTTTATCAAAGGAGTTAATGAATTACTAGTTTTATTTAATAATACTTTTAGACTTTATTTAAATACCAAAAAAAAAAGCCTCACATATGTGGGGCCTGGTGATGGGGAATCTTATTTTTAAACCAATTTCTTAAAAAATGCAACCCCCTACCTGTAGCGCAAATTATAAGATCCCCAAACACTACAGATAGTGCTTTAATGATGTTCTTACATAAAAATTTAAATATTCTGAAATAATTTTGTAATTTTAAAGTTTATGATTAAAAACCTTGTTTTATGAATTCAAATGTTTTTTGGTAACTTTACTTGTTAAAAATGTCCTGCACAGTATCATTCGTATGAACTTTGCTAGTAAAAAGCTTTAATGATTGAATTAACTTTACTAACTCTTTTGAATTATGTTGGGGATAATTTCTGTGAGTATAGAAATCTAGGTCATGATAACTATAAATCTTTACTTCTTTCTTACAGTGATGCAAGTAATAAATTTGGACCATTAGAGGTTAAAAAGGTTATAGAAAAGTCAGAAAATTTTAAAGTTACGGCTGTTGCTATTGCTGCAATTAAGTGCCCTCAGCATATAGTTAAGTAATGAAGTTTGAATTAAAAACTGAAAAAGAAAATTATTCAAAATCATTTTTACAATTTTTCGGTATAATTTTTTTTCTCACTTTAATAATTATCCTTTGTGATTTTGCACTCAAATTAGGAATCATATCCAGAAATCATAAAATTGAATACAACTGTAGGCTTTTATCTGTTGTAAAATCTAAACCTCATTTTGAGAAATTATCTAGGCTTTCTAATCTGAAAAGTAAACAACAAATTTGGGAATTTTGCAGGGAGGCTATTAAATAATAGTTAGCTAGATGCCGATGAATAGGATTTTAATGCAAATAACCAGAACTTTCTTGAAGTTATAAGAAATACTGAAGTAACAATAACTTCAAGCAATATTTTCCACAATTGAGAAAGTCCTAGAAAAACTTCAGAAGGAATTGTAGTTATAAAGGCAATAGGAATGAAAATACTAAAAAAAATTCTTAATGAAAATGAAAATGAATTTAGAGGAAATCTTCCAATATAAAGGAATGATCTTAACACTTCTATTGCATTCCAAGTCTTAACAAACCAAATAGTAGTAGTTGAGATAAAAAACCATAAGCTATATAAAATACAAATCGAGCAGCTTATCGTAATCAACGATTGGGTCAGAAAACTTAAATTTAAATTTATTTGATTTATTCTTATGCAAAAGAATAGCAAGAAAAATCCTAGAATTATTTCTAAAAATCCAGATGGATTTATTTTTTTTAATGAAATAAAAAATTGACTATCAATAGGTTTTATAAGTACGAAGTCTAATGTTCCTTCTCTTATATGTTTAACTATTTCTGTAAGATTAGGATTAAACCATGTATTTGTTATTCCATTCAAAATTGTATAAATACCTTGAATTATTAATGCCTGTTCAAATGTCCATCCTCCAATATATCCATTATTTTGAAAGAAAATAGATAATAGAAAAATACTCCCTATTAAACTTAAAATTGCAGTAATTAAATCAACTAATATATTTGTCTTATACTCCAATTCGGAAGCCAAAGAAGTATGTAAGAATTTTTTATAAACTTTTAGATATTTTCTTAAATTCATGACCCCATAGCAGTATATTTTTTCGTTCCTTCAGACCAGATTTTCATAAATAATGGGAAAAGTATAAAAATCCATAGAATTTGCATACTTAAGCCTCCACTAATATTTGTTTCATTACCTGATAGTAAGTTCGCAGGGAAATCAATTAGGTATGGAAAAGGAGTTAAATAAATCCAAGATTTAACATATGCGGGAAATGAAACTACTGGAGCCAAAAGACCTGAGAGAAATAAAGTTGGGATGAATAGCAATCTTTCTATCGATGATGCTTTCTCTGTCCAGAAACATAGACATGCAACAATTGACTGAATTAAAAATTGAATCAAGAATGATAAGAAAGTAGATACTATCGATAATAGTAAAAGACCTAAATTTGGAATCCATATACTTTCTGTATTAAATATAAAAAAGAAAAATGCGATTATTAGTGCGAAGGGAAATCTTGTTATTTGTTCAGCAAGATGTTGTGCAAAATATCTTAAAAAAGGATTTAAAGGTTGGATTAAATATGGAGATACTTTCCCCATTAGTGAATCCTCTTCAAAACTAAATACAACCCAAACTACAGAAAACTGTCTTACAAAAAAAGCACATAAGAAATACCTAGAAAGCATAACATCACTTATGTTTATGGATTCATTTAGATTATTATTTGTCCAAATGTTTAACATGAAAAAAGGAATAATCCCTGAAATTGCCCATAATGCAATTTCTACCCTATATTCCAACATGTTTGAATATTGGACTTTTAATAAGGTAAATATTTTACGGTTAATCAAATTAGATATCATATTCTTTATTGTTTAATACCTTCCCAATAATTTCATCTATAGGTGGTTCATTTATATAAAGGTCTACAATATCAAAATTATTTAGGATAGTTTTTAGTGAAGAGGTAATATAATTGTTCTCAATTTTTATAGTGATTTCATTCTTTATTTTATTTTTAACAGGAAAACCGAAATTTTCTAATTTGATTGCATCGTCTTCTGAGCGACAAACTATTAATATTTCTTTAACAGGAGATAGTTTTTTTAATAATAGGTCAAGTTTTCCATCATAAGATATGGCCCCTTGGTGAACGCATATAACTCTCTTGCATAGCGATGTAATATCTTTCATGTAATGACTAGTTAGGCATATCGTTGCATTAGTTTCCTTATTATATTTTTGAAGGAATTTTCTTAAATTTCTTTGTGCATTAATATCTAATCCAAGTGTCGGCTCGTCTAAAAATAGAATATTTGGTTCATGTATCAAAGCTGCTAGTAATTCTGACTTCATGCGCTGACCTAGTGAAAGTTTTCTGACAGGTATGAATACCTCTTCATCAATTTCAAGCATTTCCGATAGTTTTTTTATTCTTTTTTTAGCTTCGAACTTATCTAAATCATATATTGATGCATTCAAAAAGAATGATTCAATTGGCGGAAGATCCCAAATAAGCTGTTGTTTTTGTCCCATTATTAAGGTGATATTCTTTAGGAAATTTTCTTTTCTCCTGAAAGGTAAGTAACCTGCAACCACAATCGAACCTTCACTTGGATAAATTAAGCCACAAAGCATTTTTAATATTGTTGTTTTCCCAGCTCCATTAGCACCTAGAAAACCTACTATTTCTCCTTCTTTAATTTCAAAACTTATATCTTTTATAACTTTTAAACTTTTTGTTTGTCTTCTAAAAAAATGTTTAATTGTTCCCTTTAATCCTGGTTCTTTCGAAGAAATATCAAATGACTTAGATAAATTTCTTACATCGATAATATTCTGTACCATTTAAATTTTTAATTACTGAAATTTTATATTTAAATAAATTGTTAAATTATTTCTATTTTAGAAAATTTTTTACAAATTATAAAATATCTTTAAACGATACAACCAGCCATATAAAAAAGTTAATTGGATTAAGTAACTGGCTTACCTTATTTTTATTTTCATAATTTAATTCGCTTAAAAAATCAAATATAAAATTACTATTCTCTTTGTTATCATTATTTTTTTTAATTACATTACCATTTTTGTCGAGAAGATCAATTTCATCCTCAAAAAACCATTGCTCTTTTCCATTAGATAATTTCAAGACAACTCCTATACCTTTACCATCAGTTATTCTAAAGTCACTTATCTTACCAAATGAACAAAAATTTATTGCATCAATAGTTTCTTTGGTAAGTCTATCCTTAGATAGTTCTAAATTTACCTGAACTGAACTTCCTATCTTAGCCTTTTCTAAAATTGACATTTTTAGGTTATTATACTTAGTAATAAAAGATTTACGCGATTAATTCAGAATTATTGATTTATTTCAGTAGTTATAATTTTTTGAATATTACTTCAAGCATTCTTTTTATTAAAATTGTTAATATTCTCAAGAAAACAAAAAATAGCCCTAACCAACCAAGAAGAACAGCTATTGATAACAAGCTTGAACCTAGATCACGCTGAAGTAAATTCTGCATGAATTTATAAATTAATGGATTTCACTCTACCTTAAAGACTTACTCATTCAAATAAGAAAAAGTTCAACATTCTGATATTTTTCTCATTATTTTATTACTAGGCTATTTAATACAAATGATTTATAAGCTAAGATTTAGATATAACCATAACTAAATATTTTGGAGCTCTCTTTTAATTCTTACATTGGAATTTTCTTTATAATTATTGGTCTTCTAGTGAGAGTTGATTTTAAATTCTCAATGCAAAAGGATTTGTAACAAGTTCTTTTTAATAAGATATATCTCATCAGCTTACTAGTATCTTTGTCAATTCCTGAAATAATAATAAATAAAAAAAAGCAACCTTAAGGCTGCTTCTAAATGGTGGTGGGGCTGTGAGATTTGAACTTCTGACCTTCGGGTTATAAGCCCTACTTATTTTCCTCCTAAACTATTGATAGCAAATGGTTTAACTTCTGATGTTACACGGCTTGTTATACCATATTTAACCGTTTTCGATGTTACACGTGTTACAACTACAGTTTAAAATTTACAGATATACCAAGTGATTTTAGGGATGCAAACATTACACGTGTAACATAATCAGGCAATTTTCTTTAACCTGAAAAATTTTCGGGTCGATATATAGTTTGTCTTTATTTGATAACAATGTAGTAATAAATACCTACAAAAACCAAAATGTTTGATTATAAATAACTTCTACGAGTGAACCCGTTCCAATTTGTTTACTCTGAGGTTTTACCGTTGACTCCTTATCTCAAGCAGTAGATCTCCTACTCCTGGTAGATTTAAAACGGTGCTCATTTAATCTAAGCTATGAAAAAGAAAATCGTAAAAAAATATGCAGACCTTATACTCCAAGCTAATAATGCTACTGGAAGAAAAGAAGCGGTGGCTTTAATCCATAAGGCAGCAAAGTTAAAAACTAAGTTTGATAACTACGAGATGATGTAGCATGTTATTGATTGACAGTCGATCTAACCTCGACCCTACTTTTTTAGATAAAGTACCTATATTTTCTTATTGATTTAAAAGTTATTATTTTTGCAAATAACAGGATTTAAAAAATGATGAAACTTGCGATCATTTTCTTACCAATTGTCTTTGCTTAATTTATTAATGTAAATACTGCAATCACTCCTCATAATCTATTTCATAATCTTTTACGTCTTCGTAAAGTGTACTAAAAGACTTTTCAATTAAATCCTTACCTTTCCTGGTTAGTTTTAAAAGTGTTTTCCTTTTATCTTTTGGATCTGATTCTTTTGAAATTAAACCTAAGCCAGCTTTGCCTAGTCTGTGATATCTACTTAAATAGTCTGTGAGTCTTGATGCACTAGCTTTACTCATTTTAAAGTGTTCCTCAATATTCTTTTTACTGCAATTTTTATAGGTTGCTACAAACCAAAATACTGCCATTGCTTGTAGTGGAACATCCTGAGATTTATCCAACTTCATGAACATATGAAGTACACGTAAAAGGTTATACGACTCAGTGTCTATATTCAGTAATTCTTCAAGTTTTGACTGTGTCAACTCTAGTCCATTCCTGTCTCTATGACTATGATATTAGCATATTATGTGTCGATTTGTAATTATAGATCCATTAGTGGATAGTTTATACTATATTAGCAATACTAGATCTCCATGTAAAAGTAATACATCAGGCATGCCATTCTAGTAAAAGCATTAGAACCAAAGAAAAATTATTTAATTCTTACTTTACAGAACCTTGAAAATCAAATAGAACGATCTTATTTGCGGCAGATTCAACTTCCAATAATGAAGAACCATTTTCTGATTGAGCAGATTTGATCAACAACCAATAAAAGAAGTTGATAAGGGCTTTATACATTGGATTATTTTTAGTTGACCCTACTTAAGGAACAGCTAATTAAAATTTTTATTATCTTAACCAAAACTTTTTCTATTTGAATTTAGAAAACGGTTTAATCGAATTAGATGGAACTTTTACTGGAACCAATGACGAACCATAGTGTGATTCGGCTGATCTCATTAGAACCCAGTAAAAGAAGTTAACTAAAGCTTTCTCCACGAGGATTTAGTCACTAACCTAAATAACCTCAAAGGAAGTGTATTAGCAATATACAAAACTCTTATATCCAATAATCAAAACATTTGTGTCATTACGAACTATTTAATGACTGAAGCAAACCATTATTCCTCACAGTCATAAAACTAATAAATGAAAAACAATCACAACAAATTTAATAAGACAATGAATCCAAGTGGAGATGAACCTCCTCTTGGTTATTGGAAATTCAGAGAAAGATATAACAAGATGACTGATAGAAAGAGAAAAAACTTCTTTAGAAGAGCTGGTTAATTTTTGGCAGAAATTATTAACCCCTCTACTCTCTTTTTCATTTAATTAGGTAGAAAGTCTTATTTATAAAAACTGGTATTTTTAATCACTTTTCAACATTTAAATTAATTTGCATTATTTATATAGTTGCAAAAATAATATTATGACTCAGTCATCAATGAGTACTCCATACGCTAGAAGACTAGCTGAGAAATTTAGAGAGTCACAGGCATATTTAAGAGCTAATGGATTTAGTAGATCAACTAAAACCCTCTACGAAGATATAGAAACCTCAACTAAAAAATAATGCATATACCTGAACTCTTACCTCAAATTCAATATGGCTATGATGGATTGTCCACCATTTCGTTTGGTTTGATGGGTAGTGCTATTTGTTGTATTTTTATATTATTGTTTTCTTATTTTGAATTTAAATTTAAGAAGCAGAAATAGTTAGTTCTATAAATTTTGGCTGAAATTTGTCAGGTCAATATACGATATAGAAAGGATTCAAATTAACCCCATACGCCCCTATGCAAATGACAAGAAGGCGTAGATAAACAATTAACTATTAACTATTAACTATTAAAAGTAAAAATAAATGAACAGAACACAACAAATAAAAGAGGCTCATCCTTATCAACTAAAAACATGGCAATAGACAAGAAAACTAAAGCAGAGAAAGCAATAAAAGTAACAAGCTTTATAAAAGATTCTATGGGCAAACTCAAGTGGATACCTAATTATTCAGGTCTCCATGCTCACGTTAGAAGCATCGTTGATAACGGTAAAGTTAGGACTGAGACCTAAGAAGATGACTAGATTAGAGAAGCTTAAAAAGATTGGTCTTAACTCTGATGAAACAGCTAAGGTTTTGATTTATTCAGATCAGGGGTTGCGTTGGATAAAGAATACTAACCAATTTAATCATCAAAAAGAGATGGATAAGTTTTTAGATAGCGTAGTTTCTAAGCCAAGAAAGAAGATTAAAGAGTTCGCTGCGTTTGTTAAAGATAATTACTTTGCTCCTGAAGGAGTAGAAGTTGATAACGAAGACTTTATTCGAAGATGGAATGGAGCTTATGAGGTACTAAATATCCAAGATTAGTGTCCAGAATTGTCCATATTAGACCTATTATGGACATTTTTAATTTACTAATCTTATAAACCTAGCTATAGCTTGATCAATATTGCTTTGTAGTACTGTCATATACGCAGCACAACTAATAAAATCCATGTCGGAGCGGACTAAATCCTCGTGGAGTTTACAGACTTTAGCCCGCTTTATATTTATAGCCGATGAAAAGCATTGTGGCAACACAGGTCTAAAATGAGACAGCCAAGAGTATTAAAAAAATATTTTTATCTCGATCTCTCGCGATCAGTCTTAAACATTTTATCCATATCTAAATTCAATTGTTGATCCTTTATCCGTATATGTCTGTACCTCAAACCGTACAGATTTATTAGTCGGTTAATGAGTCTGTCTAGTTAGAACGTAGTAGTAACAGTCATGAGTTCAAATGTCTTCAACACCGATTAGATCTTGTAAAAAATATGTATTAAGTTACAAAGATTCATCTAACAGTACACATCAAATAGGGTTCTACGCTCGCGATACATATGACTGTCTGATGCTTGCTAGAGAATTTAATTCTTACATACATGACCATCCAAATTCTGTAACCAGAATCCAACAAAAACTTTGAGGTAATTAATTATGAAGTTAGAAAGATCACCATTCGCAATACAAGATAAGAATAAAAAAGATCTTGATAATGCGAAGGATTATTCAACTCTTAAAGATTTAATGAAAGAGGAGGGATTATCAACTGACCTGGCTGATTACTGGGTTAAGGAACGTACTGATAATCCATCTAACGTTCACTGCTAGGTATATGATGATTAGTGATCCTTTATTAGTTGGAACACCAATATCATTGCTATTAATTTATTAGAGACTTGTTATTTAATGCCATTAGACGTTTTTCTAATGAATATGTGTGTAGTTGTTATAGCTTTACTTATCAGAAGAGAGATAAAATTAAGAAAAGCTAGATAGATCATGAAGACTCAAGTTTTTAAAGAGCATTACATTCCAAATGTCAATGCTATTGCTTTTTTACTAATGCTTCTTCTATGTATGTGGTTGCCCTTAGCACTTAGATTCTTCTTAATAATCTAGTCAAACAAATTAGATATGAAACTTAATTCCCAAAACATTAGCTTGTTCTTAAACATAGCTGTCTGTATTTTAATATTTGTTATTTAGTTAGCTCTCTAATTTTTCTCCAATTTATTGGTTGGGAAACTGTATCTTTTTCTCAATTATCCTAAAGTTCATATCAATTGCTCCTTTTCTTAATGGAATTAATTCTTGATATGGTCCTTCATAACAATCAATCGCTGCTTGTTTACTATGGAATTGTGAGAGTACAGAAAACGGTCCGTCATATCCTTCTCTTACATCTGTTTTATAGTCAACTGATAATGTCTTTGCTCCGCAACCTTTTACAACTACATCATTTACTCTTGCAAAGTATTTAACTGCTTGTTTTGGATTTGTAATTCTGCCAGCAATCACTACATAACCAACATTCTTGTCTTTTGGAACTTTATAACCAATCGCAAGCCCAACAATGCCAGCAATTAAACCAATTAAAATTGTTTTTTTCATTAAAGATTTTGATTTTTATAAATGGTATACGATACTCTCTAAGTTGACATTTAAAAATTTATTATGGCTAAAAAAGAAGCGAATGAACTTGCGACGGTAAAGGTTTATTTAAACACCAGCATTATTGCTATTTTGTTAGGAGTTGGCTTTTTAGCATCAACACTTATTTTTGGTGTACTTTTTATAGCTTTAAAATAGAAAACTATATTAGTTTAGTTTAGTATGAATATATTGACTTTTAATTATTAATAAGTAATTAATACATTGCATTATCGAGGAAATTCATACTATCTTCTTTAGAAGTTTTTAAAATTAATGACTAATAATCTCCTTGATAATGATGAAAACAAAAAAGATAAGTTACTTAAACTAAGCTTCAGAGAAATACGTCTAGAAGCAAAAAAATTTTCAATTCACTTATATAGTCGTAAAACAAAAAAAGAATTGGTCGAATTACTTTTGAAAAACCAAAAGAAATTGTTGATTGAAAACAATTCTAATGATGATGTCGTTGCAGAA
>QCIJ01000018.1 GCA_003216755.1 Prochlorococcus sp. AG-402-K22 | reverse complement strand
TTCAACACTTAGTTTATGCGAAGTTTAAATTTAGTAATTAAATTGATAGGACTATCTGCTTTATTGCTAGGAAGTGTAATAGGCTCTTTTGTTCTAATGTCCATTATTAGCTTTTGGTTGTTAATGGGTCTTGCCTCTCCAGGTGGAACTAATATTGTTTTTTTAACAATCTCATTATTAATTTTTTTGGGATGCTTAGGGTTAATTCTTTTGTATTGGCATTTTATAGTTCTCAAGGTCTTCAAAAATGTAAGAAAAAGTTTAATACAAAAAGCGAAGTGAATTATGAAACGCTTACTACTTGCACTGCTGATAGTTTGTAATTGACAGTCGATCTACAATAAGGGGTAATTAGCTCCTTTTTTATGAAAAAATTAATAACATCTCTTTTTGCAGTATCCCTAATCCCACTTTTCACAAATCATCAGAAATTAAATGCTCAGGGAGTATATAACTTAGACCTTGTTATCACACCTTATCAATCTTCATTAGATAAATGTGCCTCTAAAGTTAGTAGAATTATTTCCCAAAATGGATATCAGGTGAATCTCGGAAATAAAACTGGTGATTGGATTAAAATATATGGCTCAGACATATCTCAATCAACCTCTATACATGTGGAGTGTGATACTAATTTAGGAGTGAAATCTGTAGCAATTTCTTATCCCAATGGAGTTGATTTTATAAGAATAAGCAAAGTACTTGAAGAACTTACTTATTAGAAAAATTTCAAAATTAATTTTTTTTAATTTTATTCATGAAACGCTTACTACTCCCACTACTAGCTGCTATCGCTTTACCTACTGCTGTTCATGCAACAAACTATCTTGAATGTGAGGCTATATACAATGTCGCAAGTAGATCAGCTAAATTATTAATGAATTTACCTTCAAGTGCAAAAGATTTAATTGATAAAGAGCAAAAAATATATGATCGAGCAATGAAAGATGCTAAGAAAAGAGGTTGTTACTACATTCAATGAAACGCTTACTACTTGCACCGCTTGATTAATGGCTAAGTCTTACTGGTTGGTTAATTCAAATAGATCAAGGGATAACATCGGGGATAGTAGTGAAGGTGGTACTGGAGGTGGTGGTGCCTCAAATATTAGTAGTTTAGAAAGTAATGGTTTGAAAAAGGTCAAAATTGGAGTGGTGGAGATTGCGGAGGTGGCGATGGAGGATGAGGTGGTGGTGATTGTGGAGAGTAAATTAATGAAACGATTACTACTTGCACCTCTAATAGTTAGTAATTGACAGTTGATCTAAAATAAGGGGCAATTAGCTCCTTTTTTATGAAGAAGTTTTTATTTTTAAGTTTTGCATTATTTTTATCACTTTTTTTCAGGGAAAGGATAAATTTTTTGCTAGATTATTCCTCAAATAAAAAATGTTGCTGCGAATGATTAATATTTAAGATTTCATTAGTTTGATATTAAAGATAGATATCAATTAAATTCATAAAATTTTTACTTTAAAATTACTTTTTTCTTTTTAGGGCATTTAAATATAAGAAATCCCTCTTATTCTTATTTTCTAAAAGATCATAAATATTTTGACACCAAAGATCTAAATCATTTTTCAATAATAACCCATCAAAATTATGATTTACAAAACTAGAATAAGGTAAAGTATCTGAATAAAGTCCTACAGCCCCTAGTCGAGTAGTATCAAAAAATTTAGTGGGAGATCTAAAAAAATTAAATTCTGATCTTAAAACTGGATTTAAAACAATATCAACTTTTCTATTTTGAGTATCTAAAAGAAATGATTCCCAATCCATTGGATATATCATTTTTATGCGGGGTACCAACTTAAAATATGATCTCCATTTTTTATTTATAAATATTTCAATTAAACAATCATTCCTTTGACTTTGAATTTTTAAAAATAATTTTTTTATCCATCTTAATTCTAAAACATGCGAACTCGTTCCAATGAAGGAAATTCTATATATTTTTTTTTCTATAAATTTATTTGTAAATTTAATATCTAAAACTTTAATATTGATTCTATTCTTTAATTGTAAAATTAACTTTTTTTTTAAATTATAATTAGTTACCCAGATTTGACTTAAAAAAAATTGTAGAAAATCTTTATAAATATAAATACCAAAAAATAACTTTATTTTATATCTCGTTGGTAAATTGGTTAGCATGTTAAAAGAAAGTAAATCATCATCAATTAATAAAATAATTTTTATATTTTTCCTATGCAATCTGTATAAATGAATTAAAAATCTAAATGGTATATATCTAACTATTACAATTGTCTTTGAACTGTAAAGCAGCTCAATATCAAAATCATTTTTTATATCTAAGAAATTTGGACTAAGATGACCCAGCCAATAATAAGAGGTGGGATTAGTTCCATTTTGTAAAACAGTGATATTTGGCTTAGGAGGCAAAATTTTATTTATATTTATTTATTGTTTTAATTTAAAATTAAAAGAAAATTAGAAAAAAAGCAAATATCTTTTAATTTATAATTTATAATTTATTTCAAATTTTAATCTACATAAAAACTTCTAATTTTATCATGATATTCCTTTTCATTTAAAAAGTCATTAGGATAAAAAACTTTCACTTTTTTTACCTTAAATACAATCTTTTCAGAAAAAAGTCTTTTAATTATAAATTTTAAAACGTCTCTTTCATATGAGTTTTCTTTATTAGAAATATCTTCATAATAAAATTTCCAAGCTACAACATTTAAATTATAAGCAATTGATAGTTTAGATATACTTTTTGAAAATCTTTTATCAATTGGGGTATAAATTGAACCACTAGGATAAATTAAAACGCAATTTTTCTTATTACAAATATTTTTTAAAAATAAATATGCAGATTTTCTTTCTCTTTGATTTAAATGATTAAATTTAAAATGACCAAAATTTCTTAGTGAAAGCTCAAAATAAGGAAGTAATTTTTTTAAATGTTGATTTACTGTGGTTATTGTAGGCATCCTAAAAATATACTGCGTAACAAAAATATCTAATGGATTATCATGATTAGCAATATGTATCCCTTTTTCGATTAATTTCATTTCGAATTCTTCATTTAGTTTATATGACAAGCCCAAAGATTTTGAACAATAATATGCGGCATAAATTAAAATAATTTTAGATTTTTCTTTTAAATTCAAAAAGATAAATAGGACATTAATTAAATAAAGGAAGTATGAAAAAATAAAAAGATTTAATCTTATTAAGAAAATTGTTATCTTCTTCATTTTAATAATTATTGATTATTCAGGAAAAATAAATACGCTTTCAAAAGGAAAGTATCCATCAAAATTTCCGTTTATCTGAGAATTTTCTAAAATGTATTTATAAAATTTGTTAAATAATAATTTTTCTACTTTCTTTGGGTGCTTAAAAAATGAAACTAAATTTTCTTGATGGGCTAATCCTTCAATATTATAAGGAGATATACCTAAAGCTTTAATAGGTACTGAGTGGAATAAGGATTGATAACCCACGGTACTATTAATTAATACTGTACCTTTACAAAAATTATTCCTAAAAATTTTAGAAAGAGGGAAATCATGTATATAAGAAACCTTATCTGAGATATTAAATTCTCTCGAAACATTTTTAATAAATTTTAAATAATTATTGTAGCCTCTATCTCTAGGATGATGCTTAAAAACTAATTTTGTATTTTTTAACTTTGCATCAGAAAAATTTTTTATAACTTTATAAATAAATTCATTATTATTTTCAAATTTAGATCCTTTTAAAATTTGACTATCTGTTTCTACTTGAAGTATTACTAAAAAAAATGCACCAGTTGAAAAACTATTTATTTTTAATTTTTTCTCAAAAATTTTATAAAAAAACTTTAAAAAGAATCCCTTTAATTGAAACCACAAATAGATAGGTTTTGGTTGAAGTTTATGCTCAAACTCGACGATTTTATAATTTTTAAAGCAATGATTTACAAAAGAAATTAATTTCCATATTTTTCTAATCCTAAATCTCTGCTTAATTGGAACGGGAAAACTTTCATATGAGGATTGTTTTTCGTAGAAATCACGATTTATGATAAAACTACTAGTATAATTAACTCCTTTATCTTCTAAGGTCACGAAATTAGGTCTTAAATAGCCTAACTCAAAAATATGAGAATTTACTAAATAACCTTTTCTGTCTAATTCCGCACATAAAGTTAATGCCTGCTTATGTGGAATTAATACATTGCCATACATAAAAATATGCTTTATTTTTTTTTTAATTATTGTTTCCTCTAAAAATTCCTTGAATTCTGAAATATCATTACTATATTTAATTTTAGATTTTTTTGAAAAACCATATTCATAAAGAGGAAAATTAATTTTATAAGTTTTAACATTATTCTTTTCAAAATAATTTGAAAGCCTTGAAAAAAAGTTTCCTATTGGACCAACTAAAAATAAACAAGGTCCAACAATTTTTATTTTCCTTTTAAATTTAGGCCTAATATATTTAGAGTTCATTATCTTGCAGAAAATAAAATTCGATCTTTTAAAATACCCCAATATTTAAAAACCATTTGTTCTAAGTTTTGTTTACTATTATTTGCTGAAGTAATTTCTTGAATTACATTTTCAATTTCCAAAAGACATTTAGAATTTAAACTGCAATAGAGAGGATACTTCACAAGAGAAATAAAAATTAATTCTTCTAAACTCAATCTACGTTTCCTTCTCTTGGCCCAAGGATGATTATTTAGTTTATCTTCAGTAAGTCCCCAACCTGCGTAAAAAGGAAACCCATATGTAATTACAGATTTTTTTCTTATTAAAGCTTCAAAACCACCTAATGAAGTGAATACCGCAACTCTATTAACAATCTTAAAAATATCTTCAAGTGAAGTTTTATAAGCAATTAAATCAGCAACTTCATTTATAGATGACTCTTTTTTGCCTTTAGTTCTTAAACCTGAATCAATATCAGGGTGGGGTTTATAGATTACATATGAATTTGGGAAATCTTTTTTCACCTGTTCTACTAATGAAAAGTTTGTTTTTGGGATCGTATCGTTAGGTACTCCATATAAAATTGAGTTATCTGTTTCTACTTGTCCTAGTACTGCTATTGTGTCTTGGTTCTTAATATTCTTTGGAAGTTTCACTTGATTTTTAAACCTTAGATTATATTTACTAATATGGGATTGAATAATTACATCTATCAGTTTTCTTGATCTAATCAACTCATCTTCTTCAATTATCATATTTTGTAAAAGATCTTCTAAATCACTTGTTCTACTCCCGTCAAAATGTATCCCTTTCTTATCAAATAAGAGGCTATGAGGTGGGTATAGATCACCTCCAAGTCCAACAGATCTAACGAATCCGTCTTCAACTGAAATAAAGTTTTTGACTTTACTAATGTAGTCATCTGTTTTAGGAGCTTTACCCCAAACAATAATATTTTCCATTCTGTTTCTAAATCTCATAAAACTTTTTACGCATCTGCCTGTCGAGGGATATACGAACCTATTTATTTGTTTTGCCTTCCAAGGTGTCAAATTTATACCTTCAAAATTGTCCCCAAAAAATTTAGAAACTGTTCTATTTTTATATACAAACTCCATAATATCTTCAATATTGCAAAGTTTTTTGGTTTTAGGATCTAAGTAAAACTGATACTTTACTAATGCTGCGTAAACCAATTGTTCAATTGATATCGATTTAATTTTCTTAGAATCATTATAAATTTGATGATCCTTAGTTAATCCTAGTCCAGAATAAAATGGTCTTCCAAATACATGTACTTCTTTTCCATAAACTAAAGATTCGAATCCCACTTGACTTGTTACAACGCAAACAGCAGTGCTAAACTCTATTAACTTATTTATCTGACCTAATTTACTAATAACAACAACATTTTCCTTATTAAAGAAATTTTTATCCAAGCAACCAGTCTTTTTATATTTAACTACATCTGGATGAACCTTAATTACGATTTTATGATCAGGCCAATTTTTAGATGCAAAATCAAACATTTTCGAAAAAGAATCTCTAGTAGCCCCTCCGTAAGAAATAGATAAATCTCCCAATGTCTGATCTATTAAAAGAACGAATTTACCATTTGGAGGCTCTAAAAAATTAGTAAAATTATACTTAGATATTGAATATTTCTTCCATAATTTTATAATCTTTCTTGATCTTAATAAATTTTCATTACTTAATCTCTGTTTTATAAATGTAAATAATTGACTTTTGCTATTGTGATTATAATAAATACCATTTTTGTCATAACAAATACTTAGAGGAATTTTTTTATTCATACCAAATGAATGAATAAATCCGTCTTCAATATATACTAGAAAAGATTTATCTACTTTTTCCCTTAATTTTTGACCTGAACTTTTCATTCCCCAAACATAATTTAAAGAATTATCAAATTTGTATTTTTTAACTATTAAATTAGTCCTAGAAGTTAAATATAAAAATTTTTTTATTAAATTTAAAAATTTCATTTAATTTCTAAATTTTTATTTCTCTACAATGAATGATGTTTTTTTTGTAAGCATAAAAATTCTTTAATTTAAAAATTTTTAATTCTTTTTTGGTTTTATATGTTGTTATGTAAAATCACTTTTTCTTAAATTAAAAATTAAAGCATTGTTTAACATTAATTGGTTTATATAATCTTATATGTTATTTTACTATATCAAGAAATAATTAGCCACATTTTTTTAAATGGCAAAAAGAAAAGGGATAATTTTAGCTGGGGGTACTGGCAGTCGTTTGCGGCCAATTACTAATGTCGTATGTAAACAATTATTACCAGTTTACGATAAGCCTATGATTTACTACCCATTATCGACATTAATGTTGGCTGGTATTAAAGATATTTTAATTATTACAACTATTCAAGATAAGGATTTATTTTTTAAGCTTTTGGGAACCGGATCAAAATTTGGTATAAAGCTTAATTATGAGATACAAGAAAAACCCAAGGGAATCGCCCAAGCTTTCCTAATTGGTAAGGAATTCATAAAAGGATCAGATGTAACTTTGATACTTGGTGATAATTTGTTCCATGGAAATCATTTAATAAATCAATTACATAAAAGCTTTAATAGAAAAAAAGGAGCGACTATATTCGCATACCCTGTTAGTGATCCTCAAAGATATGGAGTAGTTGAATTCGATTCAAATGGTAAAGCTTTCAAAGTTGAAGAAAAACCACAAAATCCAAAAAGTAAATTTGCAATAACTGGTTTATATTTTTACGATTCTACAGTGGTTGATAAAACTGAGACCCTCAAACCATCAGAAAGAGGTGAGTTAGAAATAACTGATTTAAATAATTTATATATGGAAGAGGGAGAATTAATGGTAGAAAAAATGAGTAGGGGCATGACATGGCTTGATACAGGTACTTTGGATTCTTTACATGAAGCCTCGGCATACATAAGATCTCTTGAGAAAAGGCAAGGACTAAAGATTGGATGCCCTGAAGAAATTGCCTGGAGGATGGGATTTATAAATGATGGAGAGTTAAATTTACTTTCAGAAAATTTACTTAAGAGTGGTTATGGAGATTACCTAAAAGCTATAATTGAAGAGAAAAAAAATGTATAAATATATATTTAATTAACCTACAAATTAAAAATGGAAATTAAAAAATTGTTATCAAATAAAGGAAATAAATTAAACGGCCCTTTTTTAATAGAACCCAAAATATTTAATGATGAGCGAGGTTCTTTTTTCGAAAGCTGGAATCAATCAACCTTTGATAGACTATCAGGAGATAAAATTATTTTCTCTCAAGACAATCACTCTACTTCTCATTTGGGAGTCCTTAGGGGACTTCATTATCAAATCCCACCAATACCTCAAGGTAAGTTAGTGAGATGTATTTCTGGACAAATTTATGATGTCGCCGTAGATATTAGAAAAAATTCAGTCACATTTGGAGAATGGATTAGTGCAAAACTTGATAATGAAAATAAGTTAATGTTATGGATTCCTATTGGATTCGCACATGGTTTTTTATCTTTGAAAGATAATTCACAAGTTATTTATAAAGCTAGTGGAAAGTATAGTAAAGAGCATGAAAGGTCAATAAAGTGGAATGATAAGACCTTAAATATTAAATGGCCTTTACAAATTATTAATAATCAAGAGCCATCCCTATCAGAAAAGGATGCAAGTGCACAATTATTAAATAAAGCTGATATTTTTTTACATTGATACCTTTATGAGAGTTTTATTGACCGGTTCTACTGGCCAGCTTGGCAGTCATATAATTGAAACAAAACCAAAGAATGTAGAATTAATAATTACGACAAAGCAAGATTTAGATTTATCAAAAACTTCTTTTTGTGAAAGTTTAATACTATCAGAAAACCCAGATTGGGTTGTTAATTGCGCAGCTTTTACTGGAGTAGATCAAGCAGAAAAAGATATTGAACTTTCAAACAAAATTAATAGTTATGCTCCTGAAGCATTTGCAAATGCGATTAATATTACAAAAGGAAAGTTATTACATATAAGTACAGATTTTGTATTTAACGGGGAACAAAACTACCCTTATAAACCCAATCAAAAGAGAAATCCTATTAATCAATATGGAGCATCAAAGTCATTAGGAGAGGAACTTATTCAAAGGAAAAACAAAGGACTACATAATACTAAGATATTGAGGACAAGCTGGGTAATAAGTCCTTATGGCAAAAATTTTGTTTTGACTATGCTTAAACTACATGAAGAAAAAGAGGAAATTTCCGTAGTTTGTGATCAGATTGGTGTCCCTACAAGTGCTAAATATTTAGCAAAAACTTGTTGGGAAATTGTGAATTTTAAAGAAACAAAAAAGTTACCTGAAATTTTACATTGGAGTGATTCAGGAGTCGCTAGTTGGTATGATTTGGCAGTAGCAATAGGAGAAATAGCTTTAGAGTTAGGAATAATAAATAAAAAGGCTAAAGTAAACCCAATAAAAACAATAAATTATCCAACTCCTGCAAGAAGGCCAAAATATTCTATATTAGACACTCAAACTACTTCTGAATTTTTAAAGATTAAGCCTAATTACTGGAGAATGAATCTAATTGAAATATTGCTAGATTATAAAAAAAAATACAATATCTAAATGGATTTAATAAATGATTTTCCAGAAAAAATTAGAGTACTAATTACAGGTGGAGCAGGATTTATAGGAAGTGCAGTTGTTCGAAAATTCCTGCAAGATTTAGACTGTATAATTTTTAATTTGGATAAGATTTCTTATGCGAGTGATCTGAACTCAATTTATGATCCCTTAAGTAATAAAGATAATTTGAATGAATCTAGGCATAATTTACTAAAAATTGACTTATATAATTTTTCTAAAGTAGATGAAGCTGTAAAATATGCTGATCCAGACTTTGTATTACATCTGGCTGCTGAGAGTCATGTAGACAGATCAATAATGGGGCCTGGAGCCTTCATCGAAAGTAATATTGTTGGAACATACAATTTACTAGAATCAGTTAGAAATCATTATCAAAATTTAAATTCAAGAAGAAAAGAGACATTTAGATTTTTGCATGTTAGCACTGATGAAGTGTTTGGATCTTTAGGTGATATTGGTAGTTTCAATGAATCAACAAAATACGATCCAAGAAGCCCATACTCAGCAAGTAAAGCGGCAAGTGATCATTTAGTTAATGCTTGGTATCACACCTACGATTTACCGATACTTATTACGAATTGCAGCAATAACTATGGTCCTTGGCAATATAGAGAGAAATTAATTCCAAAAGTAATTTTTAATGGTGTTAATAATCGCGAAATACCAATATATGGCAATGGTAAAAATGTGCGTGATTGGCTATATGTTGAAGATCATGTCAGCGGAATTTTAAAAGTTTTATGTAATGGAAAAATTGGAGACAAATATTGTATAGGGGGTAATCAAGAAAAAACAAATAATGAAATAGTTAATGAGATTTGCGAACTCTTAGATGAATTGATACCTAAAGAATATTCGTATAAAAATTTAATAACTTATGTAAAAGATCGTCTTGGCCATGACCAAAGATATGCAATAAATTCTTCAAAAATAAAATCTGAATTGGCTTGGAAGCCTAAATATTCTTTTAAAGAGGGTCTTTTAATTACAGTTTCATGGTACATAAAAAAATTCATGACTAAAAAATAAATATTTTTATTAAGTATCTTTTCTATCTGAATAATGATTTTTTAATGACTAAATCTTTTTATATTAACTGTAGAAATTTAAATACCATCTTACAAATCTTTTTACACCTTCTTCTATGGTTATTTTTGGATTATATCCAATCCATTCATTTAACTTTAAATTAGAAGCAAATGTAGCTTTGACATCTCCTTGTTGCATAGGTTGAAAATCTTTTAAAGCTTCAAGCCCTAATTCTTTTTCAAGGAGATTTATAAAGTACAGTAATTTAATAGGTTTTCCGCAACCTATATTAAATATTCTGTGAGGTGCGATAGAACTTGAAGCATCAGGATAATATGGATCGAACTTATTGTCTCTGGTGGCAGGTTTTTTTGAACATTTTAAAATTCCTTCAACAATATCATCTATAAATGTAAAATCCCTTTCCATCTCTCCATAATTAAATACTCTAATAGGTTTGCCATTTTTAATCGCATTAGCGAAAAGCATAGGTGCCATATCAGGTCTGCCCCAAGGACCATAAACAGTGAAAAACCTTAAACCTGTTGCTGGTATTTCAAACAAATAACTATAACTATGCGCCATTAACTCGTTTGATTTTTTTGTAGCTGCATAAAGACTTATTGGATGATTAACTTCATCATTTTCAGAAAATGGCATTTTTTTATTAGATCCATAAACAGAACTACTGGATGCATAAATTAAATTTTTAATTTCATAATTCCTACATAGTTCTAATATATTTGCAAAACCAACTAAGTTGCTATTTATATAGGATTTTGGATTTTTTAAAGAGTATCTCACTCCAGCTTGAGCCGCAAGATTAATAACAATTTTCGGCCTATATTTCTTAAAAATTTTATCAAGAATTTTATAATCTTCTAGAGATGATTCTATAAAATTCCAAGAAGATTTATTTTTAAATGATTTATTAATATCTTCTATCCTTAATTTCTTTAGTAAGGGATCATAATAATCATTAAGATTATCTATACCAACTACTTTTTCATTATTATCTAGCAATTTTTTTGCTACTGCTGCCCCTATAAAACCAGCAGCGCCAGTAATTAAATAATCTTTAAACATATTTATAATAATTACTTCTTATTTATAGATTATCTAACCTTTTATAAAAATTAGAAACAATTTATAATTGCTTTATCTTAATGTAACGATCTTATTTTATAAAAAACTTAAAAAGTATTTTTTCGTTTTGCTCACTTTATTTTTATTGATAGTTATAAACTAATTGAAATAGATTTGTTTATAAAATTTACTAAAAAAAATTAAAATAAAAATTAAAATAAAAATTAAAATAAAAATTCTTTCAAAAATTAATTATTTAAATTAATCATTGCTTATTTCATTAGATAAGAAAGTTATTATATGGATTAAAAATAATATTTCTCAAAAAATAGGATCTCAAACATTCTTTAGTAAAGGCTTTAAATCTAATTTCAGCAGATATTTGGAAAGCTTTAATAAGTTTTGAATATTCAAGGCCTTGTCAAAGCATAATTTAGGATTATAGTATTATCAAATACATTTCCTTAATTAAATAGATATTTTCAAATGAACTTCAAATTATGATTATGTATTCCTGTTTATATGAAAGTTTAATTCAAGAAGCAAAAGCAATTATTTCTGCAGCTGAAAGACTAGATAAAGATCAAGTTGAAGCAATATTAAGTAAACTTACTGAATGTCAAAAAAGAAAATCGAAAATAATTTTTTCTGGAGTTGGCAAAAGTGGTTTAGTTGGACGAAAAATAGCAGCAACATTTGCATCATTAGGTATTAGTTCAATTTTTTTAAATCCTTTGGATGCTTTTCATGGCGATTTAGGAGTAGTATCACAAAACGATGTTTGTTTTTTAATATCAAATAGTGGAGATACCAAAGAGTTGGTAGATCTAATTCCTTACTTAAAAAGCAGAAATAATTACATTATTGCTCTTGTTGGCAATCCTCATTCAAAAATTGCAATTCAATCAAATGCCATTCTAGATGCAAAAGTAGATAAAGAAATTTGTCCCTTAAATCTTGCTCCTACATGTAGCACAGCTGTCGCAATGTCCATTGGTGATGCTTTGGCCGTTGAATGGATGTATAGAAATAATTTCTCTCCTAATGATTTCGCAATTAATCATCCAGCAGGGAATCTTGGAAAGAGACTAACACTAACTGTTAAAGACTTAATGATTCCAATTCACAAAATAAAGCCATTAAATGTTAATAGCTCTTTATTAGAGATTCTCAACTTAATAACCTCTGATGGTTTAGGATTCGCATGGGTACAAAATACAGAAAAATTTGGAGAAATGATTGGAATCATTACAGATGGTGATTTAAGAAGAACTTTAGCGAAACAACCCTTGAACAGATGGGATCAATTATATGCAAAAGACTTCATCACATTTTCTCCCTTATCTGTTACATCTGATTGCTTAGCAATAGACGCTTTAAAGTTAATGGAAAAAAATCCAAAAAAAAGAGTTTCCATGCTTCCTGTAATAGACACTAATAAAATCAGTGGATTTGTAAATATACATACTTTAGTCAATGCTGGTATTAAAAATGATTAACTCATCATTAATTCTAAAAAAATCAATTTTCAATAACCTCAAATGGTTAAAACTTAAAAGCAAGATCAACAAAATCAAATTACTAGTCTTGGATGTAGATGGTGTGCTGACTGATGGAAAACTTTATATTGATAGTAAAGGTTCCTTAATGAAAAGTTTTAATGTTAAAGACGGTTTAGGGATAAAACTTTTACGCGAAAATAATATAAAAATAGTTTTTTTTAGTGGTGGATCCGGAGGAGCCACAGAAAAGCGAGCTGAAACTTTAAAAATAGATTTTTGTCAAGTAGGAATTAAAAATAAATTTATTGCTTTATCCAATCTTCAAAAAAAATTTTCACTAACGAAGGAGGAGACTGCTTATGTTGGCGATGATCTAAATGATATTCCTGTAAAAAAATTAGTAAATATTTTTTTTGCTCCAAGTGATGCTTCAAAATATGTTTTAAAAGCCTGTGACCTAATATTAAAAAACAGAGGAGGGAAGGGAGCAATAAGGGAATTGTCAGAAAAAATCTTAAATTCAAAGGGAGTATTCTCTGATTTCAAGAAAAAAGGATGGCTAGAGTCAAATGAATGATTAATTTATTCTCTTTGCAATCTCTATTGCTTCATAAAGTTGGGATTTTGTATCTACTGAGAGGAAATCTCCCTTAACTAAAAAAGTATCAAAAACAATTCCAGATTCAATTAATCTAAGCTGCTCTAATTTTTCTAAGTTCTCTAAATTTGATTTTTTATACAAATTCCAATTACTTAAAACATCAGCTCTATATCCATATATTCCTACATGTCCCCAGAAATCTGTATTCTCATGCCATTTTAATTCTTCAATTCCCCTGATAAATGGTATCGGTGAACGTGAAAAATACAGAACTTGATTATTATTATTCAAGACTAACTTGACAACATTTGGATTAAATATTGATTCTTTATTTAGTTTATAAATTGGAGTAATAACTTGATTTATCCCATTATTTCTAACAAAAATATTAATCATCTTATCTATAACTTTTTCATCAATAAAAGGTTGATCACCCTGTACGTTGATAATGAATGTATTTTTATAAATTTCAGATTTATCTTTTAAATCAATATCTTTTAAATTTACGTTCCATTTTTTTTCTATTATCTCACTAAGCACAGATGCTATTCTTTCACTTCCAGATTGAATATTCTCGGAGGTTAATAAAACATTTACATCTAATTTATTGCATATTTCTGCAATTACCTTGCTATCAGTACACAAAAACAAATCTGATGAACTTTTAACTTTTTTACATTGTTCAATAACTCTCTGAATCATTGATTTTCCATTAATATCCGCAATTAATTTATTCGGCAAGCGACTAGATTTCAATCTTCCAGGTATCGCAATAATTGTTTTAAAAGTTTCTTTTTTCATTTAATAATCGTAAAATTTCATAGCTTGATATCTCGCCTTAAACCACAAAGCTGCTAATTTCCCTCCCATTGTTGATTGAGATTCAAACCAAGGTCCTCCTAGAGTCCAGTGAAGTAAAGGTGATTGTTCAGCTTTTTCATAAGACTCTACATCAACTAGATAATTCCAACCCCCACTAATTTCTCCTATCTCATTATCATTTTCAAGCCATTTAAATCTATGAAGATTTAAACCCGATTGATTATTAACATAATTCAGATCTAATTTTTTACATTTCTTGCAATTAAACATCATTAGTGAACTCCAGTTCTTTTTCTCATATGAACTTTGTATTTCATTCAGAAACTTTTTAGAATCATTTGGAATGTGATTATGTTTAACACACATTACAGAATAGGATTCATCTCTTTGTTCCCATAATTTTGTTATGTCCCCTCTACAAAGCATGTCACAATCCATGAAGATTGCCCATCCTTGGTAATTCATCATATATGGGACTAAAAATCTTGTAAAACTAAAATCAGTACTTTGCTTAGCTTCTCTTTTTCTGTAATAGAGTTTTTTATTTTCTAATTGACTAGTTATTAAGTTTGTAATAGAGATGGGCAAAGAAGAATTAACTAAAAGTGAGTCCTGTAAAATATTTGCTGCGACTCTCTCTCTGGTGTCGTAACCTATAAAAATATTTATTGTATTTAAATCCAATTTTAAATATTTATAAAGTAATTCCATTTTAAAACAAAATTGCGATGTATATTAAAATTACTAAAAAAAATTAATTATAAACCGAGTGAACAAAGAAATAAAACTAAAAGATTTTACTATATCTAATAAAAGTCCATTTGTACTTTTTGGAGGTATAAATGTTCTTGAAGACAGTAAATTTAATCTTGAAGTAGCGCAAGAGTATAAAAATATTTGCGATCATCTCAAAATCCCTTTAGTTTTTAAAGCTTCATATGATAAAGCAAATAGATCCTCCATTAAATCTGCAAGAGGACCTGGAATTGAAAAAGGAATTGAGAAACTTTCAGAAATCAAAAATATGTGTAATATTCCAATATTAACTGATGTTCATACACCAGATGAGGCAAAAATAGCTTCAGTTATTTGCGACATAATTCAATTACCTGCTTTTTTATCAAGGCAAACTGACCTCATTAAAGCAATGGCGAATACCGGTTCAATTATAAATATTAAAAAAGCTCAATTTTTAAGTCCCACTCAAATGAAAAATATTGTGAATAAATTTTGTGAATGCGGTAATGAAAAAATTATCCTTTGCGAGCGCGGGACCAATTTTGGATATGACAATTTAATTGTTGATATGTTGGGATTTGGAGTAATGAAAAAACATTGTAACGATATCCCAGTAATCTTCGATGTTACTCATTCTCTTCAGTGCAGAGCAGATGGTTCCGTAGCATCTTCAGGGCGTAGATCACAGGTATTAGATTTAGCTAAATCTGGAATAGCACAAAAGCTATCAGGACTTTTTCTGGAATCTCATCCTGACCCTCTAAATGCTCTATGTGATGGGCCTTCTGCACTACCATTGAAACATTTAAAAAATTTTTTATTTCAACTAAAGCAAATAGACGATATTGTAAAAAAACAAAAAGAAATTGTGATCAATTAAAATCTTATAATTTTAATTTTTTTAAACCCAAATTAATAAATATATTTTAAAAAATTTCTTAGACTAAATGAACCCTATTATAATCATTTCTGAATTTAAAGATGCAACACTAGAACAAGGATTTCTATCATTTAATAAAAATGATAATAAATTTAAATATAAATTTATAACCGTTATTTCCTCTGAATATAGCTCTAAATTGGATTTTATAAAACAATGCAAAAATCTTTTTTCAAAAAAACCTAAAGCCGTCATCTTATGCAGATATATAAATAATTTAAGTTTCGAAATTATAAAAAATTGCAAAGTAAATAATATCAAAACAATATTTTTTATTGATGACTACTTATATTCAGTACCTGAATTTATAAAAAAGGAAAAATATTCTAGTAAGATATTTAAGAATCAATTATCGCAAATATCCCAACAAGTAGATTACATAGTTACAAGCACTCCTGCATTAAAACAAAACATTGAGAATCTAAATTATAAAAAAAAGATCTTTGCATTGAATGATATAAGATTTCACATCTACCATGATTTAAAACCATTTAAGAGACCTCATCCAGTTATTGGTTATATGGGATCAAAATCTCATAAGAGTGAATTAGATCATATAATGCCTGCGATTAAAAATTTACTTCTTAAAAATCCTAATATTTGTTTTGAAACTTTTGGAGTCAAATTAGACTTTAAAAATATTGATAATACTATTCATAAAAGAATAAAATGTAGAAATGCCGTTTCAGGATATAAACAATTTATAAACAAATTAAATAACTTGGGTTGGTGGGTAGGATTAGCGCCATTATTTAGTAATGAATTCAATAGATGTAAAACAATTTGTAAGTGGATAGAATATACGGAATGTAATGTTCCAATGATTAGTAGTGCAGTTAAGCCTTATATAAATTTAGGGACAAAAGGATTGGTTAAAAATGCTAATGATAATAAAGAATGGGAAGAAAAAATTTTATTTTTAATAAATAATAAATCTGAAAGGAATAAACTAATTAAAAAATCTAACGAATATTTAAGAGAAAACTACAGTTCAATTAAAGCTGTAAATAAAATGCAAAAAATATTGGACAATATTTAGATAAAATCAAAATCCTCATAATCTCTCATAATTTCAAAAAATTTTCCATTTTCTATTTCTTCGTAAGAAAATTGAGAATATGCAAGGTGTGCTAACCATGGATCTCTATTAGGATAAATTGGCGATTCGATTCTAGAGAAGTCAGTTATGCCTACTGGTGCACAAGCACTAGAATTTGCAACGAAAACTGGAACTCCAGCAATAACTGCTTCCACAGCGACATTTGATGAATGAGTCACTAAAGCAAATGCTTCTTTTAAAGCCTCTTCAAGAGGTTTAATATTTGAACCAGGTTTTGGTTTTCTCCTTATTACTATCTTCTTATCAGTGTGTTGCTTTAGTGTATTAAGAGTATCTACAAGCCAATTATGCGCCACATGAGCCTCTTGGAAATATTCTGTGGGGGGACAAACGAGGATTTTCTGTCCTCCTTTTTTCCAATCTTGAAGAGGTATATCTAATTTTTTCAATCTATCATAAGGACATTTTTTAACTGGTCCTGCCTCAAAATAGTTCCTTGTAATTCTGTATGAACTTTTATGCCCTCTATTAAAATAAGCATGATCAATATAATAAAAGTATTGGCCAATTTTTTTTGCATAATCAATTATAGATTTGCTATTTCTTAAAACACCCCAAACAACTGGTATACCATCTCTTAAATCTTCAAAATCTTCTGCAAAAGAAAATTTTAAATCTAGAGATTTTACTATAGCCTCAATTACATTATTACCTCCTCCTCCATGATTAAAATAAGCATGTAAATGTTTTGGTTTTATTTGATTAGGTTTAAGGTGAAATTTAAATTCTTTATAAATACTTTGATCACTGACATGATTAAATTGTTCCTTATCCACTAACAAAGCTGTTTGTTCATAGTCTCTAATAATGCTATTAGGAATGATATCTTCTAAACTGTCTTCCTTATTAAAAGTTTTATATAATAACTTTTTTTTAAATTCATCTTTAGGCCAAATAATATAAATTTTTTTATCAGGAGGTTTTGATAATTGAGATTCAGGAGTCTCTATTATATTTTTGGGATTTTTTTTTGTTAATTTTGTTTCACTTCTCGATGATTGGTGTAAATCAAATAAATCAGAATTAAAGCTAAATTTATTAAGTAAATAAGAAGTAGGTAAAATATAAATATTATTGGTAGCTTTGACAAATTTTGAAAGATCGCTTTCTTTAAATATATTAATTAAAACTTCTCTAGAGATTAATAAATCACATGAAAATAACGAAATATTTTGTTCACCATTAAAATTTTTATTTTCTTTATTTAATTCAATTAATTTAAAGCCATTAGAGTTATTTTTTTCTAAAATTTTATATTGATTTTCATTAATTAAATATAAGGTTATCTCGATATCAAAACAACAATAAAGAAGAATTTGCAGTTGTTTATTTAAGAAAAAATCATCAAGCTCATAGGTAGAAAATATAAGATATTTCTTATTTAATTCTGAATAATTATTTAATATTAAAGTCCTTGAAATAAAATCATAAAAGTAATCAAATTTTCTTTGTCTTAAAAAGTAATTAAAAATTTCTATCTCTTTTTCAATTCTTATTGTTTTTTTATTCATTATTATTCAAATTGGTTTATTACATTTTTGGAAAAAGAATTCCAATTATATTCCATTACTGTTTCCCTTATATTCACATCTTTCATATTGAAAGCTTTCTTGATTAAAGAAACAACTTCTTCCACCTTATAGTTGAATGGATCAAAAAGAAATCCATTTTTTCCATGGTCTATAACATCTGAACATAAACCAACATCGCTAGCAACTGGAAAACAATTTGACATCATTGCTTCAATCAAGGGGATAGGTCCTCCTTCAAGATTCGCTAAGGATAAAAAAACATTCATTTTATTATAAAATTTTGGATATTCATTATATTTTGCCTGAATATAATCAACATTTCCATTAAGTAATAAATCATCAAACAATGAATAATTTTCCCAATTTTTGCCTAATAAAATAAATTTATAATCTTCCATTTTCTTTACAATCTCATAAAATAACATTGGGTTTTTTCGCTCATAATAAGAAGAACATAATCCTATATATTCTGATTTACTTCTATCATGAAAAGAAAATATTTTTTCATCTGCGCCACCAGTTATGGAGATAGCCTTTGATTGGATGAGCCCCCGATTTATCCATAGTTTTTTGTACCTTTCGCAAGCAAAGATTACTTTATGTATGTTATTAAAATTTTCGATATACCTTGAAATGATATGTGGCTTTTCATGTGCAGGATTAGGATGTGTATACCAGCACATAATTTTGTATTGATCAAATTTAATTAGTTTCTTTTCTAAAAAATGATCTAATAAGCTTTGATGCATAAAAAATACAAATTTTGCGTCTGGCAGATCTTCAAAATTACTTTTATCATAATAAAAAATTGACCAATTTAATTTCACACTTCTCGATCCAATTTCCTTGGCAATTCCATCTAAAATCCAATTTTTAGTTTGTATTGTAGTAATAAATAAAAGATCGAGATTTATATTACTATGACTTAAAAAATTAACTGGTAGGTTTTGACCAGGTATATTTTCTGGTAAAAAATAATTATTAGTAAAATTTACTATAGTTTTTTTTGGATTATAGTCTGAAAGAAAAGCAATATAAGATTTACAATTATAATTAAATTTATGTTTAGCAGCAAATAATTTTAATATTTTATTATTTTCTTTTTCATTGGAAATAATTATATATTTGTCTTCTTTAAAGATATTTACCATTCTTGCTAAAAATTTCTCCCTTTGATTATTGTCCTTAAATGTGCCGCAATTATATGGAATAATTTTATATTCTACAAAAAATTCCAAAAGTTCTTTACTGCATTCATAAAAGAAAAATTTTAAATTATAATTTTCAATAGTATTCCTAAATTTTTGTAAAATTTCAACTAATTTACTAATAGGAATTTTATCGCATATTACTGAGAAGTTTGAATCATCATTCTCCAATAAGGGTTTATTATGACCATATATTTTTTTGATTAAATGTGAATGAAATATAATATTATTATATGTTTTTGCGAGATTCTTTATTCTATATCTTTCAAGAATTATGTTTGATTTTTCTATTGTATTTTTTATGTTAATCTCTCTATTTTTTGA
Organism: Prochlorococcus sp. AG-402-K22; assembly: GCA_003216755.1. GTDB lineage: Bacteria > Cyanobacteriota > Cyanobacteriia > PCC-6307 > Cyanobiaceae > Prochlorococcus_A. The sequence continues at coordinate 7,061 of QCIJ01000018.1, read as the reverse complement.
CTCCAAGTAATCTTGTATTCCTTTCTTTAAACCAGAAGTGTAATAATCCTTCAAATCTGAATCATTATAACAATTAAAAACTATTGGAGGGCAGCCATTTATTAATGACTTTAGAATCCTATTATTAGATTTTGTAAAACATCTTTGATCATCACCAGTAGTGATTAAAGAACAAGATGAAGTAGATAATTGATAGAAAATATTATTAAGTGTCCAATCTACTAATTCATATTTAATATCATATAAATCTAAAAAAGAAATATCAGCTTTTAAATTACTGCAAATAGTAAGCATAAATTTTGGTTTCAAAGCTCCCTGCATTTTTTTTAACATTTTCAAATGAGGGATCATACTTACAAATCCCATATTTGAGGTGTCCGAAAAAGAATTTCCGAACCATAAAATTTTTGATGTTCTTCTTTCTTTAGTAATAGGTTTATATCTGATTTTTTCTCGATTATAATTTTGGAAATTCTTTATCAATTTACTTTCTTTTTTAAGTAGATATTCGCAAGTAAGAAATAAATCATCTTCACTTTCAGCAGGATCAGGTAAGGTAAAAATGTTAATTTTATTCTCATTATTCTCAACGTTTTTTAGAATTGTTTCTTTTAAAGAATTATTTGGGACAATTATCAAACTTATAAATTTTGTTAAAGATAAAAGATTATTCTTAAGATAAGAATATGCATTCTGTTTATAACAATTATCAATTAAATTATCACAGATATCTAAAATTACAGGGATCCCTATTGCATAAGATTTTAAAACAATTTTGTTTATCCCAAAGTCTAAGGATTTTATTATTACTAAGATGTCTCCAGGTATTAATGATCTTTCTAAATTAATTAAATCTTTATAAAAAAAAGATTTTATATGAAAATCTTCCTCTAATACTCTAGCAAAGTGAAAACATCTTAATCTTACACTTGCGATAGACATATCCAAATCTGAAATTAACCATTTAATCCTTTTATTGGACAATTCCATTTTCTTTATTTCACTTTTATTACTATTTTTTTCTTAACATCAAAATAAAATGCAATACAGCCTTAAATATGCAAAATTAGAAATCTTGTTAACTTAATTAACATAATATCGAGTTAATAAGTGACAAATAATCAATTCCTATATTCTCCTCATTAACGCAACCCAACATAGATTTTATTTGATCTGAAAAATTATTCTCAGGTAAGTTATCAAAGTACAAGCAAAACGAGAATAATTCTTCAACTGATGTGGCAATAGGAAATGATCTTAGGAGACTTATATCAACACTTTGATTAGCATCACTCCAAAGGCAAACAGGGATCCCAGAAAAAAACATATCAAAAACTACTGATGAAGGTGCTGAAATGCCATAGCTATAACTCGACCAATCAATTAAATGTGAAGGTGAATTATCGATTAACACATTTTTAGGAAAAGTTTTTTGGTTTTTAGTAACTGATTTTTTAAATCTTCCTGCGGGATGAGGTCTAATAGCAATTTTTTTTCCTTCAGCATTCAGTAATTCAGCTAATTCCAAAAAATTATTTAGGAACTGGTCTCTGGCTTTCTCAGAATTATTAAATCTTGCAGAATGAATATTCTCACAAATTAATCCCGGTTTATTTTTTTGATGATTTTGCCTATTTAATTTATGAAAAGTTCTTTTAGAAGTTTTATTGATAAAAGCAGGATTCCCTAAAAAGCAATATTTTGATTTTGATGAATTAATCAAATCTCTTTGATATTCTTTTTTGATCCAACCACAAACTATATCAGCATTAAAGCCGACATTCGATCCATGATGTAAAGAATGATTATTATTATGTAAAAATCCGACACATTCAAAACCATGTTGGATGGTAATTGATTTTATATTGTATTTGCATAATTTCATTAAATTACTAGTTTCAGCATGAGCATCGAGAGTTGATTCACTTGAAGAAATAAGTATTGCTTTAAGTACATTATTAAACTTATTGTAAATTTCGATATTTGAATTAATATAAAAAACATTTATCCCTATTTCTTGCTCAATATTTTTAACTTCCTCGGTTAAAGCAAAGTCTTTATCTCTCTTGATAAAACCTTTAGTTACTAAAATTTCTACTTTATAGTCAGTATCATCATTAAATAAAAAAATTAACTTTCTTAATATGTATAAATCTTGTAGAAGATTTAATAAAAAGTAAATTGTCTTATCCATAAAAATTGCTAAATATAAAATAAATTAATATTAATAAATATAGATGAGAAAAATTTATTAATTAATAATCTAAAACTGAGAGAATATATTGACTCATAATATAATTTATTAAGGAAAATGATAGAATTTAGATATTTAAATTCTGTATTCGATAAATTTAAATATGATTCCAATAAGCTATATTTTACTAAAAAATAATTTTCATATTCCTTTTTTATAAGAAACACTTTGATCATTTTAAAAAATTTTGTATTGTAATTTTTAATAAAATCTAAAAACTTTGAGGACATTTTCAAATAGATTTCATTTTTTAGCTTTGAAAATACCAAATCTGAATTTCCTAGATCTTTATAACGTATAAAATTAATTATTAGACTATTTTTGGTAACATATGATAAGTCTAAATTCTTATCTATTAAAATGAATATATCCAAATCATTATTAGAATATACATATTTTGACTTTGCACTCAATTTATAAACAAAATCCAAAAAGGACTTTTTAAAAGAAAAGCTAGAATAATTCTTAGAGATATTTAAATAAGATGAATAGCTATTTAAAATATATAATTTAGAATCTTCATAAAACCTTTTATATATTATTTCAAGATCTCTGTCAAAAGAAAAAATATTATTTCTATCATTAATAATAACATCAGTTTTAGTTTCTTCGCAGATATTAATTAAAGATTCATAGAAACCTTTACCGATAAATGATTCAGTATAAAAGTAAGCATATTGATATTTCAAAAGTATATTACTTACTGATTTATTTTTAAAAGTACAAAGATTAATATTTAATGGTAATGAACTTATAATTTCTAATTTTGAACTATGTAAATCTTCTTCATCAATATAAATATCAATTTTAAAATGATTCCAATTTTGATATAAATCATATAAATATCTTGATTGACTATAAATAGTTTCAAAAAAATTATTATTATTATTTATATTTATAAAACATATATTTATACCTTTATTTTTTATTTGATGTGTTTTGTTAGATTTAGTTTTTACAAAATCAAAAGAACTATTTAATAACTCAGATCCAAATTTAAAGATTGGTATTTTAAAAAGTTCGGTAATTGAATTTAACGGTAAATAATTATTATTAAAAACACAAAAATGAAATTTTTTATTGATAAACTCTATTAAAGAAATTTTACATATATTATTCTGAAGAGAAAAATAATTATGATCAATATCAACACCACATATCGCATTGTTAATATTACATTTATAAATAATATATTGCATTCGAATATCATATATTCTGTAATTAATTACAACATCATCTTTAACAAGTTTAAAATCAGCAAAATCATCAAATAATAAAGAAATCATATTAATTTCATTACTACTTTTTAAATAAAAAAGCCTACTATATCTTAAAGAGAAGTCAGTTCTAAGAATCTGATTTTCTGATTCGTAAATGCATATTAATCTCATATATTAAATCTAGATATTCTTGTTATAGATTTATGAATTAGCTCAAAATTTGACAAAATAAGCTCTGAAAGATGACGAGAAAGTGTATATCTCATATTATCAGTAGGGTTACTTTGAAAATCAACTAATATTTTTGTAACACAAATTGATGAGTATTTTTCTAGGATTGAATAAATTGATAAGGTAATAAGTATTTCTTCTAAGTTACAACAATCGCTAATATGTTTTGAGAGATTCCTTAAGTGAATCGCATCCCAAATACAAAAATATTTGTTATTTGATATTGGGAAAAAATACTCTATGAAACAACTTAAGTTTAAATCTATATCTTGCAATTCGATATTAGCATTATTTAACAAGTTAGGTATATTAATTTGCAAGCTAAATTTATTATGCTTGATTAGAGAAGAATTAATATAATTTTCAAAAGTATTTATTCCACAACTAATATTTGAAACCTCTTCGTGACTTTCTAAAGTACCTAGTAAATATGAAATTGTATAGCAATTATTGAGCTTAATATTACTACTTAAAAAGACAACCTTTGAAGCTTTATCCAAATCAAATTCTCTTAAATAAATAATTAATTTAGGTAAACTTAGAATTGATATTATTTCCTTCACATGATCAAAATTATTTATAATTTTAGTTATTATCTCGACGGACAAGCCTTGTCCTGAAACTATAATTATATTAGATATATCAATAAGTTTCTGTTCTAAAAGATTTTCAAATAAGATTAAAAGTTTATGTTCACAAAACACCTCATGAATAATAAAGATACATTTTTTATTTAAATTATTAACCTTGGGATCACTTATATAAGTATCAGAAAATTCTTCTTTATTTTCAATATTTAATTCATTGATTGAAGTATTTTCTATATTTTGAATATTTTCATAAGAATCATACCCTTTTATATTGAAACATGGTATTTTGTATTTTTGAGTATTTATATTTTTACTAGAAGGATGACTTAAGATCAAAATAGGGGAGAAATTAAACTTATTGATTAATAGTGAATAATCAATTTTATCTTTATTAATAGATGCAGATCTAGTAAGATTATTTAAGCTAGGTATAACATTTTTATACTTTTCTTCATCTTCAGAACACAATTTATAATCTTTGTATTTTATACTCAAAGACTTAAAAAAAGTATAAATATCATAATTATCTAAAAATAGTTTATCAACTATAAGGTATTCATTATTTTTTATTTCACCTAATTTATTCTGCCAAATTATTATGTTTTTAAATAGTTGATTTGTATACGAAGTTATGGCATCTTTTAAATATAAATTAGGATTAATAAATAATAATTCAGAATAATGTATGCCATTTCTAAGTAAGCTGGGAAATGGGAGACAAAAAACCTTGCGATGGTTATCATCTTCTTCGTAAAGTAAAAAATATAGAGGTAAAAAAGGATTCTTTAATAAAATATCAAGTAAAAATTCATGATTTTCAATAACAATTTTTTTTAAAGACCCTAAATATCCATCCTTAGAAAAAGAGGGTTGCAATACTTCAAAATAGCCTTTTTGATGAATTGGGAATTTAAGTCTTAATGAGATTGAATTTATACTTGAGTACCAGCCATCAATAAATTCAAAGTATTCATTATTAGTGATAAGAAAATTTTCCCAATCATTATTAAAAATTAGGGTATTATTATCGTTCGCTTTATTTAAAACTAAATAATTGCAAAAAGTTTCGCAAATTTTAGAAAAATTATTGGGTAAAAATGTTTTAATATAAATCCACTCATAAAGATTAATACGGTCTTCTTTTTTTTGATCATCAACTAAAGGCTGATTCTTTTTCTTTTCAATATTTATTTCATATTCATCAAGAAATTTATTTAAATAATCTAAAACTGTAAGGGGACCTCCTAAATCAATATATTTTTCTTTTAACGAATTTGCTATTTCGTATGCCTTCAACAAATCTCCTTTATTTAACTCTCTATGAAAGTCACTTAAATTTTCAGATTGATTAAACACCAAAAAATTATTGAAGTATCATTTTAAAATAATAAACAATCACCTATTACTAGATATTAAATTATACAAAAGTTGCAATTATAATTATTAATTAGAAGAGTAAAAATATAACTTTAATAAAAAATAATTTACTTATTGCATTAAATTTATTATTATTACTAAAATAGTGGCATGAAAGTTTTAAATGTATTGGTATTCCCCATTTGAACTTACAAAAAATATAAAATCAAAGCTAGATAATACAGGATTCTCGAAACTAATTAAACCAGAATTAGATACAAAAAAAAATACTATTATTTTATACGAGGCTCCTGACCAGCTTTTAAAAAATATAATATATTTAGACGATAAAAAAGGTATATATTCAATATTAGATGGATATAAAGAAATTTTAAATTTACAAAAGAATTTAGATTTACCTTTAATAAACTCTATAAATATCAGTGAAATTGATGAGAACGATCTAAAAAAAACTACTCAGAACCCCGATCATTTACATAAGAAATTAATTAAAAATAATTTTGAATATCCCCAGAATAATTATTTTATAAATTTACTAGCTAACAATTTGAATGAATATTTTCCTGAAATCTATAATCTTTACCTGGATTGTGAACTAAAGTCATCCTTAATGGGTCGCGAACCTGACTTAAAGTACATTCATAGAATAAGAGATAATTTTGATTTAAATTTATGCGTAAATGAAGTAAAAACAAATTTTGAAGAAATATCAAAACTAAAGACTTTAAACAATAGTCTTGAAGAGAAATATTCAAATCTATTAATTAAAAATAATGAGAATATTTCAAAAGTTAATTCATCCGAAAAAAATTTTAAAGATATAGAAATTAAAATTCAGAAATATCATAATTTAATAAAAGATAAAGATATTCTAATTAAAAAACTTCAATCCAATTCTGATAATAATAGTAGAGAAATTGGATTTCATAAAAAACATGTTCAAGAGCTTAACAAGCAAATTGAAATTCTTGAAGTTGAAAAACACAAATATTTAAAAAAAACAAAAGAAATTGAAGATAAATCTATAAATCTTGAAAATAAGTTTAATAATCATTTAACTGAAATCTCAAATAATAAAAAACTCATTGAAGAACTTGAACTTAAAAATAATAATCAATTGACTGAAATCTCAAATAATAAAAAACGCATTGAAGAACTTGAACTTAAAAATAATAATCAATTAACTGAAATCTCAAATAATAAAAAACTCATTGAAGAAATTGAACTTAAAAAACAATCATATTCGAACAAAATTGAAGTTCATGAAAATCATATTCAAGTATTAAAGAAAATTGAACTGGATAATTTAGTAATTAAAAAAAATCTTGAGAATCAAATTAAAAATTTTGAGATCGACAAAACAATATATTTAAAAAAAATTAAAGAGGT
>QCIJ01000017.1 GCA_003216755.1 Prochlorococcus sp. AG-402-K22 | reverse complement strand
AAAAACTACATTAAGCAGCAAGCTAAGTGACTTAGAAGAGATCCTCATAAATAAAAAAAGGTTTTTGTACTCATGTGCAGGAGTGCGGAGTTAACCTTGAAACCGCTAAGCTCAAGTCCTTACTAAAAGGACAAGTCCTCATATCACTTATACCGATAAAATATATTCATAACAAGTTTAGGGAACTTGATTCACTAGCTAAAAACTAAAGCATTCCAAATCCCTTAATTCTTTTTTCTGATTTATATCCTGCTTGTACGAATTGAGTATTATCAGTTCCTACATCATAAAGAGTATAATTTTTTCCTGCCCCAATACCAATAACAGCTTTTTGCGGAACTTTCTGCTCTTTCTTACGATTTCCATTTAAATCTTCTACTTCAGAATTAACAGTTCCCTCTGTCAATTCCAAATGAAACTGTTCTTTGCTTCTTGCAGTAAATAATCTGTTTACCTGAAGACGTGTAAGTCTATCAAGGAGTGTCAGTGGTGGCGTATTTAGTGTTAAATTTTCGCCAATATCTTTTGAGCTTCCGTGAATTAAACCACAATCAAGTTCAACAAATCCAAATTGAAGTGCTGCTATCCAATCAAGAAATGATTTGTCTACAGCATTCGTAAGAGACTTAACTACTTCTTCACCCTTATTTATTCTCAAAGCTTCAGCTCTTTGATCCCCACGGTAACCACTTTCCAAGAGGATTTGTTCTTCCCACCAACCATATATACACCATGGTTGTAAATCATTACTTTTTGGATTAATTAACCTATGGAGAAGCCTATTACAGTTTTTTTCAGGACCTATCATATCCCCCAAAACAAAAAGAGTTATATTACCTGGGGTTTTTTTTAAGTCTTTTTGAATAAGTTCATAAGTATCTAAATCCCCTTTAAGACCACTTACGAGTGCCCAGCGTTCTATCATCTTTCACAAACATGAGATGCATCTTCAGCTTGTTCTGCAAATTCGAATCCATTTTTTAAACGCCATGCAAAAATCGGAGGAAGACCGGCATCTATTATTGCTTTACACGTAAGTTCAAGATCATATTCCACTTCTCTAATTTTTACTTCATTTGTGACTTCGTTATGAACAACATAAGTAGCTTTAGTTCCTCCATGCCTTGGCTCTCCTACTGAACCTGCATTTACTATTCTTCGCATCGGCAATTGAATTTCTTTTTCTTGAATATCTTTGGGGGCAGCGTTTTTGATTTTTACAGCAATTGAACCATCTGCTAATTCGCGAATATAAGGTTGATGAGTATGACCACAAAATAGAATCTCTGCTCTGGCATTTTCAACTCTCTCAAGAGCTGCAAATGCATCCATATCGGGTAGAAGATATTCATGTTGACTATTAGGACTACCATGAACAAAAAGACATTTATCTTTACGTATTGAGTAGGGTAGATTAGCTAGATAATCCTTATTTTCTTTAGTTAATTTATCCGTAGTCCATTGATGAGCAAAATGACCTCTTTTTTCAGCAAGCTGAGAAGGATAACTACAATCGCAAGCATCTAATCCATCAACAACGTCTTCGTCCCAACATCCCTGACAAGTAGGGATTTTTTTATCTCTTATTAACTCAATAACCTCATTAGGTTGAGGACCATAACCCACTAGATCTCCAAGACAGGTAATATTTGTAATTCCTTGGAGTTCAATATCTTTTAAGACAGCCTCTACTGCAGGTAAATTTGCATGTAAACATGAGATGACAGCTTGATTCATTTTTAAGTTAACGCCGAGCAGTTTGTAGTTGTGAATTTCTAAGTGAAGTTTGATGATGATCTAATACAGCATCATTAAGAAGACAATTATGAATCGTTGATTTTATTGTCTCGAAGTTTAAATTTTTCCCTTGTATAACAATTTCAGAACATCTTTCTGGTCTTCCATTAAGAGGGGCAACTTGGTTTAATGTTTGATATTGAGATCCTTGCTGACTGACTATCCAGTTAAACAAGATGTAACGCCCATCCGGCAAGTTCATTAATGCTTTTGCTCTATATACATCCCCATAAGCACCATTAACTAATTCAAACCAAAAAGTAATCAAGCTTGCAGGATCCCAAATATGCTTTTTAAGATCAAGGCTTATTGATTCAATTGCTCTAAAATCTAAAGTATCTTTAATTGATAATTCTGAATCTCTACCAAAATGAAGATATCTATTTGGCTGGAGATTATATTTTTCAAGTTCATTAATAATTCTCAGATCAACTCCATTAATACCTTGAGATTTAGGTATAAAAAATTGTGGAAATTCAATAATAATTAAAATGTTTTCTTTATCTTTCTCTGATATTGAGTTTGAAATAGATAAGTCTAATAAGTTAGGAATTTGATCTTTCAAAAAAGCAAAATCAATTTTTGAATTTATAGCTTGCTCTAAATTAATTTCTGAATAGCCTCCAAGACGTATATAACCACAATTTCCAGAATGATTCTTAAAAGTATTTAGTATCCAATTTGTTTTACCGCATCCCGGCGACCCTGATATTAAACAAACTTGACTCATAAAAAATACTAACTTATGTATAAAATTTACACCATAATGAAAATGAAAATCATTTTTGTTTTTATTTTTAGATATTGATTGCCAAAAACAAATTGGTTTTTGGAATGAAAATTCAGAGGGCTATATTTCTAACAAAATGCATGATCTTGATGTTATTAAAACTGCCTGGGAATTTCAAACTATTAAAGTGATTTAGCAAACCTATGAGTTTTCTATTTTCTGAGTATTTTTACTTATATGTTGAGTTGAAGACTTTAAATAATTAATGTTTGTTTTGGGTTTATATATAAGTCATGGATAAAGAACATTTAATTGATTTAATATCTAATAGCATTATTTCTGAGATTAAAGATCTCGAAATTAATGCGGAAATATTGATTGCAAATAATTATTTAAATAATCTGAATTTAAATCAGCTTAGAATAATTTCTAAAGAATTTATTTTGTAATTTTATTGAATATTTATTTAAATAAATGAGATTTTCTTTACTATCATTTGAATTTTAATAAGTTAATACCTTTTAATATGAATGATTCTGAAGAATTTAAACCTAGCCTTAAACAAATAAATGAGGATATCAGACCTACATGGGAAGATATCAAAAAACAATCAGAAGTTTTAGTTAACAAACTTGGTTGTCCTAGATCATTTGTAGGAGGGATGCTGCATGCAATAGCGAGCGACTTCTCTGATATGAAAACTTGGGAATAAATTAAAAACTTAATACTAGCATCCTATTAAAATTGCAACTGCTATTTTACAAATTTAAAACCTGAGCCACATGAACTTTTTGTAGCACCTTTTGGAGTACTTATTAAAAATCCTCCTCCAGTTAAATCTTGATAATGGTCAAGAGTAAGTTCATCTAATAAACTTTTTTGAGAATCTGGGGCGTAAATAGTTAAGCCATCAGTTCTAGCAACAGGAATTCCTGATTCTTTCCAAACATTTACTCTTAAAAACATCCATCCAACATCAAGATTATCGTGTTGCAAATATAAAAATATTTTTCCAGGTGTACCACGATATATCGATTGTCTTAACAATTCATTTGAAGCAGCCTTTGTGATAATTAAGGAACTCAATTTTTTAAATTTGCTTAATCAAGTTAGTCTACTTATTATAAATTCTTAAATTTAAGCTTTATCTTGAGTAAATAAGTTATCAGGATTTGAAAACAATGTAATCTTAGATATCAACAGATATTTAGCTAATTGATTATAAATCTAACACACTAGTTAACCCGTTCCAATTTGTTGACTCTGAGGTTTTACCGTTGATTCCTTATCTACTTCTAGTTGTGATTCACTAGTTGTGAGATTCAAAAACGGTCTTCATTTAATTTAAACCATGGGAAAGAAAATCGTAAAAAAATATGCTGAATTAATGCATCAGGCTCAACAAGCTGCTGGAAGAAAAGAAGCTGTTGGACTATTACATAAGGCAGCAATGTTAAAAAATAAATTCGATAGCTGCGAAATGATGTAGCCTGTTATTGATTGACAGTCGATCTAAAATAAGGGGCAATAGCTCCTTTTTTTTATGAACACACTCATCACAGATAGAAAACAAAAAAAAGCTTGCTTATATCTCTAAAAAGCAAGCTCTCATGACGATTAAATTTTAAATATTTATGCTGGCAATTTACAATCAAGCTCTATTATTCCTTCATCCATAAGGCGACCAATTTTTAAAACTTGTGCCATATCTAACCTTGAAAATTCTGATTGATGATCTGCAATCCAATCTAATTCGGATAAAGTTATTGATCCAGTTGCATTAACTAGGAGAAAAAGAATACCTAAATTCATTTTTTTAATTAGTTGCTTTTTTTCCTTTAGCTATCATTACCACTGGCACTAATAGATATGTAAAGAAGGAGATTAAGAAAATGTCTATATTCATTTTAAAAAATACCAGGGATGATCCAGCCAAAAAGACCGTAGTTTACTACCAATGCGAATAAACCCATCATTGCCATTCTTCCATTGGTTCTCTCGGCATTTTGCCAATAAGTTGGTTTTGAGTTTTCCATTTTTTAATTGTTCGTTAATAAGAGTGATTAAAATTTTTATTGTGCGTAAGCAATACTTGGTGATATCGCAGTAGTTATTATTGCAATGCCAAATAGTGATATGGCAATTAAATATGTTTTCATAAGAGTCCTACTTTTCCTGCTGTAATTCCCATAGTTAGGAAGAAACCAAACTCTAAAAGGTCTCTAGAACTTGAAGGGACATAGTTTAATAATGATGAGATGAAAATCATTTTTGATATATATCCTCTAAGTTCCTTGGGGAACGTAGTTATATACCGGGGAGATTAATCCTCCTCCACCCTCATCATCGTCATCGTCATTCCAAGGCAAATCACTCAACATTAATGCACTAACAATAAATACAGTTATGACTGGCATAAAAGGAAAAAGTATAGTGTTAAGCCAAGTATTAAATTCTGCCTCTAGCATTACACTATGCCAGGAATAATTTGACCTGTAGAAATGTATGCTCCTACAAGAGCAATAACTCCTAAAAGAGCGAATCTTCCATTAAGTTTCTCTGCAGAAATTTTCTGCGGATCAATGTTCCTTTTTTGATTAGAATTTTCCATTAAAATACTCCAGGAATTAGTTGACCAGTTGTAAGGTAAGTTCCTACTAATAGAAAGAAGCCCATCATTGCGGGTCTGCCAATTGCTCTATCAAGGATGTCTTTGTTTGAGTTCATAGAATTTAGCTGAAATCTATATTAAGAAATATAACACTAATATTAATAAATGTAAAGAAATTAGTCTTATATACTTGTATTTATGTTAATTTAATGCATTACTGTCACATATCTGTATTTTGTTTTGTGTCTGCACAAAAATATTTTTAAAGGTTTAGTTCAAGTAGTTTTATAAGACTTCAATTGACAGTTGATCTAGAATGGTCTGCAGTTAGCACCTTTTTGATATGAAACTTGAGTCGATTTCAGTTACCGGTAAAGATGCAAATCAATCAGGAGTTGGTAAAAAGTTTTTAATCATATCCATTTCTATCACAGTATTATTAAATCTTTCAATCGCAATTTGGTTTTTTATGAATGATATGGGTAGATTTTTAATTAAATGAAAAAATACTAATGCCAGTAATAGTAACCACAGGAATTATTTATGGCTGTGGATTATTTTGGTTACTTTGGCATTACTAAAGGAATAAATTGAATGACTAATAAATGGAATGATAAATCTTGGCAAAAAGATTTCTTGAACATGAAGTCACATTCACCTGCTGATGCAAAGCTATTAATGGGAGGTGTAAAAGGATTGAAAGATGCTTGGCGTCTAGGTGTTCTGCACGTTGAATACGAAAAACTAAAGAAGATACAAGATCAAAAGCAACAATAAGCTCTATAAAAGGAAGAAAGATAGTTCAAATAATCAATCTAAAATCAGAGAACTTAATATAAAATTGTTCTGGATAGCAATGATCACTATCATGCCTGTATCAGTTGAAGTGCAAATTGCTATGCTTTATAAAAGAATTGAGAACTTAAGTGATCATCTACAAAGCAATTTTCACAAATAAGAATATCATTGTTAAATAAATTCTCGATTAAAGATTTCATACTTTCAAGCAAAGAGGCATATCAAAATGAACTCAAGAACAAAGGTGTGGGTTCAGATTTAGGACAGTCATTATTTAATGAATAATGATTTTATAAAGGCAAATCTTATATTTCATTCACGATCCATTCACGATTTGCAACTTTCTCATAATCTATTGATATGACTGAAATAAACTACTGGCTAATGGAGAGCATTAAACTTTGACTATGACTAGGTTCTATTATGCCTGCTAGAATATTTAATCAATATTGCTAGAATAAACTACTACCGTATTTCTTGAAAAGCATTGCAGTAACTAGGTTCCTTGATTTGGCATTAAATAAATAAAAAGTCTGCATCAAGCGATCTGTAACTATATAAAATTCAATTTGCTAAAGATATAATTTTTTATTATTTAACAACAAGAGCAACCGCCCTCAGATTCAGATTCTGGATGAATAGAAACTAACGCATCTGCGATATCTCTCAACATATCGGCGACATATTCAGGAGGGCAACCAAATTGATTAACATAAGCAACACTTTGTTTTGCCATATCTGTGTAGGCAGGCAAGATCATGTTATCTAGCTGGTCTTTAGTTGGTTGCCACCTTAATTCGCAATTATCAGACATCTGAGAAAAATATTTAATTTTTATTTTAATGGCTAAAAAACAATTGACAATTCGTCTATGTACTTTGCTTTAAAACTTTCTTCGATTAATTATTTTAGATAAAATTAAAAGAGCTTTATTTTTTCCAAGGAATTAGGCGAAAGTAACAAAACTTATTCTAGCAAAATTCTAGCAAACCCAATTTCCTTAAACTCATTAACATGACTAACATTAATTACTGGCTAATGAAAAGTGAGCCTGATGCCTACAGCATAGATACTTTAAAAAATGATGAGGTAACTTTATGGGACGGTATAAGAAATTATCAAGCTCGAAATTTCATGAGAAATATGTATATAGGAGATAAAGTTTTTTTCTATCATTCAAACTGCAAGCCTCCTGGAATTGTTGGACTTATGGAGGTGATAGATCTAAATATTGTTGATCCTACTCAATTTGATAAAGATTCAAAGTACTATGATCCAAAATCCAAACCTGAAAAACCTAGATGGGATTGTGTAAAAGTAAAATTCATATCTAAGTCAAATAAAATTTTAAGTTTACCTGAGTTAAAGATTTTGTTCAGTGAAGATGATTTATTAGTTGTAAAAAAAGGAAATAGGTTATCAATTTTACCTATTCGTGATGATGTCGCAAAAATACTATTAGAAAAAATATAAAAAATTTTAATCCTCAAAATTCATCGAAAACATATTTCCAACATAGAGTCTTGTTAAATCTCTATTTTGGAATCCTTTTTGCATTAAAAATCCTGCAATAGCAGCTTGTAGGATCCTGTATTGATCCCAATTAGGATGTTCCTCAACAAATTTTTTCATAGCCTTTTGAAGATTTTCTTGTAGTTCACATTTGAAACTAATTACTTCATCATTCTTATTTAAAACTATTGGATTTGAATCGTAATTTAACTCGTGCATATAAATTAATTTATTGGAATTGAAACTTACAAGTTATAGTTTTCTTCAAAAATAAAAATTCGTCAACAAGTATCAATAAAAATAGTCTCAGGCGATAGAATCATGAGAATCAAGTCATATAGGGGGAGTTCATGAAAATTAATTTTCGAATAATAATTTTCTCTGAAGTATAAAGAATTTTATAAAATTAGAAGTTTTCCACATACTTTAGGTCAGTAGATATTTTTTTAAAAATAGTTGTGGAAAAGTTGTGAAAAAATTATTTGGGCGGGGGGGAATATTTTGCAAAATTTCCAATTTAATTTATCTTTTATTCCATTGATTCCCACATGTTTTTTATTTCATAAAATAAATTTTGTGCTATTGGTATCGGCCAATACATTTCGAAAGATCTTGTTTGGTCTTGACTTTCAAAAACAAACCTTAAGCTCCACTCATTCTTTTTTCCTTCTAACTCAATAAACCAAGGCAATTGTTCTAATACTAAAGTGATAGACTCTTCAGCCATTAATTCGTTCTTGATAGCTAAAAGTTGTGCATTTATTTTTAAAAGTAGAAAATAAAGCGATTCAAACTCACTTTTTTGGAGCTCAATTGACCAATTATCAATTCCTATCAAAAAACAAAATTTGCCTTTTTTTAAATCTCTACGTAATCTCCATCTTTTTTTGTCTTCTAACAAAACTAACCAGGAAGCAAATCTGGTTGGTCTTGTTCATCGCTTAGTTCAATAATTGATCTTTGCACAGGTTTAACAGTTGATTCCTCTAAAAGTCCATCAAAATCATCAAATCGTCTTTGTTTTGCTCTAAAAGCAATTCTAACTGTAGTTAAGTATCTATTAGTTGATTGTCTTATTAAACTTTCACCTCTTTTGGCAAGATCGTTAGAATCAACTCCCGAGTTATTTGATATGTTCATTAAAATTTTTTAGCATCCTTTATATTTTACAATTTATTGGACCGATTCAAAACATAAATTACAAAACGAACTTAATTGATTCATAAAACATTTCATATGGAAAAAATTTTATCTGGAACACTTGCTATAGATTTAGGGAATACTAATACTGTGGTAGCTTTTCAAGATCAAAAAGAAATAAATTCTGTTTTAGTTGAAATTCCAAATATTACATCATCTCCAGGAGTTATCCCTACAGCAGTTTGGTTCGAGGAACCTTCAAAAATGTTGAAAATTGGCATTAGTGCAATAAAGATGAGAGATAAACCTAACTCAGATTTGTTTTTTCATTCAAATTTTAAAAGATTAATTGGAAATCCTAATGAAAAAATTAACAAAACAAAAATATTAAATCCTGCTGAATGTGGTGAAAAATTTTTTAAATTTTTGTGGGCAAACATTCCTCAAAAATATGAAGTCAAAAGACTTGTTTTAACTGCTCCGATTGATACATATAAGGGGTACAGAGAATGGCTAATAAACCTTTGCGAAAATATATCTGTAGGTGAAATAGCACTAGTTGATGAGCCTACTGCGGCAAGTTTAGGGATTAATATACCATTTGGCTCCAAAATCATGACATTGGATATTGGAGGAAGCACAATCGATATGAATATAGTCAAGATAGAAGGAGGAGAAGGAAAATCTGGCCCTATCGCTGAATTATTAAAATTTAATGGGAATGATGTTAGCTCAATTTCAAAACAAAAAATAAGATGTGCTGAAATAATCAGTAAGACAGGCTCAAAAATTGGTGGTCAAGATATTGATCAATGGATAGTTAATTATTTTATTCCAAATAATAAATATACGATTAATCTTTTAAAGGCAGAAGAAATAAAGTGTAAACTAAGCTCGCCTCAAATAAATTATGAAAACAAATTTCTAACAAAATTGTTAATCGAAGGTTATCTCGAAAAAGATTTTTACCTAAGTAAAGAGATATTTGAAAAAATTATTGTTGAGAATAATCTACTTAATCACCTCAACTCGTTACTTAAAGATTTATTAAATGAAGCGAGGGGCAAATTTTGTACTGTAGATGACTTAAGTGCAATTATCTTGGTTGGAGGGGGGACTCAAATACCATTAATCAAAGAATGGATAACAAAAAAGATTCCAAAAATTCAAATAAAGTCACCGCCTCCTATTGAATCAATTGCTTTAGGAGCTTTGGCAATGACCCCCGGCGTTAAAATTAAAGACATTCTAAACAAAGGATTATCCATAAGATTATTCAATAAAAGAGAACAAAAGCACTTCTGGCACCCAATTTTTTGCAAAGGTCAAACATGGCCAACTGAAAACCCTCTAAAACTTATCCTTCAAGCCAGTAAAGATAATCAGAGAGTATTTGAAATAATTATTGGAGAAACAAACAAAGAAAGAGAATATGATGTTATTTTTGAAAATGGATTACCAAAATTGTCAGAGGTTCAAAGTGAAGAGAGAATTATAAAATGGACCAAAAAACCAATTAAAATTATACTAAAAAATAAATCATATATTGGTGAAGACAACTTAATACTTTTATTTAAAATCAACGAAAATGCAGATTTATTAGTTAAATATTTTGATATTAAAAATGAATTTTTAGGAGAATATAATTTAGGAAACATCTTTTGAAATAAATCTACTCAAGAAAAACTCCTTCCTCATCATCAACATTGTTTAAACGTAGACTAATACTTTCATTCTTACTAGTTGGAACTCTTCTACCATAAAAATCTGGCTGAATAGGCAATTCTCTATGACCCCTATCCACCATTACTAATAACATCACTCTTTTGGGTCTGCCCCATGAATATAAAGCATCCATTGCAGCTCTAATTGTTCTACCAGTATAAATTACATCATCTATCAAGAGAATTTCTTGTTTCTCTATTGGAGTTGGAATATCCGTTGCTTTTATTAAGCGAGTTCCAACTCTATTTTGATCATCTCTATAAAAAGTTGGATCAATAATTCCTCTTGTTATTTTTACACCTGTCTTACAAAATAATTCTTTTTCTAGAACTTCGGCAAGATCAACTCCTCTAGTAGGAATACCAACTAAAAGAAGATTTTCTAAGTTTTGTACTTTTTCAATAATTTCTGAAGTTAAACGTGAAAGGGTTTTTCTAAGCTCATTTTCAGTAAGTATTACGATCTTTTTTTTTTTTTTGGACATGATTTATCAAAAAAATAATTCGTTTGATATTTTTATAAATTAGCAAAAGCTAACTATATTAAATATAAATTGTTAAAGAGTAGCATTTGAAGCTAGATTTAAGGTCGGATCACTCAACAACGAATTTGATCTAAATATGTCAAAGATTAGCAGCAAAAATATAAACAGATTAAATGTTCCTCAGAGCCCTGTAGTTCTTGCAATCCTCGATGGTTGGGGATATAGAGAAGATATACTCGACAATGCTATAAAAAGTGCCTCTACGCCTATTATGGATTCATTATGGCATGCATATCCTCATACTCTGATAAGTGCTAGTGGTTCTGATGTTGGTCTACCAGATGGACAAATGGGTAATTCTGAGGTTGGTCACCTTACCATTGGTTCTGGAAGAATAATCCAACAAGAACTTGTAAGAATTTCAAATATTGTAAAAAATAATAAATTAGGCTTAGTTCATGAATTAAAGGAGATAGCTGATTCATTAAAGAAGAACAACTCTACTTTGCATATCACTGGATTATGTTCTGATGGAGGAGTGCATAGTCACATTGATCATTTATTAGAATTAATAAAATGGGCATCTGATAATGGGATCAAAAAAGTTGCAATCCATATAATTACTGATGGGAGAGATACTCCAGCAAAAAGTGCATCTAAATATCTAAATCAAATAGAGTCTTGCATAAAAAAATATAATACCGGCGAAATAGCCTCTATATGCGGAAGATATTGGATAATGGATAGAAATCTTTTATGGGACAGAACCGAAAAAGCTTATGTCAATTTAACGGATAAAGACATTAAAATAACGAATATATCTCCGCAAGATTATATTCAAAAAAGTTACGATAAAAACATAACTGATGAATTTATAGAGCCCATTCGATTATCTGATAACTATCTAAAAGATGGAGATAGTATGATTTGCTTTAACTTCCGTCCTGACAGAGCTAGACAAATAATAAAATCCCTTTCAGATAAAGAATTCTCAGACTTTGAAAGAAAATTTTTTCCAGATCTAGAATTAGTTACTTTCACACAATATGACGCAAACTTCCCAGTTAAAGTTGCATTTCCTCCTGAATCTCTCAATAATTTTATCGGTCAAATAGTTTCAGAAAACGGACTCAAGCAATACAGAACAGCTGAAACAGAAAAATATCCTCATGTAACATATTTTTTTAATGGAGGAGTAGAAATTCCTTTACCTGGAGAAGAGAGACATTTAGTTCCATCTCCAAGAGTTGCAACTTACGATATGGAACCCGAAATGTCTGCGGAAGAATTAACTAATAGTTGTGCTAAAGCAATTAAAAGTGGAAACTATGCTTTTGTTGTAATTAATTTTGCTAATCCTGATATGGTGGGTCATACAGGCAATATGGATGCGACTATTAAAGCTATAGAAACAGTAGATAAATGTATCGGTCAAATAGTTAATGCTACTGGAGAAATGGGCGGAAGCATTCTCATAACAGCAGATCATGGAAATGCAGAGGTGATGAAAGGTCCTGCTGGAGAACCATGGACGGCTCATACTATAAATAAAGTTCCATTAATTTTCATTGAGGGTGAAAAAAGAAAAATTCCTAATATGGGGAATGAAGTCTATTTAAGGGACAATGCTGGATTGGCTGACATAGCTCCAACTTTATTGCAATTATTAAATCTACCTATTCCAAAAGAAATGACAGGAAAATCTCTTATTAAAGAAATCGAACTAAAAGGTTATAATAAAGTCGTGCAACACGTATAAAATTAATAAAGGCCTTAACAATGATTCAAATTTTTAGTTGGATATGGGTAATTTCTGGATTACTTTTAATACTTTTAGTTTTACTTCACAGTCCCAAAGGTGATGGAATGGGAGGAATAGCTGCGAGTGGAAGTTCAATGTTTAATAGTGCAAGCAGTGCAGAAGCATCTTTGAATAAAATAACTTGGACTTTTTTAGTTATATTTCTTTCACTAGCAATAATTCTCAGCGCTGGCTGGATATCGTAAGGGTTAAAATTAAAAAAAGGGATTATCGTAAATAATCCCTTTTTTTAATTATATTTATTAACTATTTTTTAGTTAATAATCAAAGTCACCACCCATACCTGGAGCTCCTGCTGGAGCAGATGAATCTTTTTTCTCAGGTAAATCTGCAACAATACATTCAGTAGTAAGAACCATTCCTGCTATTGAAGCCGCATTTTGCAATCCTGATCGGGTAACTTTTGCAGGGTCCACTATACCAGCAGAAGACATATCTACATATTCTCCAGTAGCTGCGTTAAATCCATCATTAAATGGCTTAGATTTTACATTTTCAGCAATCACAGCACCATTAGAGCCTGCATTCTCTGCAATCCTCATTAGCGGAGCAGTCAGTGAAGCTTCTACAATATTAGCCCCAATCAATTCCTCGCCTTCTAAATTTTTATCAGCCCAATCTTTAAGAATCGGAGATAAATGAGCAAGGGTTGTCCCTCCTCCAGGTACGATTCCCTCTTCAACAGCAGCTTTTGTAGCATTGATAGCGTCCTCAAGACGAAGCTTTTTATCCTTCATCTCAGTTTCAGTTGCAGCTCCAACTTTAATCACTGCTACGCCCCCAGCTAATTTTGCTAGACGTTCTTGAAGCTTTTCTTTATCGTATGAAGACTCTGTTTCATCCATCTGCTTTTTAATTTGATCACATCTAGATTTAACTGCTTGCTCATTACCCTCAGCTACAATAGTTGTAGTCTCTTTATTGATTGTGATTCGTCTGCCGGTTCCAAGCATTTCTAGAGTAGCATTCTCTAATTTCAGTCCTGCATCCTCAGTAATTAGTTGACCATTAGTTAAAACAGCCATGTCTTCAAGCATGGCTTTTCTTCTGTCACCAAATCCAGGCGCTTTTACTGCCGCAACATTTAACACACCTCTTAATCTATTAACTACAAGAGTAGCTAAAGCCTCTTTTTCTATATCTTCAGCAATAATTACTAACGGCTTACCAGTTTTAGCTATTTGTTCCAGAACTGGAACTAAATCTTGTACTAAGGCAATTTTTTTATCAGTCAAAAGAATATATGGTTCATCTAGAACCGCCTCCATTCTCTCTGTATCTGTTGCAAAATAAGGTGATATGTAGCCTTTATCAAAACGCATCCCCTCGGTAACTTCTAATTCGGTAGTCATTGATTTTCCTTCTTCTAAAGAAATGACACCTTCTTTACCAACTTTATCCATTGCATTGGCAATCATTTGTCCTACTTCTTCATCATTTCCAGCGGCAATAGTTCCACATTGGGCAATAGCATTACTATCGCTAATAGGTTTTGAATTTTCTTGAATTTTACCTACTAGAAATTCAGTAGCCTTATCGATTCCTTTTTTCAAGGTAATTGCATTGGCTCCTGCAGCTACGTTTCTCAAACCTGCTTTAACCATTGCGTGCGCTAAAACAGTAGCTGTGGTTGTTCCATCTCCAGCTGCATCATTAGTTTTTGATGCCGCTTGTCTGATCAATGCAACCCCTGTGTTTTCAATGTGATCCTCTAATTCAATCTCTTTAGCGATTGTGACACCATCATTGATGATTTGTGGAGCACCAAATTTTTTCTCTAAGACAACATTTCTTCCTTTTGGTCCAAGCGTTACAGCTACAGACTCAGCAAGGATATCAATTCCTCTCTCGAGCGCTCTACGAGCTTGCTCATTGTAAATAATTCTTTTAGCCATGTTTAGGCAGCAATTTAGTAATAAGTTTTAATAATTTTTTGAAAAATATTTTAGCCGACTACAGCTAAAATATCTTTTTCAGAGAGCAAGACATATTCATCTCCCCCCAATTTAATGTCTGTTCCAGCATATTTGCTGTACAAAACTTTATCGCCAATACTCACCTCTGGAGTTTGTCGAGAACCATCGTCATTAAGCTTCCCAGGACCTACCTGGGCAACCTCCCCTACCTGTGGTTTTTCTTTAGCTGAATCAGGCAAAAGAATGCCCCCAGCAGTTTTTTCCTCAGATGCGGAAACTTTAATAAATATTCTATCTCCCAGTGGTTTTACTGTAGAGACTGTAAGTGAAACAGCTGCCATAGATTAATGGAGGATCATGATTGAGACGCTTTGCGTCATAAAAGTGGAAAGAGAAATTCTCGATCCGTATCATCAACAACATAATCTGCGAAGTGGCAATTAAACCATACTTAAACTGTGCGGGTGGCCGAACCCATTTAACGAATCTACCCATGAGATGGTAGTATTTTCGGATTATGGGCTGTTTAAAAATCAGCTAATCATCACCAAACTATAAAAATGGTAGCAACCCCATCAACTTCTTCACAAACAAAAGGCGTAGTTCGTCAGGTAATTGGTCCAGTTCTTGATGTAGAATTCCCAGCCGGAAAATTACCTAAAATATTAAATGCTTTGCGAATAGAGGCAAAAAATCCTGCTGGACAAGATATAGCGCTTACTGCAGAGGTCCAACAGCTTCTAGGTGACCATAGAGTAAGAGCAGTAGCAATGAGCGGCACAGACGGCCTTGTAAGAGGGATGGAGGCAATCGACACAGGCGCACCAATTTCTGTTCCTGTAGGAGAAGCAACTTTAGGGCGAATATTTAATGTTTTAGGAGAGCCAGTAGACGAACAAGGTCCTGTTAAGACTAAAGATACTGCCCCAATTCATAGATCTGCCCCAAAATTAACTGACCTAGAAACTAAACCAAAAGTTTTTGAAACAGGAATTAAAGTTATTGACCTTTTAGCTCCCTATAGACAAGGAGGTAAAGTTGGATTATTTGGAGGAGCTGGAGTTGGGAAGACAGTTCTTATTCAAGAATTAATAAACAACATTGCTAAGGAACATGGTGGGGTTTCTGTCTTTGGAGGAGTAGGTGAAAGAACCAGAGAAGGAAATGATTTATATGAAGAATTTAAAGAATCAGGAGTTATTAATGCTGATGATTTAACTCAATCAAAAGTTGCATTATGCTTTGGACAAATGAATGAGCCACCAGGTGCAAGAATGAGAGTTGGTTTATCGGCACTAACAATGGCTGAACATTTTAGAGACGTTAACAAACAAGACGTACTTCTTTTTGTTGACAATATTTTTAGATTCGTTCAAGCTGGCTCTGAAGTATCAGCTTTACTAGGAAGAATGCCTTCAGCGGTTGGATACCAACCAACCCTTGGGACTGATGTTGGTGAATTACAAGAAAGAATTACATCTACATTAGAAGGGTCGATAACATCAATTCAGGCTGTTTATGTTCCTGCGGACGACCTTACTGACCCTGCTCCAGCAACAACCTTTGCTCACCTAGATGCTACTACTGTGCTTGCAAGAGCTCTTGCAGCTAAGGGAATTTATCCAGCAGTAGACCCATTAGACTCAACAAGTACTATGCTTCAACCATCAGTTGTTGGAGATGAGCATTACAAAACTGCCAGAGCCGTTCAATCAACATTGCAGAGATATAAAGAGCTGCAAGATATTATTGCGATTCTTGGTTTAGATGAACTTTCTGAAGAAGATAGATTAACAGTTGATAGGGCTAGAAAAATTGAAAAATTCCTTTCCCAACCTTTCTTCGTAGCAGAAATATTTACAGGAATGTCTGGTAAATATGTAAAATTAGAAGATACCATAGCTGGTTTCAATATGATTTTGTCAGGTGAATTAGATGATTTACCTGAACAGGCATTTTACTTAGTTGGCAATATTGATGAAGTCAAGGCCAAGGCTGAAAAAATCAAGTCAGAAAAATAAATACCAAAATATATATAAATCCTTCAATAAATTAAATTAATGGCAATTTCTCTTAAAGTTTTAGCTCCTAATAAAAATGTTTATCAAGGCGAAGCTGAAGAAGTAATCCTTCCCAGCACAACTGGACAACTGGGTGTGCTTCCAGGACATATTTCTTTAGTTACAGCTATTGATATAGGCGTTTTAAGGTTAAGAATGAATTCTCAATGGCAATCAATAGCTTTAATGGGGGGCTTTGCTGAAATCGAATCAGATGAGGTCATAGTTTTAGTAAACAATGCCGAAATTGGATCTGAAATTAATGTCCAAAATGCTGAACAAGACCTCCAAGAAGCAAAACTAGCAATAAGTAAATTTTCTGAAAATGAAAAAAGTCCAGACAAAATTAAAGCTTTGAAAGAAATTTCAAAAGCTGAGGCAAGGATTCAAGCCGCAAAAAACTAATTTTTAAGCAGTTCCACAAAAAGTTACTTCAGGAAACTTTAACTTTGCTTCTTCTAATTTTTTTGTTTTACCCTCTTCTTGCCAATAATTAATTACTTCTGTAGCTTTATTCAATATTTCAACTCGTTCATTATCTGTAATCCAACCTTTGTTCTCTAGTTCACTTTTTAATTTTTCCCATGCATCATCTCTTGGCCAAAAATAGTAAGCAGTAAGTGGGCTTGGGCCTCCTCCGACTATTTGATCAACAGCTAAAGCCACATTATCAGGTAACCACAATACTTTAATAATAAACCTTCCTTCATCAGGCTTGGGGGTATAACCAGTAGGGACTCCATCTTCATCAATTGTGGCAGCAGCTAGTACAGCTGTAGCACCCATCATTCCTTTATTCGGAGAGGAATTATTAGATTTTGGGTAATCACTATTTTTCTCTTTTTTTTCTGTTGAATTTTGATTTAAGTTATCTGATGAGGTCATTCACTTATATACGTTTAGATAATAATTTATCAGTTTATGGTCACATTTTGATTAATTTATCAAAAATTTCTTGATTTTATTTATTGATAGTTTCTAAAGAAAATTTTATCTATCAAGTGAAACTTGATAGAAATCATAAATTGTAGCTTCCAATGAATCCCATAGATCCTTAGGGATATCATTTTCCTCTGCAAACATTCCAAGTTGACTAGCCAAACCCCTTGCTTGAGAAAGTTTCGAATCATATGAATCTGATTTAACCATTTTTCAAATTTAAGCTTTATAAAAAATAAATCTATTAACTGGATAAGTCAAATTTTAAAATTCTAAATCGGAAATTTCTTTTAGTGCAGCAATACTTAAAACATCTGGGTTTGTATCTTTGACCAAGACATCATCTTCTATTCTTATCCCTATCCCTTTCCATTTCTCATCGATAGGGGGTTGTCCCTCAGGGACTGGGATCCTATCACTTATATAGATCCCAGGTTCTACCGTAAGAATCATTCCATTCTGTAATGGCACTTCATAGTCCCCCATTCTGTATGCCCCAACATCATGAACATCTAATCCGAGCCAATGTCCAGTTCTATGCATATAAAGATGTTTATAAGATTGATTCTCAATTATCTCCTCAGTACTGCCCGACAATAAACCAATTTCCTTTAATCCTTCTATAAGAATTGTTAAAGCAACATTATGAACAACATTAGAATTCGATCCCTTTACAGCACTTTTAATTGCATTTTTCTGCGCACTCAATACAATTTCATAGATAACTTTTTGCTCATTAGAAAATTTACCACCTATTGGAATAGTTCTTGTTATGTCTCCATTGTAATAATCAATTAGTGAGCAGCCAGCATCCACCAACAATAAATCTTCCTTCTTCAAGGGTGAGTTATTTGAAGTGTAATGCAAAATACAGGCATTATCTCCTGATGCAACAATTGAGTTATAAGCTGGTCCTCTCCCCCCTTTTTCCAAAAAGAATCCCTCCAGAAGACCCTGAATTTGTCTTTCATTTTTCTTTGATGAGATAAATTCTCTAACTAGTTCATGAGCTTCGGCTGAAATTTGTATAGCCTCTCTCATTCTCTTAATCTCAAATTCACTTTTAATTAATCTCATCTCATTTAAATAAATTTCTGGAGATTTTATAGAATTTGCTCCAATCCCTGATCTTGAGCGATTTTCAAGTTGTTGTGAAAATATCTCAAGTACTAGTTTCTCTATTGTTGGATGCTTTCCAATTGAAAAAACAAGTTCATCAGAACCATTTATGTAAGCTGGGAGTAAATCTCTTAATTCGTTTATTGAGTGAGCCTTATCAGCATTAAACTCTTTTTCAGCGCCTTCTAAACCCCATCTAAAGCCATGCCAGACTTCGCTTATAACATCTTTAGGAGCAACAAACATAATAAATCTCTCTCCCTTTGGCTTATGTGACAAGAAAAGAGCGATTGCATCTGGCTCATCGAAACCAGTTAAATACCAAAAATTACTATCTTGTCTAAAAGGATATTCACAATCAGCATGATGCTTTACAAGATTAGCCCCGGGGATAATAGCAGCTTTTCCACCTAATTTATCTAGGAAAATTTCTCTTCTTTCTTCAAAAACTTTATTGTCGGTTTTAGACATAAATTGTGTATTGGCGAGTTTTAAAAAAAAATGGAAGAATGAATTAAAACAGATTTAGCATCTAATCTATCTTAATGGAACCAAGTGTTTACATCCTAATTTTGCTTATTATAATAATTTTAATTGGGTCAGCATGTTGTTCGGGAGTAGAAGCGGCTTTTTTAGCTGTTAATTCAATTAGAATTTTAGAAATAGCCTCAAAACAAAAGCCTAAAAGTACTGCGAATCAACTACTTAAACTCAGAAGACACCTTGGAAGAACACTAACTGTAATTACTATTACAAATAATGGATTTAACATCATTGGAAGTCTTATTTTAGGTGTATACGGAGCAATGGTAATTAATAGTAGTTATGGATTAACCTTATTTTCAATTGTTTTTTATATATTAGTTGTTCTAGTGGGAGAAGTTCTTCCGAAAGCTCTGGGTACAAGATTTTCAGTTCAAATAGCTTTATTATCTGTTCCTATCTTGAGAATATTAAATATTTTAATGAGGCCATTCTTAATATTAATCGAACAAATATTTCCAGTTATTACTGCAGAAAATGAAATTTCAACTGATGAAGAGGAAATTAGACAAATGGCAAAAATTGGGAGTCAGCAAGGTTTAATAGAAGCTGATGAGGCAGCAATGATATTTAAGGTTTTCCAATTAAATGACTTAAAAGCTAAAGACTTAATGATCCCTAGGGTATCAGCACCTTGTCTTGATGGGTCTTCCAATCTTGATGAAATCTCAAAACTTATAATGTCAGATGACTCTCCATGGTGGGTAATTTTAGGAGATAAAGTAGACAAAATACAAGGTGTTGTTAAGCGTGAAAAAATATTAGCAGAATTAATTAATGGCGAAAATAAAAAATCCTTATCAGAAATTTGCGAACCTGTGGACTACATTCCAGAAATGATTAAGGCAGATCAATTATTAACAAGATTTGACAAGAATCATAAAGGAGTAAAAGTAGTAGTAGATGAATTTGGGGGATTCGTGGGAATTATTGGTGCAGAAGCTGTGTTATCTGTCATAGCTGGTTGGTGGAAGAAATAAATCATGAAACAAATAAAAAATAAAAAAAATTATTTACTTTTAAAAAGTTGGTGGGAGAATATTGATCTTACTAACTATGAAAAAAGTTTCTTTAGTAGAGAAATAATTACTTTTAATCAACAACTGTTTAGGCTCAAAGAAAAAAAAATAAGAATTGGAGTATATGGTAAATCAGGCGTAGGAAAATCTTCTGTTTTAAATTCTTTATTAGAAAAAGATATATTCAAAACAAATATTATTAACGGGACCACGAAAGGAATACAATCGGAACTTTGGAACCTAAAAGATCAAACACTCAGTAGTATAGAATTACTAGATTCTCCGGGATTTGATTTTTGCAATATTAAATCCCCAGATAAAGTTTACTCTTGCATAAATCATTCAGATCTTGTTTTATTTTTAGTTTCGGGAGATGTAAATAGAAATGAATTAAACAAAATCGGCTCCTTAATTAAAGATGGGAAAAAAATAATTATAATTTTCAATAAAATCGATCTTTTTAATAAAAATGACTTAAAAGAAATTAAGGAAAATATCAAATCTAAGCTTCCACAAGACTTAAATATTCCAATAATTCTTAATAATGGAATAAATCTTAAAAATTATCTAACAAAAATAATAAATCAATATGGTGATATATTTTTAACACTTAATTCACTTCAACTAGCTGACAAATTGTTTTTGCAGATAAAAGAGCAAAGATTGAAAAGAAGGCAGAAATTAGCTCAATCAACTATTGGTAAATTTTCGACTATAAAGGCATCCGCAGTAGCTCTTAATCCTTTTATTTTATTTGATGTAGCTGGTAGTTTCGCACTTGATACTGCATTGATTAGTGAATTAAGTAAGATTTACGGCTTAAAGTTGCAAGGTGAATCTACAAGGAAAATATTTAAAAATATATCCATTAATAATTTATACTTGGGAGTCACTCAAGTCGGCGTCAATACTTCTTTCAACCTTATTAAGAAAGTAATTTTATTATCCGCACCTTTCACTAATGGGCTCTCATTATTACCCTATGGACCCATAGCAATTATTCAAGCAGCAATCGCGGTGCATTCTACAAAAATCCTAGGGAAATTAGCGGCAAAAGAGATATTTGCAAGAAGCAAAGCTTCTTTTATAGAACCCGCACTTATGATCCAAAATATTGCTTTTAATGACCCAGATATTTTTAAGCACATAAATATTTATTTTTCAAATAGAAATTTAAATAATAATTTTGTTAGCATTCTGCCTTAAAACTTAAATGGGAAAAAGCATTGCATTATTTGGTACCAGTGCAGATCCACCTACCATTGGACATAAAAAAATACTTGAAGAATTATCCAAAATATATGCTTTTACAATTAGTTATGTTAGTAACAACCCCAACAAAAATCACAAAGAGGATATCTCAATTCGTAGCCATTTATTAAAGACTCTTATTGAAGATTTAGATAATCCTAAAATTTTATTTAATCAAAGTGTTAGTAGCCAATGGGCAGTTGAGTCAATTAAAAAATGTAAAAGAATTTATGAATTAAATAATTTAGATTTTGTTATTGGGAGCGATTTAATTAAAGATATTTTCTACTGGAAAAATTTTGATAAAATTACTGATGAGGTTAGTTTCTTAGTGATTTTAAGAGAGGGATATCCAGTTGAATCAAATACTCTTAAAATGTTAGAAACTTATAAAGTGAAATTTAAGATTTCAACCATAAAAATCCCAAACATTTCAAGTTCTAAGCTCAGGTCAAATTTTAATTATTCTAATTTACCAACTTCATTAATAGATATTGTTAAAAAGAATAATTTATATGAATCCACTAAATTAGTTGAATGAAGTTTTTACTTGCTCAAATTAATCCAGTTGTTGGTGATTTAGAGGGTAATGCAAAAAAAATACTTTGTACTGCTTCGAAAGCTAGCTCAACTTCTGCTGATTTAGTTCTTACTCCAGAATTATCACTATGGGGATATCCAGCAAAAGACCTACTTCTTAAAAAAAATTTAATCAAAAATCAATATCAAATTCTTGACCGATTAGCCTTAGATATTAATAAAAAATATGGAAACTTGAGTATCACAGTAGGGATAGCTGAGATAATCAATGATTCTTTTTTTCCAAATCTTTATAATTCTATTGCATTGCTTGAGCTCGGTGAGTGGAAAATAATTGCTCGTAAAATTATTCTTCCCACCTATGAAGTATTTGATGAGAAAAGATACTTTAGATCAGAAGAAAAAGTTTCCGTATTAACAAAAGAAATTAATAATAAAACTTGGCGACTTGGCTTTACTATATGTGAGGATTTATGGGTCAACAAAAATATAGAAGGTAGAGGAATTCATAAAAAGAATCCTATTTTTGATTTAAAGAAAAAAAAAGTTGATATTTTAGTGAACTTATCGGCCTCCCCGTATACCTTTAAAAAGTTAGAGCTAAGATCCAAAGTTTCCAGTTTTGCTGCTCAATATCTTCAAGTACCGCTGATATATGTAAACCAGATTGGAGCAAATGATAATTTAATTTTTGATGGAAATAGTTTTATTCTTGATAAGAATGGATTTAAAATTAAACAATTAAAATCTTTTTCAGAAGACCTCTCCAGTTGGGACATTGAGCAAACAAAACCTCAAAAAAATAAATTTGAAAAGTCTGAGATGTCATCAATTTTTGATGCATTAGTCCTTGGTGTTAGGGATTATGCTCGAAAATGCGGTTTTAAAACAGCTTTAATTGGACTAAGTGGTGGTATTGATTCAGCACTAGTTTCAGCAATTGCAACAGCTGCTCTTGGCAGTAATAATATTTATTGCGTCTCAATGCCCTCTAAGTGGAGCTCATCTCATTCAAAGAGTGATGCGAAAGATTTAGCAAGAAGATTAAAAATACATTTCAATAGCATTCCAATTAAAAATTTGATGAGCTCTTTTGAAGAATCTTTTATAAATACCATATCTTTCGAGATGGCTGAAATAACAAATCAAAATATTCAATCAAGAATCAGAGGAACGCTTCTAATGGCTTTAGCAAATCAAGAGAAGCATTTATTACTTTCAACAGGAAATAAATCAGAGCTAGCTGTAGGATATTGCACACTTTATGGTGATATGAATGGAGGATTATCTGTAATTGGTGATCTATATAAAACTAATGTTTTTAAATTATGCAATTGGCTTGATAGCGAAGATTCAATTAATCATAGAAAATCATATATGTTAGATACAAGTGTAGATTTAATTGGAGAAAATATACGTATGAAAGCTCCAAGTGCCGAATTAGGTCCTGATCAATTAGATACTGATTCTCTCCCACCTTATTCTATTTTAGATAATATTCTTAAAGGAATTATTGAAGAGAAAAAAGATTTACTACAACTAGAAGAAGATGGTTATAAAAAAGATTTAATTTTAAAAATTATCTCACTAATAAAAAAAGCGGAATTTAAAAGAAAGCAGGCTCCTCCAATCCTAAAACTAAGCAGTCAATCATTAGGAAGTGACTGGAGAGTTCCCATTGCAATATCTTATTAATCACTATAAAAACACTGTTGGATTTTTTTTAAAGGCCGTTTAATTGACTTAAGGTTTATACCTTTTTTGATAGCAAGAATTATGCCCGCTGCTTCTAAATAATTATCCACTTCAAAAAGATTGGGATAATCATAAAACTCATTTGTCACTTTTAATGTATTTTGATTTTTTACAGAGATAATATTTAAACCTTTTTCAATCCCTGCTAGTACTGCTTCTCCACCTAGTGCCCCATTAGGAGCAACAATAGATTCAATCTGATCAGGGTGTAGTGAGATTGATTCATTTTTAGCAGGCAATTCAACAATGTCAGGTGCATTGCTTAACCCAATCAGTACTGAGGGTAAAAAGGTAAATCCTATTTCTTCTGAAGCTGCACGAGGATCTAAATTTTCATTCAATTCAATTGGATTTAAAGCAGGTGCGTGAGCACAGGGAACTTTTAAAAATTTGCTAATTAAATGACTTATTACTGCTTCGACTCCAGAAATAGGATCAACCCCTTTCCCCTCTCGATAGATATTTGTTTCTAAAGAATCTGAATCATCTGGAAATTTTGCCACAATTGCTATTGCCGTAACTCCTTTTTCTATTAAACATTTTCCAGCATCAATTAAAGTATCAGGATTTTCAATTATGCCACCACTGATTTTTGAAGAATCAGAATCAAAAACTATGTTTAATGGCTTTTTTGTAATCACATAAGAATGAACATTAATCCCTAAAGTAGAAACACATGCATCAGCAACTTGTAAATTTCTCACTAATATTTCTTTTTCAATGGCTGAATCAAAAATTATCCCAATTTTCTGTTGCTTTACACTTTTTAAAGCGATTTCTCCTTTAGCAAGTCGGTCTAAACTATAACCCTCAACATAAAAAATATTTTTATCTTTTTCAGAAAGAGTACCTCCATTCATAACATTTGGATGAGTAATTAAACATCCACTTGCCGATGCTAATAATTTAGCAGTAGGAAGTGCATCCCCAGCGAAACCTCCTACTTCACAACCAATACCAGTTGGGACAATAAATATTGTTGGTGAATTTTCCATTATTAAAAATATTTCAATTTATATTTTTTAATTAGCTAAGACAGCTTTAATTTTAAGTTTTTTTGTTCCAAAAGAGTCGATAGAATTTTGAATATCAACAATTGACCATCGAATTAAATCACCTTTTTTTTCTAAATTTGCAATGATAAATTCCCTTAAATTTTTTAATTTTATTGAAACTGGCCAATCTAAATAATAATCAACTGAACTTAATTTCATTTTTGATATTTACCAAATTGATCATTATATAAATTATCTTCGACTTCTTTACCAATAACGATATGCAAATCTGACTTAGGATATGCCACACACAAAAGTGCAAAGCCCTTTTCCCTCAAATCATCATTTAACCCCATAGCATCTTCTTGATCTACAGATCCTTTCAATATCAAGGATGCACAATCTGTACAAACTCCTGAACAACAACTACTTGGTAAATCTATTCCATTCATTTTCGCCGCTGAAATAATATTTTGATCTTCAGAACATAAAAAACTAAAAGTCTTTTGCTCAAATTGAACTTTTATATTGTATTCAGGCATATCCTAAATCTTATTACTAAACCGCTGAACCTCCTACAACTTCTAATATTTCTTGCGTAATAGCTGCTTGTCTTGCTTTGTTATAGGTTAGATTTAAAGTACTTGCTAATTCTTTTGCATTATCACTCGCATTATTCATAGCAGTCATCCTGCAAGCGAGTTCTGAAGCTGCAGACTCTTGAAGAGCTCTTAATACTTGATTCTGTAAATACAATGGTAATAACGAATCTAGTAGTTGTTCAGGACTTTGTTCAAAAACAATGTCTGATGGTATCTTCTCTGAATCACTTTTTTCAATATTTGATTTTTCTACGAGTAACTTACTATCTTTAGTTGTTAACCTAAAAATTTCATCATTTTCATCTGCAATACCTTGAGGGTCTAGTGGCAACAATGTTTGAACTACAGGCGCACAACTGACTAAAGTAATGAATTTCGTATATATAATTTCTACCCTGTCAGAATTTTCTGAAAGAAATTCAGCTAAAACTTCACTAGTTATCCCCTCAGAATCTGTTGCAGTTGGTACTTGTTCCAGCTCTTTAAATGTGCTTTTAATTGTGTATCTATCTTTCCTATTTTGGAAATAACCTATTGCTTTTTTTCCAACTAAGATCAAATTTGGTTCATAACCTTGTTTAATCAGCTCTGCATACCTAATTTCTACCTTCTTAATTATGTTTGTATTGTATCCTCCACATAATCCTCTATCTGCAGTTATGCATACCAAAGAAATTGTTTTTACATCTCTTTTTGATAGAAGAGGAGAATCTACAGCTTCAAACTTAACTCTAGATTGAATATTTTCTAAAACCCGAGCAAGTTTGTCTGCAAAAGGCCTACTCTTAAGAACTTGATCTTGTGCCCTCCTAACTTTTGCAGCTGCAACTAATCTCATAGCTTCTGTTATTTTTCGTGTATTTTTAACAGAAACTATTCGATCTCTAATTTCTTTAAGATTTGCCATGATATTCTCTTAAATAAATTTAAACTGAGGAAAGCATTGAAGATTTAACTTCATTAATCACCTCTTTGAGTGTTGCTTCTAAGCCATCATTCAATTTCTTCTCTTTAAGAATCGCCTCAATAAATTCTGCTTTGTTTAACTTAAGATATTCTCTTAGTTCAGCAGCAAATTTAGTTACATCTTCCACTGGAACTTCATCAATAAGACCCTTAACACCTGCATACACAACAGCAACTTGTTCAGCAAGATTTAATGGTGAGAACTGTGCTTGTTTTAGTAACTCTCTTAGTCTTTTGCCTCTTTCAAGTTGTTGCTGAGTTGCTTCATCAAGATCAGATGCAAATTGAGAAAAAGCAGCTAGTTCATCAAACTGTGCAAGTTCTAATTTTAAAGTTCCTGCAATTTTTTTAATTGCTTTTGTCTGAGCGGCTCCTCCAACACGGCTAACAGAAATACCAACGTTAATAGCTGGCCTTAATCCTGAGTTAAATAAATCTGCACTCAAGAATATTTGTCCATCAGTAATTGAAATAACATTAGTAGGAATATAAGCAGAAACGTCACCTGCCTGAGTTTCAATAATGGGTAAAGCCGTCATTGAACCGCCGCCCATATCATCAGATAATTTTGCTGCCCTTTCAAGTAATCTGCTATGACAATAAAAAACATCTCCAGGATAAGCTTCTCTTCCTGGTGGTCTTCTCAAAAGGAGAGACATTTGTCTATAAGCCTGAGCTTGTTTTGTCAAATCATCATAAATAACTAGTGTTGCTTTGCCTTGGTACATAAAGTGCTCAGCAATTGCAGCACCAGTATAAGGTGCTAAGTATTGTAGAGCGGCAGCTTCAGAGGCTCCTGCACTAACAACAATGGTGTAATCAAGAGCTCCTTTTTCTCTTAAAACCTCAACTACATTTGCTACAGATGCTGACTTCTGACCAATAGCCACATAAACACAAACTACGTCTTGACCTTTTTGGTTGATTATTGTGTCAATAGCAATCGCAGATTTACCAGTTTGTCTATCGCCAATAATTAATTCTCTTTGACCTCTTCCCACAGGAATCATTGCATCAATAGATGTGATACCTGTTTGCATTGGTTCATGTACTGATCTTCTCTTGATTATCCCAGGGGCCATTTCTTCGATTAATCTAGTATCACTAGTAGGGATTTCCCCTTTCCCATCTATTGGTTGTCCTAGAGGATTAACAACTCTCCCCTGCATAGCTTCTCCAACGGGAACAGATGCAATTTTACCTGTGGACTTAACGTTACTTCCTTCTTGGACACCAAGTGCCTCGCCCATTAAAACGGCTCCAACATTATCATCTTCAAGATTTAAAGCTATACCTTCGGTACCATCCTCAAATTCCAACAACTCACCAGCCATGACCTGATCTAAGCCATATATTCTTGCAATACCATCACCGATTTGCAGAACAGTTCCTACATTGCTAACACTTACGGATTGGTCATAATCAGTTATTTGTTGTTTTAAGATTGAACTGATTTCATCAGGGCGTATAGATACCATGGATTTAAGAATTTAAGGTTGATTTAAAAGTTACTTGGAAAGTGACAAACCAAGTTTTCTAATTTGTGAAGCAAGAGAAGCATCAATTACTTTAGATCCTACACTTGCGACGAAGCCACCAATAAGAGATGGGTCGATTTTAGTTACAAGTTCTAATTTTTCAGTGCCAGCGATATTGACGATCTTTTGGGTAATTAAACCTTTCTGTTCATCAGTAAGCTCGACTGCAGAAGTAACAGTTGCTAAAGCAATATTACTATTCTCTCGGTAAATTTCTAAAAATCTATTAAGAATAGATGTAAGAATTCCAATTCTTTGCCTATCAGCCAATAATTTCAAGAAATTCAGTAATGAAGAATTAACCTTATTTGAAAAAATTTCAATAATGATTTTCTTCTTAGCTTCTGTTTCTAAAATTGGCGAGGAAAGTGCCTTCTCCAACTCAGGGGAATCATTTAATAATTCCAGAAGTTCTTTAACCTCTGAAACCATCTCTTCAGTTTGCGAATTTTCATTTACAACTTGAAGTAATGCCTCTGCATATGGTGTAGTAACTGAATTTAAAAGTGGCATTAGTTCACCTCAATATTGTTAATTGATTGAGTTACCAAATTTTCTTGTGTTGTTTTA
>QCIJ01000016.1 GCA_003216755.1 Prochlorococcus sp. AG-402-K22 | reverse complement strand
TTGTTGAAATATCAGGAGAGTTAGTAGGCAGTGTTGCTGCATTAGAACACCCAACAAAGAATAAAAAGTTAAATTATGGAGAAATATTTTTAAGAGACAACGTTCCAGTAATGATTTACCTCATTACACAAAAACGGTACGAAATTGTTAAAAGGTTCCTAAGTGTTTGCCTTGAGTTACAGAGTACTAATTATCAAACACGTGGAGTGTTTCCTACTAGTTTCGTTGAAGAAAATGGAAAGCTCATTGGAGACTATGGTCAAAGATCAATTGGCAGGATTACTTCAGCTGATGCAAGTTTATGGTGGCCAATTTTATGTTGGTATTATGTCAATAAAAGCGGTGATTATGCCTTCGGAAAAAGTCAAAGCGTTCAAAGAGGTATTCAACTTTTATTAGATCTAGTTCTACATCCCACATTTGAAGGTACCCCCGTACTTTTTGTTCCAGATTGTGCCTTTATGATTGATAGACCTATGGATGTATGGGGAGCACCTTTAGAGGTTGAGGTTTTACTGCATGGATGTTTAAAAAGCTGCATCAACTTAATGGAATTAAGTCGGGCAGATCATGTAAGTAGACTCTTAGATCAAAGACTAATTCTCACAAATCAATGGGTAAAGGACTTAGGAAGTTTTCTCTTAAAACATTATTGGGTTACAAGCCAAACAATGCAAATCTTAAGAAGAAGACCGACTGAGCAGTATGGAGATGATCAACACTTCAATGAATTTAATGTTCAACCTCAAGTAGTACCATCATGGCTTCAAGATTGGTTAGAAAATAGAGGTGGTTATTTGATAGGAAATATTAGAACAGGAAGGCCTGACTTTCGATTTTACAGTTTAGGAAATTCTTTAGCTTGTATGTTTGGAGTACTGCCTCCTGCAGAACAAAGAGCTTTATTTAGATTAGTTTTACACAACAGGCAGCATTTGATGGCTCAAATGCCTATGAGAATTTGTCATCCTCATATGGATGTCGAAGAATGGCAAAACAAAACTGGTTCTGATCCAAAGAATTGGCCTTGGAGTTACCACAATGGTGGTCATTGGCCAAGTTTACTTTGGTTTTTTGGTACCGCTGTACTTCTACACCAAAAGAAATTTCCTTCTGATGATGTAATTCTTATGGAGGAAATGAAATCTTTAATCGAAGAATCTTATTGGTGTCAACTAAATCAATTACCTAAGCAAGAATGGGCTGAATATTTTGATGGACCTACAGGAACTTGGGTTGGGCAGCAATCAAGGACATACCAAACATGGACTATTGTTGGGTTCTTATTAATGCACCACTTCCTTAGAAAAGAAAATAATGACTTAGATATGTTTAAAATTTAAGTTAAAATAAACCTAGGGTTAGAGACTTATCAATTGGTAAGCAAGCACCAATACCTAGATAAATTGTTAGGAAAGTACCAAATAGAAAAACTGACATTGCTACAGGTCTTCTAAAAGGGTTAGAAAATTTATTAACGTTTTCGATAAATGGTAAAACCATTAATCCTAGAGGAATTAATGTTTGAAGTGCTATACCTAAAAGCTTATTAGGGACTACCCTGAGTATTTGAAAAACGGGATAAAGGTACCATTCAGGAAGTATTTCCAAGGGAGTAGCAAATGGGTTTGCTTTATCTCCCAACATTGCAGGATCAAGAACTGCTAATCCAACCACGCAGGCAATGGTACCTAAAATCACTACTGGGAAGATGTATAGTAAATCATTTGGCCAAGCTGGTTCCCCATAGTAATTATGACCCATACCTTTAGCTAGTTTTGCTCTTAATTTTGGATCAGATAGATCTGGTTTTTTTAACGTAGACATGAGTAAGTCTTGTAATGGTTTAAGTATAAAAGTTTATAAGGGACCTGAAATACCCTGTTTACGAATCATTAAAAAATGCATCAACATGAAAACTGCCAATGACCAAGGCAAGACGAATGTGTGAAGACTGTAGAACCTTGTAAGAGTTGATTGCCCAACACTTTCTCCACCTCTAAGCAGTTCGACCATAAAATCACCAATTACCGGTATTGCGGCGGGTACACCTGAAACAATTTTGACTGCCCAATAACCCACTTGATCCCATGGTAAAGAATATCCTGTAACTCCAAAAGCAACTGTTATGACTGCCATTACAACACCTGTAACCCAAGTTAATTCTCTTGGCCTTTTAAAACCTCCAGTAAGATAAACCCTAAAGACATGAAGGATTAACATCAAAACCATCATTGAGGCACTCCATCTATGAACAGATCTTATTAACCATCCAAAACTTACATCGGTCATTAAGTAACTGACTGAACTATAAGCTTGTGTAACTGTTGGCTTATAGTAAAAAGTCATTGCAAAACCTGTTGCAAATTGAATTAGGAAGCATACTAAAGTTATGCCTCCTAAACAATAAAAAATATTAACGTGAGGGGGTACGTACTTGGAAGTTACGTCGTCAGTTATGTCTTGGATTTCAAGCCTTTCTTGAAACCAATCATAAACAGATGAAGAATTCGCCATCCAAAAAAAAATTAGCTTTGATATAAAGAGCTTACTTAAAATTCTTATACTTGGTGTTAACACTTAACCCAATGAATTCATCTTTTAACAAACTTTTAACATTCAAAACTGTGATCACTGCATCAATGATCATCGTTTTTTCTATTAATCTTTTATTGATTGAAAGAGTGGAAGCTCTCAGTGATAGCAGGCAATTAGTACTTGACGCTTGGACCTTAGTAAACGAAGGTTTTTATGATCCGGAAAAGTTTGATGAAATCCAATGGAAAAGAATTAGACAAAAAACATTACAGAAACAAATTGAAACAAGTGAAGAGGCTTATTCCGCAATTGAAGACATGTTAAGACCTCTAGAAGATCCATATACAAGAATTTTACGCCCAAAAGATTATGAACTACTGAAATCAAGTAATTTTGGTAGTGAAATTAATGGTGTTGGGCTCCAATTAGGTTTAAATGATGATGACAAAAAAGTTCAAGTTATCTCTACTCTTGGAGGTTCGCCAGCTGAAGAAGCTGGAATAGTAAGCGGGGACTTGATAGAGACAGTGGACGGAATCTCATCAGAAAAATTAGGGCTTGCAAGTACTGCCTCTAAGTTAAGAGGTGAATCAGGGACAAAAGTTTTAATTGAAGTATCTTCGGAATCAGGAGAAATTAGGGAAGTTGATTTAGAAAGGAGATCGGTAGATCTCAGACCAGTTAGAACAAAAAGATTAAGAGACGATTCTCACACAATAGGATATTTAAGGATAACTCAATTTAGCGAAAGCGTACCCAAAAAAGTTGAAGAGGCACTTCAAGAATTAAAAGATAAAGAGGTTGAGGGTTTGATATTGGATCTTAGAAATAATTCAGGGGGACTAGTAAGCTCAGGTATAGCAGTTGCAGACTCATTATTGAGTGAGAAACCTGTAGTCGAGACAAAAGATAGAAATGGAATCAAAGATGCAATTATTTCCCAAAAAGAGACATCTTTTGATGGACCAATGGTAACTTTAGTAAATAAAGGTACTGCAAGTGCCAGTGAAATACTTGCTGGATCTTTACAAGATAATGAGAGATCAATTCTTATGGGAGAACAAACTTATGGGAAAGGTTTAATTCAATCGCTAAAAAGTTTGGGAGAAGATAGTGGTATTGCTATAACAGTGGCTAGTTACTTAACCCCCAAAGGTAATAATATTCAAGGCCAAGGTATGACTCCTGATAAATCACTTGATCTGCCGGATGCAAGTGAATATGGAAGTACTGACGATAAATGGGTGAGGAACGCAGAATTATTTCTGGGGTCGCTTCTAGAAAAAGAAGAAGTTTCAGTTCAAACTATTGAATTAAACAACAATGAAGAAATTAAATCTTGAAATGGCTAAAGATTGAAAATAAAAAATCTTAAAAATTATGAGTATTAAAAGAATTTTTCATGACCCAATTCATAAAGAAATAGTATTTGATGAAGGGAAACCAGAAGAATTAATGGTTATGGAATTGATTGATACATTTGCTTTTCAAAGACTAAGAAGAATAAAACAATTAGGAGCGGCATCATTACTTTTTCATGGTGCAGAATCGAGTAGATTTACTCACTCAATTGGTGTTTTTTGTATAGCTAGAAAAATTTATAAGAGATTAATTGAAAGTAAATCTTCATTTTGTGAAAATAAATTTGTTCTTTATGGAGCAGCTCTACTACATGATTTAGGTCATGGACCTTTAAGCCATACCAGTGAAACAATATTCAAGCATGATCACGAACAATGGTCTGAAAAATTAGTTAAAAATTATTCTCCAATAAATTCAATACTCAAAAAGTATGACGACAAATTACCGAGAAAAATTGGAGAATTATTTCAATCAAAACAACTATTTTCAAATCCTTTAAAAACAATAATAAG
Source organism: Prochlorococcus sp. AG-402-K22 (assembly GCA_003216755.1). Taxonomy (GTDB): domain Bacteria; phylum Cyanobacteriota; class Cyanobacteriia; order PCC-6307; family Cyanobiaceae; genus Prochlorococcus_A. The sequence goes on along the minus strand of QCIJ01000016.1, from coordinate 30,748 downwards.
TAGTGAGATAGATTGCGATCGTCTCGATTATCTTTTACGCGATAGTTACAACACAGGTACTAATTATGGCTTGGTAGATTTGGAAAGAATTATTTCAGCTCTTACTTTTTCGCCTGACGGAAATATAGGAATCAAACCAAAAGGAGTTATCGCTATTGAGCATTTCCTAGTACTAAGAAACTTGATGTACAGAACAATCTACAATCACAGAATAAACGAAATATCAACATGGATTCTGGAAAAAATAATTTATACAATAAAACATAATCCAAAAATGAAAATTTGGTTAGATAATTCTCTGCATAAATGGATATTTTCTCCTGAAAATGTTGATTTTGATGATTTCATAAGAAATGACGATGTAACCTTTTACTATCATTTGATTAGATGGAAAGATGAATCTTTCGAGCCACTTTCTACTCTATGCAAAATGTTTATTGACAGAGATTTATTAAAGGCATCAGACATAAGTTTTTTAAGTAAAGTTGATAGATTAAAAATCCTTGCATTTACTAGGGGATTGTGTGAAAAAAATGGTTATAGTTCAGAAATATTTTGCGGGATTAAGGAAAGGTCTTTTAAAGGTTTTGAATCTAACAATTCACTAAAAATATGGGACGGCACTTATCAAAGCGCATTAGAAAATAGTTCTGCATTAATAAAAACTTTAATGAGATCAGAGGAAAGCTCTTTTATTATTTATCCAGGCATGATCAAAAATGAAATTAAAAATGAAATTTCATTAATAAAAAACAATTCCTAGATTTGATTCAATGGAAATCGTTTTAATTAACACTAAAAGTAAAAATTCAGAAATTTTTTCTTTGTTAGATTTAGATAATATCCATGAAACTTTTAGAAAATTTTTTTCCATAAAAGGACCTGTGGAAGCAAAAATTTTATCAATCAATGAGTCAATAAGTATTCATCAATTATCAAAATTAAAAAATCATTTGCACAATCTTAATGTTTTTTCTCTATGCATTTACTCAAATGACAGAAATACAATTTTAGCGGGCAAGTCTTTAAGAATAAATTCAACCTTTCTTAAAGAACAAGAGGTTAAAAATAAGTTACTTTTATTAAGTTCAAATGAGAAGGACGATATTCTTCATAAAGGAACAGTTAGATCAGGCGACAGAATATCTTCAAATGGAAACCTATGCATTATTGGAGACGTTAATCCAGGAGCTATAGTTTCCGCTAAAAAGAATATTTACGTTTGGGGCAAACTTTTAGGGATTGCTTTCGCAGGTAATACTGGAAATAATAATGCCTCTGTAGCATCACTTTATTTAAACCCTTTACAGCTAAGAATTGCAGATTTGATAGCTATTGGGCCAAAAGAAAAGCCCCACAATTATTATCCAGAAATTGCCTTAATAGATAAACGAACAATCATTATCAAACCTCTCCTAATAGGATCTAAAAATTAATCAATCATTTGAAACAAATTAATTAAAATTTGATAAATTTAAGGATTACTTAATCTTTAAAATATTTAACTTTCTTAGAGGTAGCCTTATCATTTGAAAAATTATTAAATTTCGTGGCGGAAAATACTCGCACAATATTAATTTGTTCAGGTAAAGGTGGGGTTGGTAAAACCACTTTAACTGCAAACTTAGGTATTGCACTTGCCAACAGCGGAGCAACCACTGCTGTACTAGATGCTGATTTTGGCTTGAGAAATTTAGATCTTCTTCTTGGATTAGAAAATCGCATTGTATATACTGCTCAAGATGTTCTGGACAAAAATTGTCGTCTTGACCAAGCATTGGTCAGACATAAAAAGGAACCTAATCTAGCTCTTCTACCTGCTGGAGATCCAAGGATGCTTGATTGGATGAAGCCAAAAGATATGAAAAAAATTAGTGAGCTTCTAAGTGAAAAATTTGATTTTGTTTTAGTAGATTGCCCTGCTGGAGTAGAGGATGGTTTTAAAAATGCACTTGCAGCTTGTAAAGAAGCTATTGTTGTCACCAACCCGGAATTATCTGCAGTACGAGATGCTGATAGGGTAATAGGTATTCTTAATACATCTGATATAGAACCTATTCAACTTGTAATCAATAGAGTTCGCCCTAACATGATGGCTAGTCAAGAAATGCTATCTATTGAAGATGTCAAAGGGATCCTATCTTTACCTTTATTAGGTATTGTTTTAGAAGATGAACAAGTAATAATAAGTACAAATAGAGGAGAGCCACTAACACTTACAGATAGTAGATCTCCTGCAAAAAAATGCTATCTGAATGTTTCTCAAAGACTTACAGGAAAGGATGTACCAATTATTGACCCTAAAAATGAAGGTAAAAGCCTTAAAGATAAATTCATGAGATTAATGCAAACAAAGGTTTTTTAAAATGATGACTCTTAGAGATCTAATAAACAAGTTACTAGGCAGAGAGACGGCTAGTGCAAATACAGCTAGAGAAAGATTGCAGCTTGTTTTGGCTCATGACAGAGTTGATATGAGTTCTTTGACAACTGATCTTTTGGATAAAATGAGGAAAGAAATTCTTGATGTTGTTGCTAAATATGTTGAGATTGATTTTGAAGAAGTGGCAGTCAGTTTAGAAACTGAAGATAGAATGACTGCACTAGTTGCCAATTTACCAATCAAAAGAACTATTTCAGGAGAAATAAAATTTAAAAAAACTGATAAATCTGAAAAAATTGATAAAGATATCAAATAGTAATAAATTTAAAAAAAACTAAAAAAACTGATAATTGATCCTCCGTAAATGTAAGATGGTAGGATTGCCGGCTTAGCTCAGCGGTAGAGCAGCGCTTTTGTAAAGCGAAGGTCATCAGTTCAAATCTGTTAGCCGGCATTTGGTTTTGTTTAATTCTTATCAATATATTTTGTAGAAAATAACAAAATTAAACCTATCAGAGCAATAACAGGAAATAATCTTATTTCAAGAACATACTCTAAAAAAGATGCAAGTGGTTCAAATATCCAATAAATAAAAAATTGAATTAATAAAACAATAAACAATAAAACAAACATTAATGCAATTCCTTAACGAATACTTCACCTTCTCTAATCAGCCTCCAATCGCCAATCTTCTTCCAAGATATTATGGTACTAGCTTTTCCACTACTTTTTTCCCATGGAATAGGTCCCAGAATTTCTACAGAAGGGAAATCTAAAGCAATACCTTCAGCTGTAATTGATCCTGTGAAGCCTGAAATATTTGCACTTGAAGTTAGCAATGGTCCTGTTTCTTGTATGAGAGATTGAGCAATAGATGAATTAGGGATTCTTAAACCAAGAGTATGATCTTTGCTTGTGAGCAATTCATTATGCTGTTCTGAAGCAGGGATAACCACTGTAAGAGCACCAGGCCAATATTTTGAAGCTATTATTTCGAAATCTTCTCTAGCTGATTCATGAACATAATCTATTAGTTGTTTATATTTTGATCCCATAAGAATTAGAGGTTTATTTCTATCTCTTTTTTTAAATTCATAAATAATTTTTGAAAATTTTGGCAAGCATCCAATTGCTGGTAATGTATCTGTCGGGAAAATTAAAGGTAAACCACTTCTAAGGGTATTCAAAGCTGATTTGCAGTTTATTAAATTCATTTAGATTATTAACCAATAATTTATTTATATCTTCCAATGGTAAATCTACCAAAACCAGAAAGATCATTCACAATTTCTACTGACTTAAATTTACTTTTAATGAGTAGTTGTTTTACTTTTTCGCCTTGATCAAAATGATTCTCTAAAATTAGCCATCCATTTTCTTTTAAGAATAACGGTGCTTTTTGAATTATTTCCCTAATGTGTATTAAGCCATCTTCCCCTCCTAATAATGCGATTTCTGGTTCGAAATTTTTAACTTCTTTAGGTAATTTTTCATAAGTATCTTTAGGAATATAAGGAGGATTTGAGATAGCAAGATCTAATTTTCCTTTAAAACTCTCAAAAGGGGTCCACCAATGTCCACATAAAAATTTCAGATTTGTTTGTTTAGAACAATTTATATAATTTTTAGTTGCTATATCTAATGCATCTTGATCAATATCAGTTGCTATTCCCTCCCACAATGGATAAGCCAATGCCAAAGCAATACTAATAGCTCCTGATCCAGTTCCTAATTCAGCAAAAATTAATTTTTGAGATTGATTCCCAAATATCTTGAAGACAATATCAATTATAAGTTCTGTCTCCGGTCTCGGAATAAGTACTTTATCCGTGACTTTTAGTTTCAAATCCCTCCAAAATGCTATGCCGCAAAGATATTGTATAGGTGACGAATTAGATAAGTGATCTTCCCAGATAGATTCAAAATGTTCTAAATTTTTTTTTAAATATAAAATGCCCTCAGGATTTATGCTCAATAAATTTAGATCACTAGTAGAGATATCGCCTATACAGTCTAGTAAAACTGCAAAAGATTGATGATCCCCTCCTTTAGATAGTTGCTTTTTTTTCCAATATAAAAATTCTTTTACAGGAATGCTGAGCATTTATAAAAGTTTTAGCGTTTTGGTCCAAGCTTACCCTTACTAGAGTCTGAATAGAAGCTTGATTTTTCGCCGTCTTGGGTAGAAATAAATAAACCTATGAGGAATATTGTTGGCACCCCTACAAATAAAAGGCTAGCTACGAATCCAAAATTAGTTGTTTCCATTTAGTTGGCAATTCAATTGGGTACTAAGACTATAGACATATAACTTTAAATAAAGTGGAAAAATAAACAAATTTTATTAACTGATTAACAGTCTTAAACAATTAGCGAGGTAATTTTTTATTTTCACTAATTTTCTTTAGTTCTTCTAAATTTGAGGGAGGTGATTGTGGTTTTGTCAAGATTACTGCCGAAGATTTTATTAATGTTTGGCAAGCAAGTCGCCAATTTTCAGGTCTATTTTTAAGTTTTTCTTCTTCAGCAGAGCTAAGAGGGCTAAGAGAATTTTTGTTTCCTCCTTCAACTGAAATAAAACAAGTACTACATTGGCCTGCCCCTCCACAATTTCCTAAAATGCCTTTCAAACCATAAAGTTTTAAGTTCTCTTTCATTACTAATTCCCTTAAGTTTTCACCAGGATTGCATTGAACATCTAAACCTTCACGAATGAATCTAATAGTTGCCATTTTTTTTTGTTATTTCTCCTATTTTGGCGTTTTACTTTGAGAATTGTGACCAAAATATTAACAATTTTTAGTTAAAAATTGCTCGTAACTTCAGTGATACAAATTGATCTAACCGATTTTTGCAAGAAAATAAATTTATTTACAAAAATCCCTCAAAGCCTAAAAAACCCTTACTATCATGATGTTTAGCTGTTTATTCAGCATAGTTACTAGAAATTAACCGATGGGATTGCCTTGGTATCGAGTACACACAGTAGTTATTAATGACCCAGGTCGACTACTTGCTGTGCATCTTATGCATACTGCATTATTAGCCGGCTGGGCCGGTTCTATGGCTCTATATGAATTAGCCATTTTTGATCCTTCTGATGCTGTTCTCAATCCAATGTGGAGACAGGGAATGTACGTTATGCCATTTATGGCAAGACTAGGTATCACAAGTAGTTGGAACGGATGGGATATAACTGGTGCGACAGGAGTTGATCCGGGATTTTGGAGTTTTGAGGGAGTTGCAGCAGCACACATAGTATTTAGTGGACTATTGATGCTTGCCTCTATTTGGCACTGGACATACTGGGACTTAGATTTATGGGAAGATTCAAGAACAGGTGAGCCTGCTCTTGATCTGCCAAGAATCTTTGGAATCCATCTTCTTCTAGCTGGACTTACATGTTTTGGCTTTGGAGCATTCCATTGCGCAAACGTTGGGATTTGGGTTTCTGATCCTTATGGTTTAACTGGCCATGTAGAACCAGTTGCTCCATCATGGGGAGTAGATGGTTTTAATCCATTTAACCCTGGAGGAATAGTTGCTAACCATATTGCAGCTGGCCTAATGGGTATTATTGGAGGCATTTTTCATATCACTAATAGACCTGGAGAAAGACTTTATAGAGCTTTAAAACTAGGAAGTCTAGAGGGAGTTCTTGCAAGTGCTCTGGCTGCAGTACTTTTTGTTTCTTTTGTCGTTGCAGGAACAATGTGGTATGGATCTGCGACAACCCCGGTAGAATTATTCGGCCCTACCAGATATCAATGGGACTCAGGATATTTCAAAACTGAAATTAATAGAAGGGTTCAAGCGGCTATTGATGATGGTGCTACTAAAGAAGAAGCATATGCATCGATTCCAGAGAAATTAGCTTTCTACGATTATGTTGGTAACAGTCCTGCTAAAGGAGGATTATTCAGAGTAGGAGCTCTAGTTAATGGAGATGGGTTGCCAACTGGTTGGCAGGGCCACATTACTTTCCAAGACAAAGAAGGTAACGATTTAGAAGTTAGAAGAATACCTAATTTCTTTGAGAACTTCCCAGTCATACTTGAAGATAAAGAAGGTAATGTAAGAGCTGATATTCCATTTAGAAGAGCAGAAGCTAAGTATTCGTTTGAACAAACTGGCATCACTGCAACTATCTATGGTGGCGATTTAAATGGGCAAACATTTACTGATCCTTCAGTAGTTAAAAGATTAGCCAGAAAAGCGCAGCTTGGAGAAGCATTCAAGTTCGACAGAGAAACATATAAATCTGATGGTGTATTCCGAAGCTCTCCAAGAGCATGGTTTACATATGCACATTTATGTTTCGGATTGCTATTCTTATTTGGCCATTGGTGGCATGCTTCAAGAACCCTATACAGAAATTCCTTTGCTGGTATTGACGCCGAAATTGGGGACCAAGTTGAATTTGGTTTATTCAAGAAACTTGGTGACGAAACCACAAGAAGAATCCCAGGAAGGGTTTAAACTAAACTTTATTACTTAATCTTATGGAAGCTTTCGCTTACGTCCTTATTTTAACTCTCGCAGTTGTCACTTTATTCTTTGCTGTCGCCTTTAGAGATCCCCCTAAATTTGATAAAAAATGATCTTTTTTAAAAAACCTCTTTAACAAGAGGTTTTTTTACTTTTCATAATCAAAATATTACTCTACTATTAGAGTTAAAGTTCCCCTTATTTCACTATATGCAGTGTCCAACCTGTCAAAATACAGATAGCAGAGTTTTGGAATCAAGATCTGCTGATAGTGGTAAGAGTGTCCGAAGAAGAAGAGAATGCTTAAATTGCAGTTTTAGATTTACTACTTATGAAAGAGTTGAGACAATGCCAATATCAGTTATTAAAAAAGACGGCAGTAGAGAACTATTTGATAAACAAAAATTATTTACTGGTATATCTAGAGCTTGCGAAAAGACTACCTTTACTAGTGAAGCAATTATTAATTTTGTAGATGGAATTGAATCACTAATCGTACAAGATTCTAATAAAGATATCAAATCTTCACAAATTGGCGAGTTAATACTTAAAAGCCTTAGGAAAGAAAACGAGGTCGCTTACATAAGATATGCCTCAGTTTACCGAAAATTTAATGGCGTTAAAGATTTTATATCAACTCTTGAATCTCTCAAAGGAAGTTCAAAAAATCAATTAGCTTCAATTTTATAAAATTAAGCATCCTAAAGTGTAGAATACATAACACAAATGTTTTTGCTATTAGTTTGCAGGCTAGTAGCATTCCTTTCTAACTACCATAGGTAGTCTGCGATGCAAAAAATGAACGAAAATTCTTCCCAAACCATAAAAGAACTTTCCGAAGATAAAGAAATTAAAAATTTGTCTGAATTAGATAATGATTCAGTACCCCAAAATGAAGAAGATTTATCGTTCGAAAAGAATGATATTCCTTCAGCTGATTCTTCCTCTAGCAGAACAAATGCGGACTTTGATAATCCAGGATTCACACAAGAAGAATTTGCATCACTTTTAGGAAAATATGATTATAATTTCAAGCCTGGTGATCTAGTAAAAGGGACTGTTTTTGCTCTAGAACCCAAAGGGGCCATGATAGATATCGGTGCAAAAACCGCAGCTTTTATGCCTGTTCAGGAAGTTTCAATAAATAGAGTTGAAGGGCTTAATGAAGTTTTAAGACCTTCGGAAAGCAGAGAATTTTTTATAATGAGTGAAGAAAATGAAGATGGTCAATTAGCACTTTCGATTAGAAGAATTGAATACCAAAGAGCATGGGAAAGAGTGAGACAACTACAAAAAGAAGATGCCACTATTTATTCTGAAGTTTTTGCAACAAACAGAGGAGGGGCTCTTGTGAGGGTGGAAGGTTTGAGAGGTTTTATCCCAGGGTCTCACATCAGTGCTCGAAAAATTAAAGATGACCTAGAAGGTGAGTACCTACCTTTAAAATTTCTTGAAGTTGATGAAGAAAGAAACAGATTAGTGCTAAGTCATAGAAGAGCTTTGGTTGAGAAAAAAATGAATAGACTTGAAGTAGGCGAAGTTGTTGTTGGTTCTGTTAAAGGTATTAAACCTTATGGAGCTTTTATTGATATTGGAGGTGTTAGTGGTCTATTGCATATTTCTGAGATCAGTCATGAACATATCGAGACCCCTCATAATGTTTTAAATGTCAATGACCAAATGAAAGTTATGATTATTGACCTTGATTCGGAAAGAGGAAGAATTTCATTATCCACAAAAGCACTTGAACCCGAACCAGGAGATATGTTAACTGATCCTCAAAAAGTTTTTAATAAAGCTGAAGAAATGGCCGCTAAATATAAGCAAATGTTATTTGAGCAAACTGACGAAAATGAAGAAATACCTATAGCTTCATCTGAAACAGTCTAAATTTACTTTTTTGTTGACCAGGGATATCCCAAAATTAGGACTATTTATCTTATTGAATATTTTAATTTACAATTATTGATTAGTAATCACAATCTAATTTAGGATAATACTAAATCTTCCGAAATTGTATTTAAATGATTGATTTCATATTCACTTCTGAATCTGTAACTGAAGGTCATCCTGATAAAATATGTGATCAAATAAGTGACGCTGTTTTAGATGCTTTATTGACAGTAGATCCAGAAAGCAGAGTTGCTTGTGAAACTGTAGTAAATACTGGTCTTTGTTTACTTACTGGAGAAATAACTTCAAAAGCAAAAGTTGATTATATAAAACTAGTTAGGAATGTTATTAAAGAAATTGGATATGAAGACCATAAGGCGGGGGGCTTTGACGCAAATAGCTGTGCCGTATTAGTAGCCCTTGACGAGCAATCACCAGATATTTCGCAAGGAGTTAATGAAGCTGATGATATCAATAATGATTTGGAAAACAATACCGGGGCTGGGGATCAAGGAATAATGTTTGGATATGCATGCGATGAAACTCCTGAATTGATGCCTTTACCAATTAGCTTAGCTCATAGATTAGCCATTCAACTTGCCAAAGTAAGACATGAAAAAGTCCTTAATTATCTCCTCCCTGATGGTAAAACTCAAGTAAGCATTGATTACAAAAAAGGGGTGCCAGTTTCAATTAACACCATTTTAATTTCTACTCAACATAATCCTGAGATTGATGGTATAAAGGATGAAGAAGAAATTCGTCAAAGAATAAAAGAGGATTTATGGACAAATGTTGTTATTCCTGCCACTGAAGATTTAGAAATCAAACCAGACATTCACAAAACAAGATTTCTAGTTAATCCCACAGGTAAATTTGTCATAGGAGGTCCTCAGGGAGATGCAGGCCTTACTGGCAGAAAAATTATTGTAGATACTTATGGAGGATATGCAAGACACGGAGGTGGCGCATTTTCGGGCAAGGACCCCACAAAAGTGGATAGATCAGCTGCTTATGCAGCACGTTACGTAGCTAAAAGTATTGTTAAGGCAAAATTAGCAAAAAAGGTTGAAATACAATTAAGCTATGCAATTGGAGTTGCAAAGCCTATTTCCATTCTCGTTGAAACTTTTGATACTGGTGTTATTTCACAAACTAATTTGACTGAGATTATTAAAGAGCACTTTGATTTAAGACCTGCAGCAATAATAAAAGAATTTAACTTAAGAAATCTACCCAAAAAAAATGGTGGAAAATTTTTTAGAAAGACTGCATCCTACGGACATTTTGGCAGAAGAGATCTTGAGCTACCTTGGGAAAATGTCAAAGAAAAAGCAGCCCAATTAGCAAAGGCATCTAAGATATTTTTGGAATAAATTTACTCAATGCCTGATAATTTTTATGGAGGGTTAGATTTTGGAACCAGTGGTGTAAGAATATCTATAATTGATCTTCATAAGGAATTGGTATATTCAAATTCAGTTCCTTATCTATACAGTTTTAAAAATCCAAATTCTTGGATCAATTCTTGTGAAAAACTCTTAGATAGTATGCCTGTTGAGGTAAAAAGTAACCTTAATAAATTGGCTATATCTGGAACCTCAGGAACTTTGATAGCGTCCAATTTTAAAGGAGAGCCGATGGGAGAAGCAATTCCATATGACCAAGCATGTAATGAAAATAAGATCCTTCTTGAATCGTTAACTTCTGGAGAAGATCATTTACGAACTCCATACAGTAGTCTTGCAAAAGCACTGAATCTAATTGATAAATATGGGTCAAATATACTTTTAAGACATCAATCTGATTGGATAACTGGCTGGTTTTTGAAAGATTGGACTCATGGAGAAGAAGGCAATAACCTCAAACTTGGTTGGGATATAATGAAAGGGTCTTGGCCAATAAGCTTTCTGAATACTTCATGGCAAAAATGCTTACCTGAAATAATAAAAAGTGGAAAAATTATTGGGCAAGTTAATTCTGATTTAGCAAAAAGATTTAACTTGAATAAGAAACTAATATTGATCTCAGGCACCACTGATTCTAATGCAAGTTTAATAGCTGCAAGTTTAGGGAAAGAAGATGGTCTGACAGTATTAGGAACAACTACTGTAGTTAAAAAAATTTTTGATAAGCCAGTAAAAGTACAAGGAATCACAACACATAGAGTCATTGGCGATTGGATCATTGGAGGCGCATCAAACGCAGGATGCGGTATCTTATCTAAATTCTTTACTGATTTAGAAATCAAAGAACTAAGTCGACAAATAAATCCATCGAAAAATACTTCTTTAAATCTTTTACCTCTTAATAGTAAAGGAGAGAGATTTCCTATAAATAATTCTAATTTAGAGCCGATCCTTGGCCCTAGACCAGTAAGCGACTCACTTTATTTACATGCACTATTCGAGGGACTAGCTAATATTGAATTGCAAGGATGGGAAAAACTACGCGAACTGACAGGTTCGCTTCCAAAAAAAATTATTACTATTGGTGGAGGTTCAAAAAACCCTCAGTGGAGAAAAATAAGAGAAAAAATTATAAATATACCAATAGTTTCATGTAATAAAACTACTTCATTTGGTGCTGCATTATTAGCCATTAATTCAAAATAATAATTTTTGATATTTGATGAAGATATAAAATTTTTAATGAAAAGGGTTTCACAAACTACACATCTTAATTTAGAGTATATAGATTAGAGCCGGGATAGCTCAGTTGGTAGAGCAGGCGACTGAAAATCGCCGTGTCCCCAGTTCAAATCTGGGTCCTGGCACCTTTAAAACCCCTTCATAGAAGGGGTTTTATATTTTCTGGAAATGTAGAAACTTAATTTTTATTTTGTTACTAGAATTTGAAATTTTTTAGTTTTCCACTCTGCAGACCTGACCAATCACACCCAAAATTAGTTCATCTCCATTTGGATCTTGCCAATCAGCGAAATCATTGAAATTACTATTTACTTCATCTATAGATACATCAACGTCTCTAAATGATTTTTCAAAACAATTTATATCCATTGTATAGAGAATATCCTTAGTAATTTCACTTTTTGTTTTAGGAATAAATTTACTCAATACTCTCACAGAACCATCTGCATTCCTTTTTACACTTTGTCTATCCCATAACTGTTCTCCAAATTCACTTTTAGGGACTCCAACCCATTCATGAGAAAAAGCATTTACTTTTTGTATTGGAAAGAACAACATAAGAATAAATAAATATAAAGAAAAAAAATATTTAAATAGTTTCGACAAAAGTACATTATTAAAAGTAAACATAATTTTTCTAAATTTGAAATGATACATTCTAAAAAAACAAAAAGAGATATTTCCTGGACTTTGAAAATAATAAGTCTTACTATAACCAAAATAGTTATTATTTTTTTGGGGAGTATTATAAAAACTTGCTTTCAATAACTTTGTTACTTAAATTTAAATTTATTTTTAAAGGACTCAGAGTTTAATTCCCCGCATTTATTAATCCAAATCTATAATCTTTTTTAATTTCTTGTAAATTCAATACAAATATCTAATTTTTTAATAGGAACCATGAATCTCCTCAAAAAACAAAAAATAATAAAGCCTTTATATGTAAAAATTTTTTTAATAGTAGTACTATTATTTGGAATAGTTGGGATTTTGACTAATTTCCTCAATGCCAACAAAGAATCAATACAGTCGTTAGTACAAGCAGCTGGGATTTGGGGAGCTGGAATACTTTTTTTCACTAGAGGGATTAGTATAATCATCCCAGCATTACCAAGTTCAATCTTCTCAGTTATTGCAGGAGGAGCATTAGGTTTTAAGAGTGGATATTTAACAATTGTTCTAGCTGACCTTGTATGTTGTCAAATTGCCTTTTTCATAGCGAGGAGGTATGGCAGATTACCTGTTAGAAAAATAGTTGGAGCAAAAGCGATGGAACGTATTGAAAGTTTCAATCAAAATCAACTTGAAGAAAATTTCTTTTTAATGACAGGTTTACTGATGACAGGACTTTTCGATTTTCTAAGTTATTCAATAGGTTTAGGGGGTACACGCTGGAAAACTTTTACTCCTGCATTAATAATCAGCCTTTTAATAAGTGACTCAATTCTGGTTGCTGTTGGAGCAGGAATAAGCGAAGGGAAAAACCTATTACTTGGGGGAGCCCTTTTAGGAATGTTCGCCTTAGCTATTATCTCTGGGTTAACAAAAGGTAAGAAACCTATATGGTTGATTAATTGGTGTAGCAATGTAGGGAGTTATCAATCTGGCTTCTTGTACTCTTTAACTAAAGGTAAATCTTATAAAAAATAAAAAAGGTTCATTTAAATATACAAATAAGATATAACATTTTTGCAAACAACAACTATATAAACAAGAATTCATGCAAGAATAGAAATCGATTAATTTTTAAAGTTATTAGATGACTCCATTTAGACCAACTTCATATGATCGCCCTGGAGAACAAATATCAACCACTCCTTCTGGATTAAAAGTAACTTCTGCAAAGAGATTAATGGTGGATTCAATGGTAAGAATGATACAAAAAGCAGAAAATCATTCCGTAGAAGATAAACTTGACGAAGAATCTAACAACAATTAATCAATTTATTGATAAAAGTATAGGAGAGTGGAAATCCATTAGAAGTACTCACACTTTAGCTTTTCAGGAATTTGAAAACTCAATTAGTAAAATACATATAAAACCTATCAACTCAAAAGATAAAAAAGTTGTTGAAATTTTTAAAAATTTTAAATTACGTTTTAACCCAGAGAGCTTAGCCATTTCTATAAAATGGCAAGCTATAAGTGAGTGGGAAGGTGATGATATAAGTGAGGGAGATGAAATTATTTTGATATTTATAGCCAAAGATAAAAATTCAGGAATTGTCCTACGAAATAAAGGTTATACAGAATCCATTATTTCATCTGCAAATTATTTTGTTGATGAACAAAATAATTTAAACATTAAAACTATTTACAAATCAACAGTTTCCGAAGAAAGAATTTCCTTTTTGTCCACTCACATAAGATCCAGATTTTCTACTATTAGAAACCAGGAAAACAATTCAGTAATACAAACATCCCATACTTCTGAGATAAGGAATTTAGCTAGTTTAAAAGATTAATTATCCTTTCAAATTGAAACTCTGTTTCAGAAATTAAATTAGGAAGAAATTTTTTGTTTACCTGCATACTATCAACTGTTGATCTTAAATCAGAGATGGTTGCATCTCGCATTAATTTAATAACCCTTCTTGCATTTCTTAAAGGCACCCCTAGAGCAAGATAAGTATTTTTAAGATCCTTCAAACAACTTTTTTCTAAAACTGATTCGTCATTAGAAATTAAAAGATAAGCAACAATCCTTAGGATTATTTCTCCATCTCTTAAACAAACGGACATCTTGTTAGTAGTATTTAAAGCTGTTTTTGAATTAACTGAATCTTGATTTTCGCAAATCATTGCTGTTACGGCATCTGCTGCAATCGCATGTGAATTTTTAGTTATTGAGGTTATTGCATCTAATCTCGAGTTTGCACTATTAATAAATTCTTTTATATTGCTTAAATCATTTAATTTCTTATCGGCTGACAATAGTTGATTATTTTTTAAAACTGACATTCCTGAAGTGAAAATTTAAAGATTGATCTTAAGAATAATACAAAGCTAGTAAAAACAATACAATTTAAAACTTAACGCAACGCTTCTTAATTAATAACTTCATTCCAAAGTGATAGTTGAAATAATTCAAATAAAAAATTTTTTTCCGCTAATATAAAATTATATTTTTAATAAAGTTTTGGATCAACAGGAGTTAAAATTATCTAAGAAACTTATTTCCTCATATAAAAAGAGATTGGAAAAAGAAATTCTAGAAAGAAGTATGAAATTAAGGATGCCTCAAAATAAATTTGAAGAAATAATTAATAACAATAATGAACTTATAAATTTAAAAAAAGCGTTAGAAGATCTAGAAACGGAACCTGAATCTCATAGTAAAGTCTGATTTTTGAAAAACCCTTTCCAAAAGTGCCTCAAACCAACAATTTCCTTTTTAAGTCCCTAAACAATCAACAACTTCAAGCAGTAAAACATGTTTATGGACCACTATTAGTTGTAGCAGGTGCAGGTAGCGGAAAAACTAAGGCTCTTACTCACAGAATTGCAAACCTTATTGAGGGTAACTCTATAGATCCCTATAACATTCTTGCGGTAACTTTTACTAACAAAGCTGCTAAAGAAATGAAAGCAAGATTAGAGGTTCTTCTAGCCCAAGAATTAGCTTTTAATCAATTTGGTCAGCCTTGGACAACTCTCAAAGAAATTGATCAAAATCAATTAAGAACAAGCGTTCACCAAGAGATGCTTCAGAACCTTTGGATCGGTACTTTCCATTCTTTATTTTCAAGACTTCTGAGATACGATATTGAAAAATATACTGATCCAGAAGGCCTAAAATGGACAAGGCAATTTTCAATTTACGATGAAACAGATTCTCAAACATTAGTAAAAGAAATTATCAGTCAAGATATGAATCTTGACCACAAAAGATATGATCCCAAAAAGATTAAAAGATTAATAAGTAATGCTAAAAATCAATGCTTAACTTCTAATGATCTTTTAGAAAAAGCAGATAATAATTTTGATAAAACAGTTGCAGAAGCCTACAAGAGATATAGGATTTCGCTCTCAAAAAATAATTCTTTAGACTTTGATGATCTTCTACTTTTGCCTGTTTTCTTATTGAGGCAAAATGATATGGTCAGAGATTACTGGCACAAAAGATTTAAACATATTTTAGTTGACGAATATCAAGATACAAATAGAACACAATATGAACTTATAAAATTAATAACGGCTGGAAATACTGAACCAAAAAAATTCTTCAATTGGGAAGATCGGTCAATTTTTGTAGTTGGGGATGCTGATCAAAGTATTTATAGTTTCAGAGCAGCTGACTTCAGAATTTTAATTGGTTTTCAAGAAGATTTTAAAACTACAATCAACGACGATACAAAATCATCTTTAATTAAATTAGAAGAAAACTATAGGTCATCTTCCAATATCCTTGATGCTGCAAACTCACTAATTGAAAACAACTCTGAAAGAATTGACAAAGTTTTAAAGGCTACTAAAGAAAAAGGGGAACTTTTAACATTACTCAGCTGTGATGATGAAATTTCCGAGGCAGAAGCAATTACCAATAAAATAAAATCACTCAATAACTATAATCAAAACCCAATTTGGAAAAATTTTGCAATTTTATATCGAACCAGAGCTCAGTCGAGAGTATTAGAAGAATCTCTTGTAAGATGGCGCATTCCTTATACAATTTTTGGAGGATTGCGTTTTTATGATAGAAGAGAAATTAAAGATGCAATAGCATATTTGAAAGTTCTGGTTAATTCTTCAGATAACGTTAGTCTTTTACGAATCATAAATGTTCCTAGAAGAGGGATTGGTAAGACTACTATTCAAAAACTTAATGAACTATCTAATAGGTTAAATATCCCATTATGGGAGGTTCTTAATGATAAGCAAAGTCTTGAAGAAACAATAGGCCGATCATCAAAAGGAATTAATAAATTTACTGAAGTTATGAATGATCTACTGTGTTACCTAGAAAATTCAGGTCCCGCTCAACTACTACAGCTTATATTAGAAAAAAGTGGTTATTTAAGTGATTTGCTCTCTAGTGGGACTGAAGAATCTGAAGATAGAAGAAATAACTTACAAGAACTAATTAATGCAGCTACTCAATATGAAGAAGAAACAGAAAGTGGAGATGTAGAAGGATTTCTTTCTACTGCAGCCTTAACAACTGATAATGATACGAAGAAGAATAATCCCAACTCTGTAACTCTTATGACTCTGCACAATAGTAAGGGTTTAGAATTTCAAAATGTTTTTATCACTGGACTAGAACAAGGTCTCTTCCCGAGTCATAGATCAATAGATACTCCCTCACTTCTGGAAGAGGAAAGAAGATTATGCTACGTAGGAATTACTAGAGCTAAAGAAAGAGTTTTCTTGAGTCATGCCAGAGAAAGAAGATTATGGGGTGGAATGCGTGAAGCAACAATTCCTTCAATATTCCTTTCAGAAATACCTGAAGATTTAATGGATGGCGAATTACCACAAACTGGTGGTGCTTCAATTAGAAGAGATAGGCATCTTGATCGTTTAACAAGAGTTGATCGACACAATCCAAATGAATTCGTTAACAAACCAATAAATGCAGTAAGGAAATTATATTCAGGACCCAGTAAAGGGAAAAGCTGGATAGTTGGAGATAAGCTAATTCACTCAAAATTTGGGAAAGGTGAAATCATACATATTTTTGGGAGTGGGGAAAAAATATCTTTAGCAGTAAAATTTGGTGATAAAGGAAGTAAAATTTTAGATCCCAGATTAGCTCCAATTCGTTATGTAAGTTAAAACTAATGAACGATATCTCTGATTACATCCAAACAGAATTAATCAAAACTCCATTTAATTTATATAACCTAATTACTAAATACATAGAATCTAATAACAATATTAGAGTAGCTTTTGTTGGCGGTTATTTAAGAGATTTATTAATTAGTAAATTCCACAAAAAATCTTTTTCTAAACCTGTAGATATAGATCTTGTTATTGAAGGTTCCTCTATCTCTCTGGCAAAATTTATAAAAAAAAATGTTGTAAATGTAGATTTATGTTTAATCAAGGAATTTAATTTATACAACACAGTAGAAATAAATATTAATGACTATAAAATTGATATTGCTTCTGCAAGAAAAGAAATTTATTCTGCTCCAGGCTTAAATCCCACAGTAACTAATACTACTATTGAGGATGATCTTAAAAGAAGAGATTTCACGATAAATTCAATAGCATTCGAGGTCTCGACAAGGAAAATCTATGATCTTTATGGAGGAATTTCTGATATAAAAAGCAAAAAATTGAACCTACTTCACAGTAAAAGTATTTCAGATGATCCAAGTAGATTAATTAGATGTGCAAAATATGCTTCAAGGTTAGATTTCAATATTTCAAATAATTCCCTCAAACAATCTCAAGAAACAGTTAGAAAGTGGCCATGGAAAAGTTCAGAAACTCATCAGAAAATGATTTACCCACCTGCAATCGGCATAAGAATAAGGATGGAACTAGCTGAAATATGCAAACACGATAATTTGACTAATGTAATTTCGATAATTCATAAATGGGAAATTATCTCAATCTTAAATGAAAAAATTAAATTCGATAAAAGGTTTTTAAGAGGACTAAATTGGATTAAGAAGTTAAAGGGAAATCATATGCTTTACTTATTAAAAGATTCAGAAGATTTAGAAAAAGCATGTCAAAGATTTTTGGTAAATAGTAGTGAGATAAAAATATTAGAAGATTATTTGAATATCAAAAAGATGTTAAATACAAACCAAAAAAATTTCAATCATTTTTCTCCATCAAGTTGGACAGAATTTATTGAGGACAGAAACCTTAATGATGAGACAGTCAAATTATTAATTTGTGATGGAGGACCGTACTGGCGTAAATTGTTTAAGTGGTTATTTATTTACAAATTCATAAAATCAAAAAAAGATGGAGAAACATTAAAAAAAGAAGGATGGGACCCAGGAAAGGAGATGGGAAAGGAAATCAAAAGATTAAGATATTTGGAAATTGACAAATTAAATAGAAATTAATTACATTTTTACAACCTCTCCAACCTTGTACCATTTATCCTTTAGAACATTTTCATATTTACGATTGCAACTAATCAACAACGGTCCACATGTTTGAGGATCTAATAGTAATGATATTCTCTCGTTAAAAGTCTCTTGATCTAATGAATTTTCGTTTAAAAAATTAATTATTCTTTTTTGCTTATTTACTTTATAAATTTTGTCAAAAATTTCTTTATTAGATTCAAAGAAAGTACTTTTAACATCTTTTCTTATTAAATCAAATACTCCAGGATAAGCTTTAAAAGCAAATAAATCTAATAAAACTTTTAGTGGCTCAAGATTATTGCTTTGCCTATATAAATTAGATGATTCAACCATTTCTTTAAGATGTCCAATAAATCCATATCCAGTAATGTCAGTAGCAGCGCTGACTAATGATTCTTTAAATTGATTTTGAAAAAGATAAATTTCATCAATCAAATATTGCTGACTCTTTACTAAATTATTAATTACTTCATAAGAACTACCTAGAATATTAATATTTTGCATTTGACCGGCAAAGTAAATCCCAACACCCAGAGGTCTAGACATCATGAGAATATCTCCAATATTCATTCCAGATTTAAGCCATGGTTTTGCTCCATTTTTTAAAATACCTTGAACTGTTAAAGAAATATCTATTCCTAATGAATAAGGTTTATTTACTAAACTTCTTGCCTCGAAAGTATGGCCTCCAAGTAATTCACCTCCATGATCCTCAACTGTTGATTTAATCCCTTGAAGTGATTGAGAAAAGAGGTAACTCTGAAATTCCCTTTCAACTTTTGGTAATGAAATTAAAGCCTGAGCGGATGAAAGTTTTGCTCCGCATGCCCACAAATCTGAGCAAGCATGCAAAGTAGTAATTTTTGCATTAAGCCAAGGATCACTTACCAAAGCAGGGAATCCATCTACACTTTGCAAGATAATATCTTGACCATTTTGATATATCTCAACTGAATCTTCAGGTGATGAGGCAAAAGAATTTAAATTAGAATTTATTAATGATTTATTCAAAACAAACTGAGGAATTTTAGCTGCACATCCTCTGCAATCATTCAATGAAATATTTTTTTCACTACTTTTCATAATTAGCCTTTTTGATCTGAACTTTTTAATAAAGTTGAGATCAATTTTATGCTTTAAAATCCAAAAAATAAAAGAAGGGCCGAAAACAAAATTGCGATAAATAGCAAAAGCCTTTGGATGATGGCTTGGAAATATATTTAATATTTGCAATCCGATCTTTTGAGGAAACCACTTTTTTAATGATCCCCCTTCTATATCTTTTTTTAGATTTTGTACTAATGTATTTACAACTTTTACTGCAAAAACTCCCGATGCTGGTCTTTTTGCTGAACCTACAACTGCGCAATCACCGACAGCAAAGATGCCAGAGAAACTTTTTATCTGCAAATTCTGATTTGTAATTATTCTGCCATAAGAATCCGAATCTAATAATTTTTTTTGTGCGCATAACGGAGATGTATTTCCAGTACATAAAAGAATCTTGCCATAATCAAAATTAAGTTTTTCAATTAAATCAATATTGGAATTCCTCAAACTTTTTAGAATTGTATTATTAATTTTTCTTGAATCACATAATAGTTTTAAAGGTCTATCTCCCCATCTTTTTCTCAAAGCATATGATACTTCAATTGCAGAAAGGCCACTCCCAACAATTACAAATGGAAGTTCATTCACTGAATCAAAAATGTCCTCTTTTAGTATTGAGTCATAAGCCCTTAAAAAAGGTTTAATTGAAAAAGCATTTCGATTTTTAACTAGAGATTCAAATTCTTTTGGAATTATTGTTTGACTTCCATAATTAAGCACCAACTTCGAATAATTAACTGAAGGTCTATTACTTAAAACAATTTTCTTTAAATTGAAATCAATATCCTTTACTTCTTCTTCTATAAAAGATACTTTTGCATTTTTTGCCAAAGATTTTATATCAATTAAACTCTCTTCTAAAGTGATTGATTTTGAAATAACCGATGGGAATATAGCTGAATAAACCAAATGAGAATCTCTAGATATAATTGAAACAGGAATTTCTGGCATTGATTTCGGAAACATTAACCATTTCTTCAATAAAGAAACATTTGAATGTCCTCCTCCAATTAGTACCAGGTGATTAAAAGTCATTTACATCACTATGAATAAAGAACATTTATTACCAATTGAAAAATCAAGATTAGGAGTGATTGGTGGAAGTGGATTCTATTCAATGGATCAAATAGAGTACTTA
The DNA here is from genome assembly GCA_003216755.1 of Prochlorococcus sp. AG-402-K22. GTDB lineage: Bacteria > Cyanobacteriota > Cyanobacteriia > PCC-6307 > Cyanobiaceae > Prochlorococcus_A. Next base: position 10,027 of record QCIJ01000016.1, on the reverse strand, counting down.
AGAGAACTAGAAATCAATACTCCCTATGGTAAACCTTCTGATTCAATAAAAGTATATAATCTTGGAAACCTAGAGATAGCATTTATTCCTAGACATGGCAGAACACATAGTTTAAATCCTTCTGAAATCCCTTACAAAGCTAATATTTGGGCTCTAAGATCAATAGGAGTAAGATGGATTATTGCTCCATCAGCAGTTGGTTCATTACAAGAACAGATTAGGCCACTTGATATAGTGGTTCCAGATCAATTTATAGACCGGACAAAAAATAGACCTGCTACCTTCTTTAACGAGGGAGCTGTTGCACACGTAACTATGGGAGATCCCTTCTGCACAAATTTATCACGTATATTAAGTGAAATCGGAGAAAAAAATATTCCTGGCGGTAGACAATTGCATAGAGGGGGTACGTATCTAGCAATGGAAGGTCCCGCTTTCTCAACTAGAGCAGAATCTAATTTATATAGGAGTTGGGGATGTTCAATCATTGGAATGACGAACCACACAGAAGCAAGATTAGCTAAAGAAGCTGAAATAGCTTACTCCTCCTTATCTATGGTTACTGATTATGATTGCTGGCATCAAACTCATCAAGAAGTTTCTGTAGAGATGGTTTTGGATAATCTTAGATCAAATACTGAAGTGGCTAATAAAATAATATTTGAAGTAGCTAAATTAATTGAAAAAGAAAGACCAAAAAGTAAGTCTCATTTTTCATTAAAAGATGGATTGATAACCCAAAAAGAAAATATACCAGGCTCCACGAAAGAGAAACTGAGGATATTTACTGATTCTTATTAGGCTTATTTGATATAAGTGATTATTAGCTAAAGGTAAGGATTTGTTAGCCTCCAGCTCCAACGCCTTGGTATGAACCATAGAAGAATATACCTAAAACGAAGATAACTGCAATTCCACCTGCTGTAGCAACAAGCCATAGAGGAAGAGTTCCTTCAGTCCATCTTCTTTCCCATGCAACTGCTGGTCTACCATCGGGAAGTCTATCTGGAATTCTTCCATCAGGTCCTTTTAATTTACTCATAGTTTTAATTTAATTGAAAAAGTAACTGGAAAATAAAATTCCCAATACAAAGACTGATAATAAGCCTAAATAAAGGCTTGTACGATTAAGTTCAACTGGAACTTTGTTAGGATTTTCGTTTACTTGCATGATTGTTAAATTTATCGGGCTACGAATTGCATAGCAGCAATGGAACCCAAAAAGAATACTGATGGAATAGCTAAAGCATGAACTGCTAGCCAACGAACAGTAAATATAGGATAAACGCGGACTTCCGCAGCCTGCATTGGAGCTTGAGAATTAGACATAGTTATTTTGTTCTTAAATCAAGTTGAGACTTCGCATCAAATCTTTGCGTTACAACAGGAGCTTTTGCTTCAGATGCCTGAAAATAACTATCCGGACGAGGAGTACCGAAAGCATCATAGGCTAAGCCTGTGTATACGAATAAGAAGCCTGCTATAAAAATAGCTGGTAATGTTACTGCATGAATAATCCAGTACCTAATACTGGTGATTATTTCAAAGAATGGGCGTTCACCCGTTGAACCTGCGGCCATAATCACAAATGTTTACCATATGATCTTACAGTGTAAAATCATAAGTTCGCGAAGAAATTAACAGCTTGGTTACAGACAGTTGTTAAATTCATGCAAAATTAAGATTTTTTTTATTATTTTCTTAATAAATTACAGATTTAGCCATTCCATTTAAGAATGTAACCACGCTCGCCAAGTATGAATCCTTTTTGATTATCTAAAGACTCCTTATCAAGAAAAACTATTTTTATATAGTTAGTAGGCAATGCAGAAGCAAGAGGATCTGAATTCCAAGTTTCACCTTGATCTTTACTTACTATTAAAGTGCCATTACCACCGCCAGCCCATATGTCACCATTTGGATCCCAACCCATATCTAAATAATTGTAACCATTAAGAACAGGGATTATAGGCTTTGACCAACTTTCTAGATTATTAGAATCTTCATTAAATCTAATTTCCGCACCTCTTGAAAGCATCCATAAACTTCCTTCTGGATTGAAACCAATGCTTTGCACTCTCTTACTACTTGCTCTTTGGTGAGCAATCCAAGTATTGCTATCACTATCAAGAGTAGAGAAGAAATTTCCAAGACTGCTTACGCTCACATAATCACCGCTAGATGTTCTTCTTAAATCTCTTATACCCCCCTGTTCGGAAGGGTCTGATACTTTCGCCTCCCATGTTTCACCGCTATTGGAAGTTTCATAAATAGCTGCTGAGGTTGTGGCCAATTGAGCAACTCCTTCATCAATAGTAGTAACTAAGAAAGGCTGACCTGGTAACTTCCCAAGTGAAAGCCTAGTCCAATTTTTACCTTCATCTAAAGTATGCATTACGAGAGAGGGTTGCCCTATTAACCAACCTTCAGAACCCTTGAAATCAATATCGAGAAGGCGAAAGTTCTCTTCAGCAGAAATATCTAATGATCTTTTTTCCCATGTTTCACCACCATCAGTAGATTCCATAATCAATCTGTTTGAGCCTACTAAAAACCCATGATTATCATCTATAAAATCAACATCTAAAGCATTAGCCTGATCTTCAAACTGAATTGTTTTCCAAGGGCTGCTTTCATTCATCTTGACACCTGTAGATGAACAACTGCTTAAAACAAAACAGAGAACTACAGATAAAAGAAGATTTGGAATACTGGTAAAAAAATTTTTCATTTAATTATATTAATGCAAAGAGTACAAAGAAAGGAACATAGCAGCAGCAAACGCCAACCCTCCAAAAATCAATATATTTTTTTGTCCAGGAGGTAAACTATTAAATCCAAATCCATAAACTAAATTTTCTTCAAATCCACTAGGTTTTGCTCTAGATCCAATATCCTTATAAAAATTTTTACCGGCTCGACAAACAGGGCAAGCAAAAGTATTACCATCCAACTCTGAAAAAGGCGTATTTTTAGGTATGTTTAATTTTTTATTTCCTTCAGAAGGATCATAAATGTATCCACAACTTCTACATTCGAATCTATTTTGATCTAAATTAAGAACAGGTTGTTCAACATTTATTCCTGCGGAGTTTTTAGAAAAATTTTCTTTCTCAGAGTCTCCAACTATTTTGTTTTCCTCAGAGGTTGGTTGAATGTTTTCACTCACGGTTTATTATTGTTCTTTAAGAACTTTAAAAGATTTTGCTTAATTAAGCGACTTTTATTCAAAATTAATTTTTTAAGATGTTTTTATTATCTGGCTATGAATATTTTTTAGGTTTTCTCTTAATTGCAGCTGCTGTTCCAATATTAGCTCTGGTTACTAATCTTATAGTTGCTCCTAAAGGCAGAACAGGGGAAAGAAAACTTACATATGAATCTGGAATGGAGCCTATCGGAGGAGCATGGATACAATTTAATATTCGTTATTACATGTTTGCCTTAGTTTTCGTTATATTTGATGTTGAGACAGTATTCCTTTATCCTTGGGCTGTTGCTTTCAATAGATTAGGCTTATTAGCTTTTATTGAGGCTTTGATTTTCATTGCAATACTTGTTATCGCTCTGGCATACGCTTGGAGAAAAGGTGCTTTAGAATGGAGTTAAAAAATTGAATCCACAATTATCCCCAAAAGCAATAAGAGAAATCCGAGAAGGAACTTGCAATCCTCTTGGTGCGCCCCAAGTTACTACAGATTTAAGCGAAAATATTATATTGACAAGTTTAGACGATCTTCATAATTGGGCTAGGTTAAGCAGTCTATGGCCCCTCCTTTATGGCACAGCTTGTTGTTTTATAGAATTTGCTGCCTTAATTGGATCAAGATTTGATTTTGATAGATTTGGATTAGTACCTAGAAGCTCGCCAAGGCAAGCAGATTTACTAATAGTTGCAGGGACAGTAACAATGAAGATGGCCCCCGCGCTTGTTAGACTTTATGAGCAGATGCCTGAACCAAAGTATGTTATCGCTATGGGTGCTTGCACAATCACAGGGGGAATGTTCAGTGCAGATTCTACAACTGCTGTAAGAGGCGTTGATAAATTAATACCAGTTGATTTATACCTTCCAGGATGCCCACCAAGACCAGAAGCAATATTTGATGCTGTAATTAAATTAAGAAAAAAAGTTGGTAATGAATCAATTTTAGAGCGCACAAAAACAGAGCAAACTCACAGATACATAACATCTGATCACGAAATGAATCTCGTTTTCTCAGAAAATACAGGTGAATATTTAAACAAAACTTCAACTAACGTCATTAGCTCCTCTAAAAAAGAAAAAATAACCGAATTACCTGAAAACACCAATAAAACTGAAATTATTAATTCTGTAGAAGATTAATGGAAAAAGACGGTTTAGGCACATCCTCAAATACTTCAGTAGAAAAAGAAGGGTTTATAAGCCAATCTTTATCTAAAGATGGAATTCCAAATCAATCTTTATCTGATGATCACATAGGAATTGAAAACATTTCTGTGGAACCTAACAAATTATATGAAGCAGTATCCGCTCTAAGGAATTACGGTTTCAACTATCTACAATGTCAAGGTGGATACGATGAGGGGCCAGGTAAAAACCTTGTTAGTTTTTATCATTTCATAACTGTTGATGACTTACAGAAAATAGAAGAGATTAAAGAAGTAAGATTAAAAGTTTTCTTAAAAAGAGATTCTGATTTATCAATTCCTAGTTTGTATAAGATTTTTAAAGGAAGTGATTGGCAAGAAAGGGAGACATATGACATGTATGGAATAAATTTTGTTGATCATCCAAACCCCAAAAGACTCTTGATGCCTGAAGACTGGAGAGGCTGGCCATTAAGAAAAGACTATATCCAGCCAGACTTTTATGAACTTCAAGATGCTTATTAGTTTAATTTCTTTAACTTGCGGTATATGAACATTACTGCTCTCGCTAGCCTTCTCGGATCATGTCTAAGAGTTGGAGTTATTCTTCTTGAGTACAATGGAGCCTGTAAAACATAATAACCTTCGGATAATAATTTTTCTTTATTACATTTGACAGGTTCTGCCCCTCTAGTTTCGTAATAGTCTACTAATGGAGACTTTTCAAATTGAATCTGAGATAAGATTGAGTTGAAAATTCGAGCATTAACTCCAAAATTTGATAGTTGTTTTTCTATTGCTTTGATATGTTGATAGACATCAAGTCCATCTGTTTCTCCAGGCTGAGTCATCAAATTACTTATATAAATTTTAGGAGCATTACTTTGCAATAAGGCATCCACTATCTCTGGCACTAACAAATTAGGCAATAAAGAAGTGTATAGGCTACCTGGGCCAAGAACAATTAAATCAGCTTCTTTTATAGATTCAAGAGCACTCGGAAGAGCTGAAGGATTTTCTGGTAGGTAACCAATCCTTGAAATTAATTTTTTAGATTTACTGATCTTGCTTTCACCAAAAATTTTTTCCCCATCTTCTAATTCGGCCCATAACATAACATCAATATTTGTTGCAGGTAAAACTTGACCTTGTACCGCCAAAACCTTACTAGAGGCTTGAACTGCTTTTTCTAAACTGCCTGTAATTGTTGTTAAAGCTGACAAGAATAGATTTCCAAAACTATGACCTTCTAGACCACTTCCCCCTGAAAATCTGTACTGAAATAATCTAGTTAAAGTAGGTTCTTCGTTTGATAAGGCTGCCAAACAATTTCTAATATCTCCTGGAGGTTGAACACCTAATTGTTTTCTGAGAATTCCACTACTTCCTCCATCATCAGATACAGTTACGATTGCAGTAATGTTACTACTGTAATTTTTTAAGCCTTTTAATAAAGTAGATAAACCTGTACCTCCGCCAATTGCAACAATATTTGGACCTCTATTTAATTTACTTTTAACTCTTAATGCATCAACTAAAAATGTGTTTTTTTCTGGAACAAGCGCATTTTGAATAGAATTAATACTTCTATTTTGTCCAATACCGATTAATAATAGTCCAATAACAAAAATCAATGGCCCGATTAATGAAACAGGCAAAATACTTGTTAAACCTGTCATTACCCCAAAAAAGATTTCAATAAGCCAATAGAGCGGTCTTAAATTTGTCCAAATTACCAAGCCTAATAATGTAGTCAAAAATCCTATCGCAGATGTAAACATCCATCTTTTTATTACCAATCCTGGCAAAAGCCAACTCAAAATTCTTAAGATTTTGTTTAGCAAGACAAAATTAGTCTTTTTAAAGTTTTTATAGTACCTTTTTACCCTTTTTTTACTCCTATTCATTAAAAAACCTCTTAAATTATTTTCTCAAATTTAAAGACTATATAAGATCATTATAAATCAAATTCATACATCCTTTTTTTATTTCTAAAAATAGGCAAAATGAAATATATAGATGTTTCTTATATAAGTTTTGAAAAAATCAAAGCATGCAGTTGAAACAAAAGACCTCTCAATAAGCTGGGGGAAAGTTAATGTTCTTAATCAACTAAATTTTGAACTTAATGATGGAGAGAAATTAGCTATTGTTGGCCCCTCAGGTTCTGGTAAATCAACCATATTAAAAATATTAGCAGGACTAATTTTACCTACCAAAGGAGAATTAAGAATATTTGGTGAGAAGCAAACATATTTGAGATTAGATCAAAATAATCCTCCTGATGTAAGACTAGTTTTTCAGAACCCGGCATTATTAGGATCTTTAACTGTAGAAGAAAATGTGGGTTTTCTTCTTAAGAGAAATAAAACCCTAACTAAAAAGTTAATCCATGAAATAGTAAGTGAATGTTTAGCTGAGGTTGGATTATTCAATGTTGAAAACAAACTTCCAAACGAATTAAGCGGAGGAATGCAAAAAAGGGTAAGTTTTGCTAGAGCTTTAATTACTGATCAAACTCTTAATAAAAACACTAAGCCTTTATTACTTTTTGATGAACCAACTGCAGGGCTTGATCCAATAGCCTCATCAAGAATTGAAGATTTAATTAATAAGACAAATAATAAAGCCAACGGATCATCTATTGTGGTTAGCCATGTTCTTAGTACTATAGAAAGGACTTCAGATAAGGTTTTAATGCTTTACGGTGGGAAATTTAGATGGGCAGGTTCTATTGATGAATTTAAAGAGAGTAATGATCCCTATGTATTTCAATTTAGGCATGGGAAACTTGATGGTCCAATGCAACCCAAAGAAATTTAAAAATTATGCGTAGAAGCTTACGAGATTCAATAGTTGGATTTTCCTTATTAGGAGGGTTTTTAATATTCACATTTTTTTCTTTTTGGCTAAGAGGAGTAAAATTATCCAAAAAAAATTGGCACCTCTTTGCTGAATTCAATAACGCGAGTGGTTTATCAAAAAAGTCCCCAGTTACTTACAGAGGAATTTTAGTTGGATCAATAGAAGATATCTTTTTCACTAATGAATCAATTAAAGCAAAAATAGTTTTAAACAGTCCAGATATTATTCTTCCTAGGCCAACATTTGCGAGAGTAGTAACTAATTCTTTTCTTGGAGGAGATGTGCAAGTCGCTTTAGAGACAAGCGAAAAATCACTACCTAAAAATATTGAAAAACCGACATCCGAAAATTGCGATACCAAATTAATTATTTGTCAGGGAGCTACTATAACCGGGAAACAATTATCAAGTCTTTCAAATATAACTAATAGAATAAGTCAACTTTTAAAGGAATCAAATCAAGAAAGCTTAATTGAAAACATCGTAAAATCAATTGACCAATTTGATAGAACACAAGCAAACCTTGATGAATTAATTTATTTATCAAAAAAAGAAATACAAAGAGTTGAACCTCTAATAAAAGAAATTACAATTGCTGCTAATCATTTAAATAACATTTTGTCTACTATTGATGATGAAGAAACACTTAATGACATTAGATTGACAATTAATGCTGCTAGGTCCATCTCAACCAAAATAAATGATATGAGCGATGATTTTGAAAAATTAACACAAGATAAAGAATTAACTAAATCTATGAGAGATTTAACTATTGGACTTTCAAAATTCCTTAACGAAATTTATCCATAAGAAATAATCAAAATTCATTTATAGCATTTAAAGCCATAGCTGCGATCGCTTTATCTGTAGCTTTTGGGAGTTGAACATATTTCCCCTGAGCTGCCTCTGCTAATTCTTTACCAAAGCCGCTTGCAATAAATTTCCTCTCAGTATCAATTACTAAGAGTTTTATACCAAGCATGGGGTATTTTGTAGCGATATCAAGCACCTCTTGCTTTAAATCTACACTTTCATTTGTATTATCTTTTGCTTCAGCATCATTTTGTCCTAAAGATAATCCTAATGGTACATTTCCTCTTCCATCAGTAATCCCCACTACAATCACCTGACCTATATCTCCTGTTGCAAGAGCATTTTTTGCTACTTTTGCTGATTGTGTTAGTCCATGTGCCAAAGGAGATCCGCCACCACAAGGCATTGTTTCTAGCCTTCTTTTTGCTGCAGTTATAGATCTTGTTGGAGGTAAAAGAACTTCGGCCTGATTACCTCTAAAAGGAATGAGAGCTACTTCATCTCTATTCTCGTATGCCTCTGTTAGAAGCCTTATTACTGCGCCCTTAGCACTTTGCATTCGATTTAAAGCCATGGAGCCACTCGCATCAACCAGAAAAATAACTAAAGCACCCGCCTTTTTTTGAAGAAGTTTTGCCCTATAGTCATTTTCTTCAATAACTATTGATTTATTAGGATTCCTTAATCTTCTAGATTTTTGATAAGGGGCGGCAGCTCGAAGAGTTGCATCTACTGCAATTCTTTTCACTTTACCTCTTGGAATAATGGGTTTTACATATCTTCCTCTGCTATCACTAAATATTACGGATCTACTTCCACTATTCCCCGCTTTAGCTTTTGCTGATGAAAAAAGCAATAAATCAGGATCAACCGTACATGCCTCAGGATCTAATATAAATTCTTCTGGTATTTCGGGAGTAGATTCTTCTTCTCCATTAGTATTATCCTCTTCTTGGTCTTGCTCATTATCATTTTCATTAGTCTCAGGTTCAGACTCTTCATTGTTTGATTGAGGTGGAGGTGGGGAACTCTGATCCTCTGGAGGGGGTGGTTGAATATCATCATCTTCTGGAGGCATTTGCATTGCTCGTGGAAGAATAACTAACCTTACTGCCACTTTTAGGTCTTCAGAATTTACATTCTCATCGCCTCGAAGAGCTGCATTAGCCTTTGCTACTTTTACTGCAAATAATTCTGACCTATGCCCTTCTACTCCTCCCCTAAGAGCTTCATTCACTAAATAGGTTATTTGCTCTTTTGTTATCTTGACATCCTTTAACCATTGCCTTGCTAAAATTAATTGAGTAGATAAATTATCGGATTCTACCGACCATTTTTCTGAAAATTTAATATTATTTTCTGCGTGTGATAAAACAGATTTTGTAATCTCAACTCTTTGAGCATTATCAATAGATTGATCTGCGGAAAGCACGATAGCAAAACGATCTAAAACATGATCTCTTAAAGCACCTTCTTCAGGATTATAAGTTGCTATTAAAAGGGACTTACAAGGATGAGAGAGGCTCAAACCATCTCTTTCAATATTATTTTGCTCTCTTCCTATAGCTTCAAGAATTAAATTTACAATTCCATCATCCAATAAATTTATATCGTCTACATACAGAACACCTCTATGAGCCTCTGCAAAAATTCCAGGCTGAAACACTTGTTCTCCCGTACTTAATGAGGCAGCAACATCAATTGACCCAACAAGTCTATCTTCAGTTATGCCAATGGGAACTTGAATAAATGGTGCCTCTTTTACTTTTTTTGGAATTTCATCAATTTGATTCAAATAATCACTTCCAATTGCCTCCTCTAACAATTTATTAGTACTAATATCCCACTCCTCTGGTTTATCTGGATCTAGGTTCCTACCAATAGGTCTTAATGAAGTATTACTATTTCTCTTAGATAGTGTTTCCAGTATTGATTCATTATCTAATACTTCTACAGGAGGGAGTAAAGTATGCAAACCCCTTGCTAATACTGACTTA
>QCIJ01000015.1 GCA_003216755.1 Prochlorococcus sp. AG-402-K22 | reverse complement strand
CGCCATAGATGGAATCATCTCCACTTCCTCCCTCGAAAATATTATTATCGTCATTGCCAATTAATATGTCATCACCTGAACCACCACGAACCTGAAAGTCCATTCCGTCATAGGAATGTAATTTACCTGCTGATATATCTATGACATCATCACCCTCATCTCCGAAGATAAATAGAGCGGCTACAGTATCTCCGGTAACTTCAATAGTGTCATCATCATCACCTCCATAAATTCTTGACCATGCATAGTTGAAATTGACAGAGGTTTCATCATGATGGAGTTTTATAGTGTCATCACCACTACCTGCATAAACGTTTGATTCGTAGCGATAACCAGCCAAGTTAAGAATATCGTTGCCACCATTGGTACGGAAATGACCAAGAGTACTACTACCACTCCTAGTAGTTATGACATCATCACCTGAACCAGATTGAAAAACCGCACCGTGCTCCCAATCCCAATTAGCAAGAGACGCACCATCCTCGAGAACTAAAGTTTTATTTCCATTAGTGCCTGAATCACTCGTAATGACAACATAACCTCTATCCCATCTATCATTTCCATAAAATCCATTAATAATATATTCGTCATTTCCTGTTCCGGATGTAATAGTAAATAGTCCAGTCGCACCTTCTTCTATTACATAACTATCATTTCCATCACCTGAGGTGAACTCTCCTCCATTAGCATCGCTACCAATAGTAATTGTATTATTCCCAGCTCCAGCATCAACAACATCTCCCTCTCCATTGGATGTGATCGTGTCATCTCCGGCATCACCATAAATAGTATTAGTACCGGATCCACCAGAAATTATGTCATCTCCATCTCCTCCAATGAGGATGTCGTCTCCTCCTAAACCATCTATTATTTCGGAGGCACTAGTGCCTCTTATTAAATTATCTTCGTCGTTACCTGTTTTATAATAACTACTAGTCATAAATCTATTTAACTAGTTATTGAAAATAAATTATCTATAGTATTATTTTTATACACGATAATTATATAAATCTATAAAAATCTTCTTATTTAATAATTCAAACAATATCTATACTCTCAATCAGCTGAACTCCTCTATCGCAAATGTTCTGCTGAGTAGGGAATTGCTTTGCTCCAGTCCATTCTTTTAACCCGCTGTAGATAGGACATTGACACTTATTTCCATGAACAGAGTTCATTGAAAAAAGTTTTTTTAATATTAGTTATTAAACACATAAAGTAGTTGCTTTATAAATTGTTCTGTTGCTCCTGAGAATGTTCTTCCTTGAAGTTTAAGTAGATGTATTTGTCCTTGATGAGATTTTGAAAGATTAATAGGGACAGTTGAAATTGATCTATCAAGCGATTGTTTTGGTACGTCTATTTCTACTTCAAAGGAAATAGCATTTTTTTTTCTTGATACAAAATTATGAAGGAAAATATAGCTTTCAGCCTCTACAGTTGGATTTAAATCTAAAGATTCCTCTGCTGCGGCTGTTTCAAGAATTTCTCTAACAGCATACGGGGAGGGGGGAAGAGCTAAAGGATATTTAATGCAATCTGCTAAATTTATACTTTTGAATTTTGAAAGAGGATGTTCTGGAGACATGACAGCCTGTATTGGCTGATTAATAGTTGAGATAGTTTCAATGTAATTTGAACGGACAGGTTCAAAGATAAGTGCTAAATCACTTTTAAAATCTCTCAAATATGAAATCGCCTTTTCACCATCACCAACATTTATATTAAATTTGATATCTGGCAACTTGTCCTGAAATTGGTCTATTTGGGTTGGTAAAAAATACGGTAGCAAAGATTGACTACAAATAATTGAAATTTGACCTCTCTTTAATCCTGAAAAATCAGCTAATTGCGACTTTAAATTATTGATTTCACTTAATTGAGATCTAAATAAAGTGACTATTATTTCACCAGCCTGATTTAATCTCATGCCGTTCCCGATTCTCTCAAATATTTTTACCTTTAACTCATCCTCAAGCGCCAATAATCTTCTGTTTAGTGCTGATGGAGTTATCGAAAACTCAGTTGCAGCTTTACGGATGGAACCAGTTCTTGCTATGGCATCTACATATGCATAAATTTGAAGATTTTTCATTTTTTAATGAGAAATTTTTAGGTTTTAAACTCAAATTTTGAAATAATTTTCAAAAAAAATTTTTTATGTATCGAAAAAATGATTCCAAAATATAAATAGAGTGATGAGTTTTTTGCATTATAGTCTGGTTTTTAATTCGTTTTTCGTATAACTGAATACAGTCAAAGTTTTTAATTTTTTTTAATTTGTGTTCAATGCATATTACTTTATGGAGCAAGATTTTTCAGAATTTGAGCAGAAAATTTTAAATGGCATAACTGAAGAAAGGTGGCTCGAATTGGCTGCAGAATTAATAAAAGCAGGGCAACCAAGAGCTTGCGATCCACTTGATCCTGACTTGCCTGGAGGAGAAGAAGAAGCAATTGCGATGCTTATTTCAGGCAAATTAGAAGCATTAGGAATGGATGTTGAAAGATACGAAAGTGTTCCCCATCGACCGAATGTTGTTGGGATTTTAAAAGGTAAAGGAAAGGGTCCTGTTTTAATGATGAATGACCATATGGATACATATCCAGTTGTAGAACCTCAAAAGTGGAATAAAACTAATTACAAACCATTTGAGGCTACAAGAGATGGAGACCTTTTATATGCTCGGGGGTCATCTGATACAAGGGGAAACCTAGCTTGTACTATTCTTGCTGCTCAAGCATTAGTTGAAAATGGGATTAAGTTAAAAGGCGATCTAATGTATTGCTTTTGCGTAGATGAAGAGAGAGATGGAACTCATGGATCAATATATCTAACTAAAGAGATAGGAATTAAAGCTGATTATTCAATTACTGCAGAACCAACTGCATATGGTGGTGATGCTACTAAGGGCGATTGGGGTATGAATTTGTCTATAGCCAATGGAGGGCATTGTCTTATCGAGGTAACAATTGAGGGAGACAAAGCCCATATTTGGCGTCCTGATACAAGTAATAATGCAATTGTTGAAGCGGCTAGGTTAATTTCATATTTAGAAAAAATGCCTTTTACTCATGAAATTACTGATTTCATGGGCCATACCCCTCCTTGTACAACAATTGTTCGTATAAGAGGGGGCTTACCTGGGGAGATGCAGTTCTCTCCTGATTCTTGCACAATAACTCTGGCTGTTGTGGGAATTGTTCCTGGGATGAATCTTGAAAGTATAATCCTCGATATCGAAAATGAAGTTAAGTGTTTTGTGGAAGATAGAAAAGATATCTCTTACAAAATAAATCAAGTAAAAGATTCTCTTTTCGTTCCTGCTACTGAACCTGTCCCTCTCAACGAAGAACCTTGTTTATCAATCAATAAGGTTTATTCGAAATTTATGGGTGAAGAAGCTATCCCAAATAGAAAAAATGCGTTTAACGACACAATTAGATTTAGAGAAGTTGGAATAAATGCAGTTACTTTTGGTCCTGGAGAGGATGGTTGGGCTCCGGATAATGAGAGTATCTCTATAACTAAAGCTGTTGTTGCTGCAAAAATGTATGCTTTGACGATTATTGAAATTTTAGGAATTGAAGAAGGTTTATAAAAATAATGAATAATAATCGAATAAAAAATAAAAGAAATATCAAAAAATTTATTCCTCCTTTTATGCGTAAAAAAACTTTTGCGTATTCGATGTTAACTGTAAATATTTTATTTATTACATGGGTTGTAGTTACTGAAACCGGCTTGGCTGATGAACTTTTTCTCCCAGGCCCTTTAAAAATTTGGCAATCTTTTATAGAGGTCTCAACTGAAGGTTACCAAGGAAATACATTATTTGTTCATGTATTCACAAGCGTAAATAGGATATTAGCTGCATTCATTATGGCTTGCATTGTAGGTATTCCAATGGGCGTTTTAATGGGGGCATCAAAAATAGCTAGAGCCCTATTAAATCCTTTAATAGAGTTTTATAGACCATTGCCTCCTCTAGGTTTATATACACTTTTGGTAATGTGGTTAGGTATTGGAGAAGAATCAAAACTTGCTCTTCTATTTTTAGCAGCATTGCCAGGACTGATAATAGCCACCATACAAGCAGTTCAAAATATTGATCCTGTTTACCTAAGAGTCGCCAAAGGTTTAGGTGCATCAAAGAAAACAATACTTTTTAATGTTTATCTTCCAGCAGCTGGTCCAACAATACTTGCAGGAATGAGAATATCACTAGGCTTTACTTATACAGTCTTAGTAGCGGCTGAAATTGTTGCGGCATCTGCAGGGATTGGTTGGATGATTTGGGATGCGGCAAAGTTTTTGTTATCAGATGTTGTGATTATGGGATTAATAGTTTTAGGCCTAACAGGAATTGGTCTTGATATATTTATGCGATTTATAGGAAGAATTTTGATGCCTTGGACCCGATATCTCGGGCCCTAGGCTTCAATTATCAAGCCAAAGTCCATTTATCGGACAAAAAACAACCTTTATCCTTAAAGATTTTTATCTAAAAAAAAATGAAAAACATTTTGAATAAAGTGTCCAAAACTCTTTTTGGATCACTTTCTGCAATGACACTTCTAATGATGACTTTTCCCATTGAAGCATTTGCAAAACCAAAAAAAATTACAGTGGGTTATTTAAACTTAGTAAATGCTCAGTTGGTTACAAAGAATTTAGGTCTCATTCAAAAAGAAATGCCTGGTGTAGAAGTTGAGCATATCAAAGTTGGTGGTGGAGGAGACATGTTAAGAGCTATCGCCGCAAAACAAGTGGATTTTGGAGGTTTAGGTAATCCTCCTACTGCAATTGGAGTTACAAGAAAACTACCAATTGATGGAATCATGGTTCTAAATATGCTTGATTTTGTAGAAGCAATGGTTGTCAGAACTGATGCAAATATAAAATCTTTCAAAGATTTAAAAGGAAAAACTGTTGCAGCTCCTTTTGGTTCCACAACTCATTACCTTTTACTGCAAGCTCTTGCTGATGAAGGAATTGATCCTTCATCGATGACAATTCTAGATTTAAGACCAAATGATATTGCAGCGGCTTGGGCGAGAGGAGATCTTGATGCAGCTTGGTTTTGGGAGCCTAACTTAGATAAAGCTGTAAAAAGGGGAGGTAACATTTTTATGACTTCTGGAATAATGGAAAAAAGAGGTTATCCGACTTGGGACGTTGGAGTTGTAATGAAGTCGTTCGCCAAAAAATATCCAGAATATGTTGAAAAGTTTGTTAAAGCTGAATGCGCAGGTATTGATTTCTGGATCAATAATCCAGCAAAAACGGCAAAAATAATTGCTGAAGAATTATCTTTGGATTTGGAGGATGCCACTCGAATGATGAAAGGCACAGAAATGGTTCCTTGCAAAAAACAGCTAACTTCTCAATATATGGGTACATCTGATGATATCGGAGGTTTTGCAGACACACTTGTTAAAACATCTAAGTTTCTTGTCTCCCAGAAACGTTTACCAAAACAACTTAAAAGGAAGGATTACGAAAAATTCCTTGATCCATCTTATTTAGAAAAAGTTGTGGATTAACATTTAATTCATAAAAAAAGGGGGGTAAAACCCTCTTTTTTTATATACTCTTTATTCACATTAGTAAATGATTTTGAAAAATAAACTTAACTTAAACTCAATCAGAGAATTATATGATGATTCAAGTTTGAGCCCACTTGATCTTATAAATGACTGTTATGAAAGAATTGAAAAAGACTTCAAGGGTAAAATATGGATTTCACTTAGGAAAAGATCAGAGGCTATCAAAATTGCAGAATTAGTCTCAACATCATCACGAAAGAATAAACCATTATGGGGTATACCTTTTTCTGTAAAAGATAATATTGATGTTGAGGGTCTAGCAACTACAGCAGCATGTCCAAAATATTCATATTTTCCAGAACAATCTTCTCCAGTAGTACAAGCTTTGGAAAATGCTGGAGCAATTTGCCTTGGCAAAACAAATCTTGATCAGTTTGCAACTGGATTAAATGGTACTCGATCGCCTTATGGAGTTTGTACCTCCGCTTTTAATGATGAATATATATCTGGTGGTTCTAGTTCAGGCTCTGCTTTGTCAGTTGCTAAAAAACAAGTTTGTTTTTCTATTGGAACTGATACAGGTGGATCTGGACGAATACCCGCTGCTATGAATAATATTATTGGACTAAAGCCTACTAAAGGAACTTTAAGTACTAAAGGTTTCGTCCCTTGTTGTCCCAGTCTTGATTGCCCATCTGTATTTGCCTTGTCGGTAAAAGATGCTCTAGAAATAGCGCATATTGCTTTTTCTGATTCAAAAAAAGATGAAACTTTACGATATGACTTCCATAGAGGAAATTTTCAAATTCAGAAAATTAAGGAAAGAATTAAGATAAGAGTACCTGAAGATAAACAAAGAAATTTCTTTGGCAATAAAGAGGCAAGAAGATTATATGAAAATTTATTAGAGAAACTTCAAGAAGATGATATTGAGATTATTACGATAGATTTCTCGATGTTCTTGGAGGCAGGAAGAATGTTATTCGATGGCCCTTGGGTAGCCGAAAGATACTCCTCTCTATATGAATTCCTTACAAAAAATAAAAATGCTGTTTTAGATACAACCTTAAAGATTTTAGAAAATGGTCAAAAGTGGAGTGGTAAAGATGTTTTTGAAGCTCAAGAGAGAGTTAAAGAAATACAACATTTTTTAGAATTGGAACTAGGTTTTAATGAATTTCTAATGACACCTACAGTAGGTTTATTATGTAAAATTTCTGATCTTAAAAAAGATCCTATCGGTTTAAATAGCAACTTAGGATACTATTCATATTTTGCAAATATTTTAGATTTAAGTGGAATTTCAATACCAGCTGCTTTCTATGAAAATGGTATGCCATTTGGTGTAACTATTTTTGGTAAGGCTTTTGAAGATTCAAAAGTTGGCTTTGTTGCTGAAACTCTTCTAAAAAATTTTCCTATTCATCAGGAATAGATTCTTAAACTAAATTTTCTACAATGAATCAAAACATACTTACAAAAACAAAAGGGAAAGTAGTAATTGATAATATCTCAATAAGCTATTCTTCTCGTAATGAGCAAATTTATGCCCTAAAAGATATCTCTGCAACAATTAATCCCGGAGAATTTGTATGTATATTGGGACCTTCTGGATGTGGTAAGTCTTCACTATTGAATGGCATCGCAGGATTTGTAAATCCATCTAATGGAAAAATTTCTTTAGATAATAAGGTAATAAATAAACCTAGTCCTGAAATGGGGATGGTGTTTCAACAATATTCTTTATATCCTTGGAAAACAGTAAAAGAGAATATTTCATTTGGCCCTAGTATCAATAAAAAGGGGAATGAGTCTCCAGAAGAAATAGCCGCAAAATTTTTAGATATGATTGGCCTTTCAAAATATGCAAATCATTATCCAAATGAATTATCTGGAGGAATGCAACAAAGAGTTGGAATTGCAAGAGCATTAGCAAATTATCCCGATGTTTTATTAATGGATGAACCTTTTGGAGCACTTGACTCTCAAACAAGAATTATTATGCAAGAAAATCTTCTGAAAATTTGGAGAGAATTTAAGATAACTGTTGTTTTCGTAACTCATGATATTGATGAGGCTGTTTTTTTAGCTGATAGAATTTTGTTAATGAGTACGCTCCCTGGAAAAATCAAAAGAGATTTAAAAGTTGATCTTCCTCGACCAAGGGATAAAGAAACAACAGATTCAAAAAGATTTATAGAATTGAGACAAATTTGCCATAGTTTAATTAGAGAGGAGAGTATAAAAGCATTTGAGAAACAAAACCAATAAAAAATTTTAAAAATTAAATTTAGAATTAGATCCTTAAGAAATTGATAGGTAAATATTTTCTAAATAACTATTAATTTTTTTTATAGTAATTTTCCTAAACTTCAGATAAATAATTTAATTAGCTCTTTTGTTCTATTAATACTTAGTTATAAATTCTTAGTTATTTAAGATTTAATTCTTTATAAGCATCATTTAGTAAATCCTCAAAAATAATTGGATTTTTCTTTGTAGTTTGATTAAATTCTAGAGTGCCAGGTTCAAAATATATTTCATTCGTATAAGTATCAATCCAATCTTTCCTGATTTTCATATCAGGTATGTAATGACAATCTTTGCCAACTCTATTTCCTAAAATTGAGTTGACAATTTTTTCGCTTACTCCACTCCATTTACTAATTTTTTTTATGGTTGAGGAAGCTGAATAAAACCAATATTTTGCACTTATAAGCGACTTTATAAATGCCTTAACAATATCTTCATTCTTCTGTAAAAACGCTTTTCTCACCAAAACACCATAATACGAAATTGGTGCGCTAATACTTTCATTTAAAATTTCAAAATCTTTTGTTGATTCTAATAAATAATCAAATGGAGTAAAGAAAGCAAATGCATCAACATTCGTTTCTTTAATGGAATTTATTTTATTAATGCTATAGTCTTTCAAGGTTACTTCTTTTCTCAAATTTTGAGACTTAAGGTTATAAAGTAAAGATCCATAAGCTGTAGATAAAAATGGAACTGCAATGGTTGAACCTTTAGAAAATTCATCTAAAGATTTGACGTTGGAATCTCTAGGTAATATTAAATTAGAACCGCCTCCCTCAGGATTTATGCTCACAAAACTAACCAAAACAATATCTTCGGCAGAATTAGTTTCCTGATTTGCTAGATGAGAAATTGCATAATCTCCTACAATACCGAAATCAAGTTCTTCAGTTTTTAGTTTTGAGATTATTGGGTAGGCAGAATTATGATTTATCCATTTAGGGGAGATGTTCTCTTTTCTATTACATTCATTAAGGAATAAATCAAATAAACAAAGTTTTTCTGGAATTATTGAAGCTAGTGATGTTTGAATAGTGTCGTGTTGAACTCCTATTTTAACATCGAGATTGGTTTTATTATTTCTATCTATATTATTTAAATAAATTTTCTGAAATGGTAAAAAATTATCCTTATAGGTCAGATTATTGTGGTGATTAATATCTTTCCTCAATATAGATTCCTGAACTTCATCTACAGATTTTGAAGATAGTTCAATTAATAGTTCAAGCAACTTATTGAAGTTTTTTAGATTATTATTTTCATTACCTTTATTGAAAATAAGATACTTTGTATAAGGTATAAAAAGTTCATCTAACTTTATAGTTTCAATACCCTCTAGATTTTCCCTCTCGAATATATTTAAAGTACTAATAGCTAACCAATCGCTATTTTTAGTTAATGAATTAATTAAGGCAGGGCTTACAAATTTCTTGTTATCGAAATCTTCAAATTTATAACCTGCTATCCATAGCCTATTTTCAATAATTGTGTATTCATCTGAATTTTTTTCAGGAAATAATATTTTTTTATTCTTAATACTTTCTAAATTTGAGAAATCTAATGATCTATTGGTTGAATTTTTCTTTAGGAGAACTATTTCATTTGGGAAGCAAGGAATAGAATTTGTATTTAAGCCTGAAGATTCTGAAGAAACTATTCCGAAGGAATTATTAATGTTATTGACTTTTTCAAATATCTCTTTTTCAGAAAAGCATGAAAAATAATTAATCTTAATTAATTCTTTCAACGAATCTTCGAAAATTAAAATTAATTTGCTTATTAGATTTTCTTGTGTATTGACGTTGAAGAATAAATTTAATTTTTCTTCCTGGTGTTTTTCTTCATTTAATTTTTCTTGCAATAATGATATTTCTTCAAATATTTTCAGGCATGTTTTTTTTGTTTCTATTCCGGCTTCGGTTAATTCCAACTTGTTTTGAGATCTTTTGAATAATTCAACTTTTAGTGATTTTTCAAGAGATTTAATTCTTATAGAAACTGCAGGTTGACTAAGATGTAGTTTTTTAGCAGCTTTTGAAAAGTTTAGATGTTCTGAAACTTCAAAAAATACTTTTAGTTGAGATAGCTCCATCTACCTATCTTATTACATTTATAATGATATTAAATAAGAGGTTTTTAAGTATCTAATTACACAAATATTTCAAACTTAATTTAGAGATTTTTAATTATTATGGAGTTTTTTAATTGATTTTGAATTTAAATTAACCTATAAAATTATTTAATAGCGCAATAGTATCTATAAATACCTAAAACCAAGATATATCAAACTATTTCGGATATAATTAAGGATATAAATAATAAACTTTCCCATGGAAATTATTAATATAGAAGTTGATTTCTTGGTAGTTGGTGGAGGTACTGCAGGATGTATGGCTGCTGTCAAGGCTAAGCAAAAATCACCAGATTCATCTGTTCTTGTTTTAGAGAAAGCTAATATCAGAAGAAGTGGGGCAATTGCTATGGGAATGGATGGTGTTAATACTGCTGTTATTCCTGGAAATTCGACCCCCGAACAATATGTCAGAGAAATAACAATAGCTAATGATGGAATTTTAGATCAGTCAGCAGTGCACAAAACTGGACTTTTAGGTTTTGATGTTATCCAAGAACTTGAAGAATGGGGAGTAAAATTTCAAAAAGATAATGAGGGTAAATACGATTTAAAACAAGTTCATAGAGTTGGCAAGTATGTTTTACCCATGCCAGAAGGGAAGGATTTGAAGAAAATATTATCTCGACAAGTTAAACGGAATAAAATAAAAGTTATTAATAGAGTTATGGCAACAAGTGTTTTAACTCAGAATGGTAGAGCTATTGGGATTACTGGATTAGATGTTAGAAGTGGCGACATGTATGTCATAAAATCAAAAGCAATTTTATTATGTACTGGGGCGTGCGGAAGATTAGGTTTACCTGCTTCAGGATATTTATATGGAACTTACGAAAATCCTACTAATGCTGGTGATGGATATTCTATGGCTTATCAAGCTGGTGCAAAATTATCTAATATAGAGTGCTTCCAGATAAATCCCCTTATTAAGGATTATAACGGCCCCGCATGTGCTTATGTAGCAAGCCCCTTTGGAGCATATACAGCCAATGCCACTGGTAATAGATTCATTAGTTGTGATTATTGGAGTGGTCAAATGATGCTAGAAGTTTGGAGGGAGCTAAATTCCGGAAAGGGGCCAGTGCATTTAAAAATGTATCATCTCGATGAATCTACAATATCTGAAATTGAATCAATATTATTTGATAATGAGAGACCGAGTAGGGAGAGATTTCATGCAGGAAGAGGAGAAAACTATAGGCGAGATGGAGTTGAGATGAATATCTCAGAAATAGGTTTATGTAGTGGACATTCTGCTTCAGGTGTTCAAGTTGATGAATTTATGAGAACGAGCATCCCTGGACTCTATGCAGCTGGTGATATGGCAAATGTTCCACATAATTACATGATTGGGGCTTTTGTTTCTGGAAGAGTTGCAGCAGAACATGCTATGGATTACATAAAAGATATTGATCATGGTGATGTCGATTCAGACTTTATTAATACTGAGAGAGAGAGATTATTAGCTCCTTTAAATAATCCCAATGGAATTCCTCATACACAGGTTGAATATAAACTCAGAAGATTTGTTAATGATTATTTACAACCTCCAAAGTCTCCAAAAAACATGAAAATTGGTTTGGAAAAATTCATCGATTATAAAAATGTTCTAGATGAATTAGGAGCTAGAGATCCTCATGAATTGATGAGATGTATGGAGATTCATTTCATAAGAGATTGTGCTGAGATGGCTGCTAAAGCATCACTTTATAGGACTGAGAGTCGATGGGGGCTTTATCATTATCGATTGGATTTTCCAAACAGAAATGATGATGAATGGATGTGCAACACCATTATTAAAAAAAGTCTTGAAAATAATGAAATGACCATCTTCAAAGAAGATTTAAAACCCTATTTATTTGATGTCAATTTAAATAAAGAAAAATATGATGTTTCCGTCGCTTAAATCATTTCTTCAAAAATAAAAAATTCTTTTTTAATTTCTAATTATGGCCTTAACTAACAACCGAGTAGACGTCCCAGTTATAGTCGATGAGAGCAAATGTCTCGACAAATGTAAAGCTTGTATAGAGGTATGTCCTTTAGATGTACTTGTTAAAAATCCAGATACAGGAAAAGCATATATGAAGTATGATGAGTGTTGGTTTTGCCTTCCTTGTGAAAAAGAATGTCCTACTGGAGCAATAACTGTTCAAATTCCATTTCTTCTTAGATAATTTTGAAATTCAACAAATCTCTCCAATCTGAAATTGATCTTTTAGATGAAGAAGTTCAAGAAATGGTTGAAATGCTTTCCTCCGATGATGAAGGAGATAGACTTGTAGCTGCAGTAAATTTACAACAGGAATGCGATGAAGATACGATACCTTTTTTGATTCACGCTCTCGAAGACCCTTCCTCTTCAGTTCAACTTATTGTTGTCACAACACTTTGGGAAATGGCAAATGCTAAAGCTGTTTTACCATTGCTGGAGTGTATAAACAGTAAAAGAGATAAAAAAGTAAGTGATGAAGCATGTAGTGCTCTTAAAGAATTAATAAATCAAGATCATTTGCTTAAGTTATTGGACTACTTGGAGAGTGATGATGAATTGCAGATAATTTATGTTTTAATTTTATTGAGAAAAATTCATGATGTTCAGGCATTACCATCAATTAGCCCTTATTTGTCATCAGAGAATAAAAACATACGAAAAGAGGCTGTTATTACTCTTAGATATCTTAATCAATTAACTCATTTTACCCCAGTGAACATCCTAGCTGATGATCTCGATCAAGAAGTAAGAAAGGAAACAATGTTAACTCTTGGGAATTTTAGAGAAGATTGTATTGTTCCAATTTTGTGCAATTCCCTAGAAAATGATGAGTCTTGGGAAGTAAGACGAAATGCAGCCATCGCATTGGAAATGCATGGGGATAATTCTTCTTCTAAATCTCTTTCTTCTGCCATTTCAGACTTGCATTGGCAGGTAAGGAAGTTTTCAATGAGAGCTCTTACAAAAGTATTATCCCAGGAATATTTAGGGGAAATAGTGAAATTACTTTGTGACGATTATTCAGATGTGAGAAAAGAAGCTGCTATCGCATTGGGTTTATTAGGATCTAAGAAGGCAATACCATCTCTAAAACAATCATTAGATGATGCTGATATTGAAGTGAGAATTCAATCTCAAAAAGCTTTAGAAAAATTGAATGTATGAGTAATTCAAATGAGGATAATAAAGAAAATGAGGCTAGACAGAATCAAGTAAAAGAATATTTAAAAACTCTAGTATTTAGAGAAATTTATGGTGATCTTATCTCATCTTGCGTTGTGAGGAATATAAGAGTTGTTGGAGATTATTTATATTTGAAGTTATTTCTCGGATCAGATCAAATTAAATTAAAAGAAGTAATTGAGAATAAACTAAAAATTTTTTCATGGGCTAAAAAAGTATATTTAGATCTCAAATTTATTAAAGGAGTTAAAAGGACAATTGCTATTGGCAGTGGAAAAGGTGGAGTAGGTAAATCTTCTGTAACTGTTGGCCTTGCTTTAAATTTAAAAAAAAGAGGTTTTAAAGTTGGTATTTTAGATGCAGATGTTTATGGACCTAATATCCCTAATATTGTTGGATTGAGTAAACAAGACGTATTGACTAATGAGGAAAATGGAAAAGTTAAATTTATTGCATTAGATTATCAAGACTTAAAAATAATGTCCGTTGCAATGCTTGCAAAATCAAATCAATCACTTGCATGGAGAGGTCCGATATTAACAAGATTACTAAATCAGTTTTTGTATCAAGTTGATTGGGGTGAATTAGATTTCTTGCTTATCGATCTTCCTCCAGGTACAGGCGATACTCAGATAACTCTTCTTCAAGATAGTCCAATAGTTGGGGTGATTCTAGTTACTTTGCCAGGTTCATCATCTTATTCTGATTTAATAAGAACAATTTCTATGTATGAAAATTTTGGAATGCCAATTTATGGATTGATTGAAAATATGTCTTTCTATAAATGCCCTTGTTGTTTTCATGAGGAAAAGTTATTTATGGACGAAACGATGCCAAATGAAACCATTAAAAGTAAATACAGTCTTTTAACAAGTTTGCCCATTATCAATACTAAATTACGTATTGAGGGCATAAATCTATTTTTAAAAAAAGAAAATAGCAAGTATTTCGATAACGTATGTTCATTAATTGAGGAAAAGGCAAATTTAAAAAATGATTAATTCTCTTCAATCAAAATTTAAATTAGTTTCAATACTATTGATTTAAAAATAATGTACAGAAAAGAAATTCAGCGTTATCTTACCCAACTTAATAAAAGAAACTTAGAAGCACTTACAAGTGAATTTATCCTCTAAAAAAACTATGAAAAAACTATTAATTCTTACTATCCTTTTAATTTCTTCTTGTAGTAATAAAGATGAACTATCCATTACTGATGAAAATAAATTATTTTCTGTAACTAAAGAAACTGCAGTTCTTGTTTGTGGAGGTAAATCCAGAATAATTGAAAGTAAAAATGAAGAAATAATCAAAGTAGAAATCAAGGATTCTTCGAGTACTAAAAAAGAAAGATTTGTTCAATTTACTGTTGTTGAAACTGATAGAAAAGGGGGTAAATATAGAATTGTTAATTGTTATCCAAATAAAGATCCTAAAAAATCAATAGTTAAAACAATAACTACTAGTTACAAGCTAAATTAGTTCAATGGGAATGATGTAGTGTTTTAAAGATTGAAAGTTAATTGGTTGAGGCTATCTTAGCCTCTTTTTAATAATATTCTTACTTCTGAATAGAATATTCCTACTAATTTTTTCTAAATCCTTGGATGTAATTCAACTTTATTAATATTGGATGTCAATAAATAACTTTTAGTGATGCAAGTAGTAAGCGTTTCATTCTCTAATAAACTGATAACATTCATATTTCACAAAAGACATATTATTTTTTACATATTCCAATGCAGGAGGATACTTATTAAAGTAAGCCTTGCTCATATCTTTACAGGCAGTTCTAGCTATTCCAAAATCTCTTCTCCTTCGCATTTGAAACTGTAAAAGACCCCTAAAAAAATATGCTTCATTATATTCAGGATTTATTTTAATTGCCTTCGTGAAATTTCTTATAGCCTCTCTTTTCTTTTGATTTTCAATGTTTAATCCCAAAGCAACTCCTTTGCATACATATCCATTTGGATTATCTGGTGATATTTCTATAAGTTCATTGCATATTTTTGTCATCTCAGAAAATTTACGTTCACTAAATAATTCCTTGGATTGATTAGCTTTTAAAATATAATCATTAGTTACTTCAGAATTAACAGCAGTAGGTAAAGCGAGAGCAGCTAGTAGTGGAAGTAGTAAGCATTTCATTTACTCAACAAGTTCAAGATTATAAACAGTATCTACACAGTTGTTATCAATGTCCCATTGTTTTAATTCTGGTTGTTCAAGCATTGCGCCAAACTTTTCTAAATCAGAACAGTTCATAAGAATCATTGCTTTATGTTCATTTACTTTGATAATTTCTAGCTCAGAACAAAAAACGTATCCTTGTTCTTTATCAACTTTTTTTACCATCATTTCAAATTCAGAAAAAGGACAACCAAAGGTCGAAACGACTAATGTATTAGGCATAAAAAAAAATTGCTAATCGCCCTTTATTGTATCTTGGTTTTTAAAATTAACAGATATTTTTACTGGTCTCTATGTGGTCTCCCCTTTCTCGATAGAGGTTGTTTTATTCTTAATGCCTTATTGATAAGATTAAATTTATATCAAGCGATTACAGATAATTTATAAATTTACTTTTTTCCTAAAAAGATAGTTTTTAAGACTAAAACCTTGAACCACTCGACCACCCCTCTAGGCAAAAATTATTAAAATTTTAGCTTTTTAATTATAACAAAAGGTGGATGATTTTTTCGGAAACAGTTGGGATCGAATGTCAAGTTAGATATGAAAGCTATTGCTATAACTACCCGTAAATCAAGCTTTCAAGTCTAGAGCCTTAAACCACTCGACCACTCCTCCTGAGGGTTATTCAATTTCTTTGAACTTGCTTAGCCCAGGATAGAAACTTAGTCATAGACTTGAAAATCTAGCTAATGCTTTCCCACTTCAATATTTAAGTATGTTTGAAACAATTAGAAAAGGAAAATAAAATAAGGGCGATTAACAATATTTATTTTCAAGAATTTTTTTTCTTGCTACTAATAGAAAGCCAATACAAAATACAAAATGCTTTACGTTCAGCATTGGTCATTTAAGACTGGATACCATCAAAAAGGTGCGGAAAAATTTCTTGGAGGAGGAGGAGATTATCCTGGAGTTGAGATGATTGGAAGATATCATTCACCAGGATCTCTAGAAGGGTGGATTGTCTTAAAGACAGATGATCCAAAAGCGATATATCAGCATGCCGCTGAATGGGGTGAATTCCTTAATTGGGAGACCACACCTGTATTTACTGATGAAGAAGCTGGTCCAATAGTCGCCAAAGTCTACTCATAGTTAGTAATTAAAATTCGATCTACAATAAGGGGCAACTAACTAGCTCCTTTTTTTATGAACACACTCATTATTTCAACTTTTAGCTGCACATTTGAAGAATTCAAAACCGACGTTTCTGGATTTATAACAGCAATGGGTAAAGAAGTAGTTTCAGAATATGAGTTCGTACAAGCTGGCGAACATAAATCTCATTTATTAATGAACGTCTTAGATATGGAAGCACTTGAAGCTGAAATGACTTCAGATGCAGCTAAAGAGTGGGACAAAAAAAATAATTGTAAGGATAACGTCTATGTGATTGAGCTTGTTGAATAAAAATTAAACGCTTACTAATAACTCTATCCGAAATTCACATTTTCTTGAAATAAACCAAATAAGTTATTACCAACTATCGCAGCGATTATTAATACGAAGGCAACTATAGCGAAAAGAGCACTAACATCTTTTATGTCATAAGGTGCTTTAAATAAAGGTTTCTGGTCTGCCATGGTTATCAAATCTATAAATGCAATTGAATCATATTATTTTAATGCTTATGAGAAGTATTAAGTTATTTTTTATTCTAAGATTGGACAATAAAAAAGCCACTAAAAGTGGCTTTGTCTAATAAGTGGTTAAAAAAACTAGCTTGTATAAGCTTTGCCTCTATAAGTTAGTTCATTATGCTGCTTCTTAGCTGCTTCTTTGTTCTGGACGTACTTTTGTCCTCTGTAAATTAGAGTCATTTTTTAAGCTCCGGTTTCGCTCAAGTCCCCGTTCCATGGCTTAAGTCGATTTGCGGCTTGCTAAACGCAAGTTGAACGTTTTGGTAGCGGTTGCTACAAATTTATAGTAACATCCAAGGAAATTATTTGTCTAGCTCTTTAATAAATAAAATTTTTATATTGATATATTAGGTTTCTTTTAAAAATATTTATCCATTATCCCTATGAAATTGCTTACAGGTTACATTTTGTTCGTTTTTGAGAAGTAATTTTTATTTAATGAACTTTTAAATGTAAAATTCTTAAGATTATAAAATTTGTTTTATGTTTTCTAGAAGCAAAAAAACTACAGTAAAAAAATCTGCAATAGTTGAAGAGACTCCATTATTTGCTCAATTACTACCATTCGCAAATAGAATGAATGATAAGGTTCAATTGGTAAATGCTTTAGCTTTTACCTTTATTATGGGATTCTCAATTTTTGGAATTGCTCTGTGGAAACTTTCAGCTCTTACTTAATTATTTAATTTTTGCAAAGCATTAATTTTTGATTCTTTGTTTTTGATTATTGTTACTAACCATTTAGAGGCAAGTCCCCTAGATATTGATCTATTTTTTAGAAATCTACATATATATATGTGTAGATTTTTTTCATTTTTGGAATTAAATTTTTCTTCAAAGTCTAATATTTCTTTTTCTGAGGTCCTTTTTCGAAGCTCATCCACTAAAGCATGACTAGAGGAATCATTAAATAAGTTCCTTATATTTAAGCTTAATGTCATAAATAATTTATGTCCCTATTTAAGAGATAGCCATAAATTAAATTTTTAAAAACTAATTTATTTTTTTTATTTACAAATTATTTAAAACTTAATCTTTCGGTTTAGCCAGAGGAAGAAGGCACTTATCTGAATCGCACCCAGCTGGCCCAGCTTCAGATAGTTCTCCAATATCATATTTATTGAGAGCGTCAAAGAAATCGTTATTAACTTTCCTCTCTATTACTTTATTTTGCAATGATATATATTCCTCTTTACTTATTGGTTCAAAAGGCAATCTCGGGAAAGTTGCGTTGGCACTAAATCGAGCTAGTAATGCTGCCGAAATATATCCTTCATTATTTTCTATTGCATTGTGAATAGCTTTGGCTAGATCCTCTATTTCATTTTCTCTAAATTCTACGGTAGCAGAGGTGTTATGCTCGGTGTAAAATTTCTGCACCTGCATATAAAAATCAAATTGGGCTAATGCTGAGAAATTATTGATGTCTATTTGGTCTGCGCCTTCTATATTTGCCCAGCTAACTTCTGTAGGGATTTCAACTAACCATTCGGTACATCTTGGATCAAATGGATTATCAAGTAAGCAGCCATTTTCATCTTTATCAGATTGAGATGGAACAACTGAGTAACCATAATCCATGCAAGCTAAAGCGATTGGATCATTTTTCCTGAAAGTTATTCTTCTGATGAATCTTTGAGCTTTTGGCGGATGCCATCCTGGAGCTGCTCCTGTTAGAAGACTTTTGGTCCCAGCTGGCTGAACAGTTGTACATCGATTTGGTCTTCTTAGATTATGTTTATCACAATATTCCCAGACAGTTTCTTTTACTATTTTTCTCCAGGAATCTAGGAATTTAGCTTCCTTCTCCTTGAAAACCTTTCCTTCTTGGCTATTTGGCCTTCCTGCTTCCCACCACTTCAACCATGGAGTCCCAAAAGCATGGACACAAAAATCAAATAATCCAGTAAAACTCACCCCTACAATGGGGTCATATTCTCTACTTTTTCTGTAACGCTCAACTTCAAATTCATGATTAAGTAAGCATGCTACAGAAAGAGCTGCTGCTTTAAAAGCTTTTTTTTGCTCTTCAAAATTTCCTGGATCAATTTGATTTAAATGAACTTCAGCTAAATTGCAGTGGAAATCATTTCCCAAGATCTCCCCACAGGGGTTAAGTCCATATCTGCTCATCCTGTGGTCTAACTCTTCTTTAGAAAATGGACCATAACTACTATTAATCCAATTCCTCGCTTGATCCTTACCTTGTTCTGAGTAGATTTCAATAAATTCCTTTCTCAATACATCATCTTTGAGAATATCTGCATTTGACCTTGCGATTGCTTCTGGAGCAAATTGAATAGCTCCCTCACCTGAATGGAATTGTTTTGTTACAGCATCCAAAACAGTTTGGAAAGTGGGTTTTGTATGGTAAACCCTAGTATGATTAGCCATTCTGAGAGCATCTTTTTCAGGATCTATTCTCCAATTACCATTTTCATCTTGACTCCATAAATTTTCTTTTGCCGATGCTGCTTCCTTATCATCTGAAGCAAATTGTCTCATTCCAGCACTTCTTCTTATATTCCCAGCAACTATGGTTACTGCAGCTTCATCAATAAGTAAACAACACTCTACTGTACTTAATTTTCTGCCAATTGCCTTTCCAAGAAGTGATGCGACTCTAGAGTAGAGATCTTTCAATTTGATAGGATTTGCCATACCACCAAAACCTTTTAATGATTCTCCAGCAGGCCTAATATCTTCTAAATTAATATAAACATCAATTTCTCTTTCAAGACTCTCGTTACTTGATGCCTCAAGAAGATATTTATAGCTATCTACCCACCCTCTTCTGCTATCTCCAACTTTGATATGAAGATCTTTTCCTTTGATTTCTAATGATGATTTTTCTTCTCTTTGATTTTTAGGAGTTATTCCAACTTCACTAACAGATTTAATATTTATTTTGTTTATTACCGTAGGTAAATTATTTATAAAATGAGGCTCAATTATTGCACCTGTTCCGCATCCCATCATTGCTAAGTCCATCATCAAAGCAAAGGCTTCCCAATCAATTAAGTTTGTTGAAGTACAGTTGTATGCTCCAGAGAAATTTTGGTTTTTGTTAATCCAAGGAGTTCCTCCAATCCATAACCATCTCCCTGAGGGTTGAGCTTTTTGGTTGCTTTGCATCTCTCTCATTAGGATTAATTCTTCATCAGAAAGTTTTCCTAATTCTTTTAAGCCAGATAAATTTCTTTCACCTACTTCACTCCAGTTCTCCCTTTTACCAGAGGTAGTTTTCCTACTGTAAGATCTGAAAAAAACAGGGTAAGCAGCTGGAGCAGTCTTTGGAAAATCATCTTTTTTAAGATTATTGGAATTGCTCTCTGAAGAAGCTTTATTTGGTGCAACAGTCACGATAAAAAAAACTATGTAAATAACCCGTACTGGAAGAATAACTCTACCTGTGGCGTCTGCAACCATTCTTACCACTATTTAACGGTTTGTGTAGAATTATGTTTAATATGAAATCTTTGTTTCAAGAAAGGATTATGGAAAGAATCCCTGAACCTGAACTAATGGAAGAAAAAGAGCAGGTCATATCTTATGACAAAGCTGATTTTTCAGAAGGGGAAGTTAATCTGATTAATCAAATAAATCATTATCTTTTGAAAAAAAATATTTCTTTAGGTGAAAAGGATTTAATAGTTGATTTAGGATGCGGCCCAGGAAATATTTCTGAGAAGTTAGCAATAAAATGGCCTAATACCCAAGTAGTTGCAATAGATGGTTCTAAAGAGATGATTTTGAGAGCAGAAAATAATAAAAATATTTCTACTAATCAAAATAAATTAAAAAATTTACGATACATTTGTTCTGATATCAAAGATATCAAATCAAATAATTTTTTATTTAAGAAAGAAATAAGTTTACTAGTAAGTAACAGTTTGATCCATCACATTACCAAGCTTGAAGATTTCTTCAACACCATAAGAAGTTTGTCTAGTAATATCACAGTAAATTTTCATAAGGACTTGAAAAGGCCATTAGATGAAAAGTCTGCTCTAGAACTCAAAGCACAATGTTTAACAAAATATAATGAAATTTTAGCTAATGATTATTATGCATCTTTAAGAGCCTCTTATACTTTAAAAGAATTAAAAAATTTCACTTTAGAGAATGATCTATCCTCTTTAGATGTATTTGAAGAGGCTGATAAATATTTAATAGTCTATGGTAATGTTTAAGAATTATGTGAAAGGCCATTATTTTAAATTATATAGATGAACTTAGGTACTAAAAATTTAAATAATAAAGACATACTGGATGCTGTAAATAAAAGAAGAAATTTTGCCATTATTTCACATCCAGATGCTGGGAAAACTACTCTTACTGAGAAACTTCTTTTATATGGAGGTGCCATTCAACAGGCAGGAGCAGTAAAGGCTAGGGGTAATCAGAGAAAAGCTACCTCAGACTGGATGGAACTTGAGAAACAAAGAGGTATCTCTATAACATCAACTGTATTGCAATTTGAATATGAAAGATCAGTAATCAATCTATTAGATACTCCAGGACACCAAGATTTCTCCGAGGATACCTATAGAACATTAGCTGCTGCTGATAATGCAGTTATGTTGGAAGATGCTGCTAAAGGGTTAGAACCTCAAACTAGAAAATTGTTTGAAGTTTGCAAGTTGCGAAAAATACCAATATTTACTTTCATAAATAAAATGGATAGGCCAGGAAGAGATCCATTTTCTTTACTTGATGAAATTGAATCAGAACTTGGATTAAATACTTTACCTATTAACTGGCCAATTGGGAGTGGCGAGGAATTTAGAGGAGTTATTGATAGACTTTCGAGAGAAGTAATTTTATTTGATAAAGCCATTAGAGGTAAACAATCGAATGAGAAAAGATTAAGTCTTGAGGATAAAGAGCTATCAAATTATTTAGAGAGAGATTTACTTGAAAACTCACTTGAAGAATTGGAGGTTCTTGATGAGGCAGGATCGAAATTTGAAAAAGAAAAAGTTTTTAATGGTTCTTTAACCCCAGTTTTCTTTGGATCTGCCATGACTAATTTTGGTGTAAGACCATTTTTAGATAATTTTTTAAAAATGGCTCAAAAGCCAACTTCAAGAAATAGTAATAAAGGGGATATTGAACCTGCAAGCGATGAATTTAGTGGGTTTGTTTTTAAGCTTCAGGCAAATATGGATCCAAAGCACAGAGATAGGGTTGCTTTTATAAGAGTTTGTAGTGGAAAATTTGAAAAGGACATGTCAGTTAAACATTCCAGAACTGGGAAAACAATCAGATTATCAAGACCACAAAAAATATTTGGGCAAGATAGAGAAGTAGTTGATGATGCCTATCCTGGAGATGTTATTGGCTTGAATAATCCAGGCATGTTTTCTATTGGAGATACTCTTCATACTGGTACACATCTGGAGTACGAAGGTATACCATCCTTTAGTCCTGAAATATTCAGCTGGCTAAGAAATCCAAATCCCTCAGCATTTAAAAACTTTAGGAAGGGTGTTAATGAACTTCGTGAAGAAGGTGCTGTCCAGATTCTTTATGACTTTGATGAAAGCAAAAGAGACCCTATACTTGCAGCTGTTGGTCAATTGCAGTTGGAGGTAGTAACTCACAGGTTAAAAAGTGAATATGGTGTGGATGCAAATCTTGAATCAATGCCATATCAATTGGCTAGATGGGTTTCTGATGGATGGCCAGCCATCGAAAAACTAGGCAGAATATTTAATTGTAAAATAGTTAAGGATTGTTGGAATAGGCCAGTTATTCTTTTTAAAAATGAGTGGAATCTAAATCAATTTGTTGAAGACAATAATCAATTAACTTTAAACAAAGTTGCCCCGGTTGTTAGTGGAGTCGAACCAATTGTTTTATAAAGCCTTAATGGATTATAAAATTGGTTAATCTGTTAGTATTGGTAAAAAAATTTGGATTCAAACAGTAATAAAAACAATAGTGAGAAATCACCTTATGAAATTTTGGGTGTAAAAGAAGGTGCTGCTTTTGAGGATATTCAGAGGGCTAGAGATCTTAAAGTTGAAGAGGCTGGTGAAGATTTAATTTTGAAAGCAAAAATAGAATCCTCCTTCGATCAATTACTTATGGGGAGTTTGAAAGCAAGACAATCTGGAAATGTAAGTTATGAAGCTGTAAGTGCTTCAAAAAAAGAAAAACAAATTAATCAATTTACCAATAATAATTTCCCACTACTTTCTAAAATAAAGAATTTTAGTAATAACTCTAAGAACTCAAGTCAATATAGTCTTCCAAAAATTACGCCTCCCTCATTTGATAACCTCTCAATAAAAATATCTGTTGGCATTTTATTTTTAATTTTGCTATTTATTAGCCCTGATTCGAATAATAGGCTTTTGCTCTCTATCTCAACATTAATACTTACCTATACTCAAATTAAATCGGGGAAAAGATTTATAGGTTCTTTAGGATGGAGTGTTACCTTTCTTTCAATAGGATTAATATTTGGGGGATTACTTGAAACTAATTCTTTCATTCAAGAGATATCAAATAATTCTTTATCAATACAAAAAATTCAAAGTACTCCTGCTATGGTCATTTTATGGTTGGGAGTAATTTTCTTATAATTAATTTTCTATTAACGATTTAATTTCTTCATAATTTATAAAATATTTATTCTTACAAAATTCACAAACCAATTCAGCTTTACCCTCTTTCTTTAGGATGTCCTCCAACTCATTCTTATCGAGCATTTTCATTGCATTTAAACTTCTTTGTTTAGAACACTTACATTTAAAACTTACATGTTGGGAACGAGCTTTTTCAGATATTGATTTATCATCAATATCGGGAAATATAGTTCTTATTAAAGAAAGAAGATTATCTTTTGACTGAAATAGGTCTTCGCTAAAAGAATTTATTTCTTTACATCTTTCTTCAAGTAGCGAGACTAATAAAGGGTCAGTATCTTTTTTAGGTAAAACTTGAGCTAATAATCCACCACTACAAATAACACTTTTATTTTGAATTTTTTCTCCAATAAATACTGCAGAAGGGGTTTGTTCAGAATGATATAAATATGAAGCTAAGTCTTCGGCAATATTCCCATTTACTAATTCAACAGTACTTGTGAAAGGCTCTCCAATTCCACTATCTCTAATTACATTTAAGTATCCTGTACCTAATGCTTTTGTGAAGTCAAAAGAATATTTATCATTATCTGTTTTAATAAGATCCAATTCTAAATCAGGATTCCCTACATAACCCCTAACTTTCCCATCTCTACCTGCATCAACAAGCAATCCCTTTAGAGGTCCGTCAGATCTAACTCTTAAAGTAACCCTCCCATGCATTATCTTCATCGAACTTGCTAAAAGCAGTGAAGCACTAAATGCTCTTCCTAAGATACAAGTGGTCAAATAAGAAAGACTGTGTCTTTTTTTGGCTTCTAAAGAAGATTCTGTGGTTAAGACTGCAACTAATCTTATCCCTCCATTTGCTGCAGTAGCCCGAACTATTCTATCGCTCATGTTTCTCTTTAATAAAATTTTTTATTTCCCCTTTTTCTAGAATTAGCATTCTAGAGGGTATGCCTTTAAATAAGGAAGGTTCGTGAGTAACAATAATAATTGTATTTTTATTTTTTAGATCAAGAATTAAATTCTTCACATCATTTCTCATTGTCCAGTCTAATCCAGCAGTTGGTTCATCAAGTAAAAGAATTGAAGGGTTTCTAAGTAGCTGAACTGCTACTGCTAATCTTCTTTGTTGCCCTCCACTAAGCTGTTCTGGTGGTTGGGTGAGATTTAAATTTTTCAGGCCGACCTTCTTTAAAACTACTTCTATATTTTTTTCTCTTAGAGATTTATGGCCGATTTTTAATTCTTTTCCAATTGTGGTACCAATAAAGTATCTTTCTGGAAATTGGAACACCACACCACAAAACCATCTTCTTTGCCTAGAAGATAAAATTTTATTTTTCCAAGTAATTTTTCCTTTTTGGGGCTTTGTCAACCCACTTATTATCTCTAGCAGGGTTGTTTTCCCAGATCCACTATTGCCGCAAATTAAGATGATTTCATTTTCATGAACTTTTAAATTAAGATTATCTATTATTTTTCTTTCACTAGTTTGAGGTTGATAAGATATTTCTTTTAAATTAAGCATTATTAATTATCTTGTGGGGATGAATTTTAATCTAGTGATAACTTTCTTATAATAGCTGTATATGTAAAAAGCTATTAGTCAATATGAATATTGTTTTTAGAGAAGTTGATCCTTTTAACTGTTGGATATGGATAAGGTTTTCAGAATCACCAACTCAAGATGAAAAAAATTATTTAGATGGAGTTTTTGATAGTTGGTACGTGTTAGGAAGGTTAGGGGGCTTTAACTCTGAAAATTTGCAAACTCACGAAGAGGGTTCAGATTTAAGTTGGATGTCATACGATAATGACCAAAAAAACGCATCTCTTCCAGCACTAATGCATAATTTAGGAATAATGGAATATCAAAATCTGTGGGCAAGATGTTGGGTCGATTTTGGTACTTCAGACTCCATTTCAATAGATATATTAATTAATTCTTTGAATGAGATATCAAATAATTATGTAAAAATTGAAGAATTAATTATTGGTGGAGAAAATAATGATTGGGATATTGAAGAACATGAAGATTTGGTTTTCAAAGATTAAGTGTGTTAGATGGAAGACTTAACAAGATTAATTATTTCCCATGAAAGAATTGTGAATATTAAGAATAATAATCTTGAGCTGACCAATGATGAAGCTCATTACATTAATAAAGTAATGAGGATAAAAACTGATAAAGAAATATTTATAGCTAATGGGGAGGGTTCATTATGGAAAGCAATTAAAGTTAAAAATGATTCTTTAAAAATAAGTCAATTACAAAAACCTTACTTATTTCAAGAAAAAGAAATTTACTTATTGGGAATAGCTGTTGTTATACCAAAAAGTGGTTTTGAGGATATTTTAAAAATGTGTACTGAAATAGGAATTGATTTTATACAGCCATTATTTTCAGAAAGACAGGTAAACAAAAATTTAAATTTTTCGAGAAAACTTTTGAGATGGAATTCAATTATCAAAGAAGCCGTTGAGCAAAGTGAGAGATTATGGAAACCATCTATTTTAAATGGTATGGATATTATTGAATGGCTAAAAAGTAGACATAATCAAGAAAGAGTTTCAATTTCTATAACAAGAGAAGAAACACTATATGACTTAAATCAATGTTTAAGAAAACAGCAAGAATTTGCAAATAAAAAAGGAGGTATTTTTTGGAATGTAATTGGTCCTGAAGGAGGTTGGTCCTCTAAAGAAATTGATTTTTTTAAAAAAAGTAATATTACCTTTGTTAAGCTATCTGACACTATCTTAAGAACCTCAACAGCTAGTATTTATGCATCATCAATTCTAAATCAATGGAGAATTGATTCTAAATTAATTAGAGAAAAATGAATTTGATTATAAATCAATTTTTTATAGGTTTTTGCATTAATTTTATTTTGATTTATATATTCTGCAAGATTCCTCTGATGACAAAAGGTGGTTGGATAAGTGCAGGGTTTTTAGGCACAATTTTGTGGGGATGTTTGTCATGGCAAGGTTGGATGTCAGTTGTGTTTTATTTATTATTTGGATCTCTCGTTACCAAAATAGGTTATAAATTTAAAAAAGAACAAGGAATAGCTGAAAAAAGAGGTGGGAGAAGAGGTCCTGAAAATGTATGGGGCTCTGCAGCTACAGGATTAGTTCTTGCCATGATGACTAAATTTAATTCTGTTAACGAAGTTTTGTTTAAAGTAGGTTTTGCTGCAAGTTTTTCAGCAAAATTGGCGGATACTTTTGGTAGTGAAATTGGAAAAAGATTTGGGAAAGACACATATTTAATTACTTCACTTAAAAAGGTTGAGAGAGGAACTGAAGGAGGAATAAGCATAGAAGGAACTTTAGCTAGTATCTTTGGATCAATATTTATGGCTTTTATAATGCTCCGTCTATCAATTATTTCTACAAAATATCATTTTATAGTTGTTATAGTTTCTGGATTCTTGGCAACAATTTCTGAAAGTATTATTGGTGCTAAATTTCAAAACAAATATAAATTAAGTAATGAATTGGTAAATGCTATTCAGACAAGTATCGCTTCCTTTTTTGCTATCTTTGCTCTTATTTTATATTCATATTTTTTAAATTAAAAAAATTTGGAAAGACTTAGGATTCCTTCCATTTTGTAAGAATTTCCCAGCTCTTCAGTCTTTGGAAAATCCAGAAATGCCCTTCGGAATTTAGATGAATTCCATCATTCGTAATCCAATTTTTATTCCTTTTATCAGAGTACATTTCTCTAAAAGTAGGAAGAAATGGGACATTCTGATTAAGGCATACTTCCTCCATTCTCCTTTCATAAGAATTACAAAAATCATTTGAGTACCATAGACAACCTGCGAATGGCATTTTGCTCTCATCAACTGGTGTCAGACCAATGACAAATACATTTGTTTGAGAGTTCATTTCATTAATTAGTCTCTCTAATCCATATTCAAATCCATCTATATCTAATTGATGTCTTCCGCTTTTCTGCCCAATTGCTGCAGTGTCGTTAAGACCAACATTTAGCAGGATTGCTTTAGGTTTATTTCTTCTCGTTTCTCCTCTAGAAGACCATTCTTTTTCCCATCTAGATGAAACTTTTTCTATCCCATCTCCCCTAACGCCAAGTTGATAAATAACTGGTCCATTTTGGTTATTGCACCAATTTTTTCTAAGCCTCTCACACCATCCGCCACCTTCATTATCTCCCCATCCATAAACTGAGCTATCTCCAATTACAACTAGTTGTTTTGGTAAACTAATCACTAAAATCGTAAAAAATAATTACTTGATTCAACAAATTATTCTTACAAATCAAGTTAAACTATTTTTGATTTTACCATTTATTAGTTCGCCAACTATTGCGATGGAGCTATAAGCTATCAAAACTATGGTAACTTCTTGCCATGCGAAGGAACTTAGTGATTCTTGCAATTGCCAACCTAGACCAACACTTCCAATAACTCCAACAATTGCAGTTTCTCTAATAATTATGTCAGATCTATAAGCACAATATGCTAAGTAACTTTTTGCTTGTTGAGAAAATAAACCTAAAAGCCAACAAGTCTTTTTTGAGATTCCTAAAGATTTCATTGCAATATAATTTCTCTTATCTTGACTATCTAGATTTGAAAAAAGTAATTTGCTTGTAATGCCAGCGTTATGCAGTCCTAATGTTAAAGCTGCTAAAGATAAAGAAGGATTATTAAAAGTTAATAGAGATAGAAGTATTACAGGTGTAGGTATTAAACGTAATAAAAATGCAAAAATTCTTATAAAAATTTTAGAAGTATTGTTGTTAAAATTTCCTATTACTAATGGAGGTAAACTAATTGCGATTCCTGTTGATAAAAGACTTAAAATTATTGTTTCCAATATAAGTTTTAAGAAATCAAATAATCCTAAATCTGAGCTTGATTTGAATAGAGAACTAACAGAATAAAAATTTTTAAAATTATTATTAAACATAAAATAAAGAAAATATGAAAAAGAAAATAAAATTGTTATAAAAAAAACTGCAATAAAAAAAATAGATAGGGTTTTATTTATATTATTAAATTTTATTTTTTTGAATATTAATCCAGAAAGAATTATCAAAATTGCTAAGGACCATAAATAAGTCCATAACTCTCTAAAATTCAAAGTTTGGAAAGATAAAAAAATACTAGTACCTATTCCTCCAATCCCAAAAAGTCCTAAAATTACAGTACTTCTTATTGAACACTCTAATCGATATAAACCAAAGTTTTTAAATGTATTTATTATTGGATTCCATATTAAAGTTAATAAAGAAGAAGATTTAGGCGCATTTATTTGATTTATAGATTCAAAACTTTTGTATTCAATAGTTTCTAATTGTTCAGCAAAAACTTTTGAATTTACAGCAATATAAGGAATACATATAGCTATTATTCCTATTGAAAAATTTATGCCATATATTTGCATTAATAGTATTCCCCAAACTACTTCATGTATAGATCTAATTATTGTTAGAAAAAACCTTATTATGCTGTAGAGGAAATTTGGAATATTAAAGATTTTATAAAAAATATTTGAGGATAATATTCCAAAAATTGCTCCAAAAGTAATACTCACTAACCAACTAAAAAAACCAATTAAGATAGTTTCATTTAATCGATTAATTACGGTAATAATAATTTCATTGTCGACCTTGGGATTAAATGCAGAAATTAAGAATTCTTGGAATAATTTAAATCCTCCAAAATGAAGATTGGTTATTAATTGATACCCTAAAGGAATGCAAACTAAAAATGGAAGAAAAGATAATGAGGTATAGTTTAATTTTAATTTATTCAACTAATTAATATATTTTGTCTAAATGAAGCTTATTTAAGTTGGTACTTTTAATATTGAAAAAAATTTTTCCATCCCTTATTCCAATAACTTTATCGAATTCGTTCAACAAATCTAATCTATGTAATGCAACTAATGTTGTCTTTGGGGATTTTTTTGTATTATTTTTATCTAAATTTTCTAGCAGCAGGTTTTTAATTATTTTTACCAATTTGGGATCTAGATTATTAAAAGGCTCATCTGCAAGTAATATATTTGATCCTTGAATTAATGATCTAGCTATAGCCACCCTTTGTTTTTGCCCCCCAGATAGTTTTCTGATTTTTTTGTCGTAAATTGAGTTATGCAGCCTACATAATTGCATATATTTATGCGCCTTCTTAAAAGAACTTATATTTAGCAAATTTTTAAAAGCGAAATAAAAATTGTTTTCCGCTAGTAGTCCACAATTAACATTTTGTTCTGCTGAGAGATCTTCTATTAATCTTAAATCTTGCCAAATAGTTGTTATCTTGCGCTTCTGCGTTCTATCTAATTCCTCGAAACTTTTGTTGAATATTTTAACCTCACCTTGAGTTGGCTTGATAGTGCCATTAAGCACTGATATAAGAGTAGTTTTTCCTGATCCGCTTTTGCCTAAAAGTGCAATTTTCTCCCCTGAATTTATTTTTAAATTTACTTTATTTAGAATTAGATTATTTTCGTATTTATAAGATATATTTTTTAATTCTAAGAGAGTATTATTCATCTGATCTTATTTAATTTCCTACCGATTCCCTCTATATTTTTATACTGTTTTGCTTCTGCATTAATAAATCTTTTTGCATTGAACATATCTAATATCATTTTATGTGATTTTTGCTTTATATCTAAATTTAGAATTACTGATTTAAGTTCTTTTGTAAACCCTTCCCCGAATCTATTATCAAGATTCCCTTGAGCCACCCAATGATAGTCAACATATTCTGGGGTGATCCAGAATAATTCTAAATTACTTGTTCTTTTGGGATTATTTTTAAGATTGTTCTCCCAAACTTGTTTATTTAAAGCTCCAGCATCAAATGCCCCACTATTAACTAAAGCTATAGTGGCATCATGACTTCCACTAAAACCTGCTTTCTTACCTTTAAAGTGTTTGATTTCTACCCCTGCTTGATTTAAGAAATATTCTGGCATTAATCTTCCAGAAGTTGAGTTTTCAGAGCCAAAAGTAAATCTTAAATTCTTTAGTTTTTTAAGTCCTTTAATGTTTGAAATTGAGTTAAGTTTTAAATTTTTGTTTACTATAAAAACACTTTTAAATTCCTTATCGATATCTCTTTGAGCTATGACAATTGAATTAGGAGTTTGTAATCTTGCTTGAACTCCTGATAAACCGCCAAACCAAACTAAATCTAAATCTTTAGTTCTAAATCCAGTTATTGCTGCAAAATAATTAATAATAGGAATGTATTTAACTTCTACATCAAGTTGTTTGGATAATTCTTTTGAAAATAAATTAAATCTTTTGTCCAAAACATCTTGGTTTTGATCAGGTATTGCTCCAACTTTTAAAACTTTGGGATTTGAAAATACAGGAGATGAAAAAATAGAAAATAAAAAATATGAACTTAGTAGGAAATTTTTTAAATTAAACATAATCCAGTTTCGATCAATAGTATTCAGAGATTGCTTTTGCAATCCTTTCTAGTCCATCTTTTATTTTAACCATTGAAGTTGCACAAGAAATTCTTATATATTCGTCAGCCCCAAAAGCTTTTCCAGGTACAACAACTAATCCGTAATCTTGAAGAGCTTTATTGCAGAAATCAACAGAACTTATTGAGGAGTTAGGTAATCTTGGAAATGCGTAAAATGCTCCATTAGGTTCTTCAATATAAATCCCATCTATATTCTTAAGGCCCTCATAGAGAAGACTTCTTTTTTGATCATAATGGCTATTTATCATTGAGAAAAACTCATTATTAATTTTCAAAGCCTCTAAAGCACCTTTTTGAACAAAAGAGCAAACGTTACTTGTACTTTGACTTTGTAATGCTGAAGATGCTTTGATTACATCTTTGGGACCTACTAAATAACCTATCCTCCAGCCAGTCATAGCCCATCCTTTCGCAAATCCATTTATTATAAAAATCCTATCTTTTAAGTCATTTGCTAGTGTAGTTAAACTGTAGTGTTTAAATTCTTTTTTAAGGATTAGTTCGTAAATCTCATCAGAAAGAATATTGATATTTGGATTTTCTCTGGCTAAATTGGCAATTTGCAATAATTCTTCCTTTGACATAACTTTTCCAGTAGGGTTATTAGGAGAATTGATAATTATAAATTTAGTTTTTGAAGAGATTTTAGACTTCAAATCTTTTATATTTATTTTAAATCCATCTTCTGCATAAGAATTGGTAAAGATTGGCTTCCCACCCGCCAATCTAACCATCTGGGGATAACTTAACCAGTATGGGGAAGGAATAATAACCTCGTCTCCAGCATTTAACATAACTTGGAAAAGATTATATATTGCTTGCTTAGCACCATTTGTGACCATTACATTTTCAAATTCATAATTTAAATTGTTTTTAATTTGATGTTTATTTGCAATTGCTTTTCGGAGATCTAAATTGCCCGCTGCGGGACCGTACTTCGTGAATCCATCAAATATAGCTTTACTTGTAGCCTCTATAACTTCTTTTGGGGCATTAAAGTCAGGTTCTCCTGCACTTAAATTGCAAATATCTACTCCTTCTGCAGATAATTGATTTGCTTTAGCACTTATCTGCAATGTAAGAGAAGGCTCAATTGAAAGTGCCCGTTCAGATAAATTAACTTGACTCATTGACTTATAACTTTTCAAATATAACTTTTAATAATGACAAATGCATAAATTAACAATAAATAAAAGTATCACATAATGGTTTAATTTAGTTCATTTTCTTAATCTATTTTATTTTCATGTTTTGAGTTCTTAAGATAAAAAATATTTAAAGTTTTATTTTCGGTGAAAAGGTTAGTTATTGGGAGAGGAAGTGTATTTGCAGATTTATTGATAATTGGTGAGGCGCCTGGAGCACAGGAAGACTTAGAGGGAAAACCATATGTAGGTAAATCCGGGAAGTTATTAAACGAATTATTGATAAAAGCGGGGATTGACTTCAAGAAGGATGTTTATTTTTGCAATGTAATTAAATGTCGTCCACCAAATAATAGAAAACCCACTTCTAGAGAAATTAATATTCATAAACCTTGGTTATTACAGCAAATAAAGCTTGTTGATCCAAAATTTATATTACTTACTGGTTCGACTGCTATGAGAGCTGTTTTAGAAGTTAAAGATCCTATAAGTAATTTAAGAGGGCAATGGATTAAAAAAGATAGGAGAGAAATTATGGTAATTTTTCATCCATCTTATTTATTGAGATTTCCTTCAAAAGAAATCAATAAACCTTACCATCTAACTTTGAAAGACCTAGAGAATGTAAGTGGTAAACTATATGCCGTATAATTTAGTGAATCCTTTTTGAATATCAAGAATTTTAATGTCATTAACTCAATCAAAAGAGGTTAATAGTCTCTCCAAAAGATATTCAACTCATATTGAGAGAAGGATAACTAGAACAGTAATGGTTGGTGATGTAGCTGTTGGAAGTGATTATCCAGTAAGAGTTCAATCGATGATAAATGAAGATACTATGGATGTCGAAAATGCTTCCTTAGCTATCAAAAGACTTCATGATGTAGGTTGTGAAATAGTAAGATTAACTGTCCCTTCCTTAGCACACGCAAAAGCAGTAGGAGATATTAAAGCAAAATTATTAGAAAATAATATCAACACCCCCTTGGTAGCTGATGTTCACCATAATGGTATGAAAATTGCAATGGAGGTTGCAAAACATGTTGATAAAGTAAGAATTAATCCTGGATTGTTTGTGTTTGAAAAATCAGACCCTACAAGAACTGAATATACAGATGAGGAATTTGAAACTATTAAACAAACAATACTTAAAAGATTTACCCCTTTAGTTGAAGTTTTAAAGGCTGAAAACAAAGCTCTAAGGATTGGAGTTAATCATGGGTCTCTATCTGAGAGGATGCTTTTTACTTATGGAGATACGCCATTAGGGATGACAGAATCTGCGATGGAGTTCGTCAAAATTTGTGATGAGCTTGATTTTCATAACATAATTATTTCTATGAAAGCTTCTAGGGCTCCGGTCATGATGGCGGCTTACAGAATGATCGCAGATAGGCTTGACTCAGAAGGATATAATTATCCATTGCATTTGGGAGTGACTGAAGCTGGAGATGGTGATTATGGAAGGATTAAAAGTACCGCTGGAATTGGAACTCTTTTGGCAGAGGGATTAGGGGATACCATCAGGGTTTCTTTAACAGAAGCCCCAGAGAAGGAAATACCAGTTTGCTACTCAATTTTGCAATCTTTAGGATTAAGAAAAACAATGGTTGAATACATCAGTTGCCCTAGTTGCGGGAGAACCCTTTTCAATCTAGAAGAAGTTGTAGACAAAGTTAGGAACGCTACCTCACATTTGACGGGTCTAGATATAGCA
The DNA here is from genome assembly GCA_003216755.1 of Prochlorococcus sp. AG-402-K22. Classification (GTDB taxonomy): domain Bacteria; phylum Cyanobacteriota; class Cyanobacteriia; order PCC-6307; family Cyanobiaceae; genus Prochlorococcus_A. The sequence goes on along the minus strand of QCIJ01000015.1, from coordinate 10,258 downwards.
ATAATGGGATGTATTGTTAATGGGCCTGGAGAAATGGCAGACGCTGATTATGGTTATGTTGGGAAAGGCAAAGGGACTATTGCGTTATATAGAAGGAAAGAAGAGATAAAAAGAGTACCTGAAGATGAGGGGGTTAATGCTTTAATCCAACTTATTAAGGATGATGGGAAGTGGATTGATCCTTAAGGATTTGTCAAATTTTGAAATTATAAATAAATTCTTTTTATAATGAAAATATCGAACTCTTTTGAAGATAAGAAAATTGTTAAAAAAAAAATTTATAATTCTGCTCGCGACAACCTTCTCTGGGCTATTTTTAAATAATTTTGCAGGAGCAACAGTTTTAAATAATAGTTATAAAGAAGTAATTGATCATGTTTGGCAAATTGTATATAGAGATTTTCTTGATTCAAGTGGTAAATTTCAAAAGTCTAATTGGATTAATCTAAGAAAAGAAGTTTTATCAAAAACATATTCAGACAGCAATGAAGCATATGATGCTATTAGAGTTATGCTTTCTAACTTAGATGATTCTTATACAAGATTTTTAGAACCTAAGGAATTTAATCAAATGAGAATTGATACCTCTGGTGAATTAACTGGAGTTGGTATCCAAATTATCAAAGATAAAGAATCTGATGATTTAATAATTATTTCTCCTATAGAGGGCACCCCTGCATTTGATGCTGGAATTAAAGCTAGAGATAAAATATTATCTATAGATGATATTTCTACTGAAGGAATGAATATTGAGGAGGCCGTTAAATTAATAAGAGGACAGAGAGGTACTAAAGTTAAGCTTGAAATTTTTAGAGGTTCTAAATCTTTTTTTAAGATTTTATCAAGAGAAAGGATTGAAATAAAATCTGTATCAAGTAAACTCAATCAATCCAAAAACGGTTTATTAATTGGCTATGTGAGAATTAAACAATTTAATGCAAATGCATCAAAAGAGACTAAAGATGCTATTAAAGATTTAGAAACGAGAAAAGTTGCAGGATATGTTCTTGACTTAAGAAGTAATCCAGGAGGTTTATTAGAATCAAGCATTGATATCTCAAGGCACTTCATTAACAAAGGAGTAATTGTAAGTACAGTCAGTAAAGATGGTTTAAAAGAAACAAAAAGAGGAAACGGTCAAGCTCTAACAAAAAAGCCCTTAGTTGTTTTAGTAAATGAGGGTTCTGCTAGTGCCAGCGAAATAGTTTCTGGTGCAATAAAAGATAATAAAAGAGGAAAATTAGTTGGGAAGAAAACTTTTGGTAAAGGTCTAGTTCAATCTATGAGAACGTTAGTTGATGGTTCAGGGTTAACTGTTACAGTCGCTAAGTATTTAACTCCGAACGGCACTGATATAAATAAATCTGGAATTATTCCTGACATAGAAGTGAAAATGAATATTAACCCTATTCTCCAAAGAGAGATTGGAACTAGAAAAGATAAACAATATAGAGCTGGTGAAAAAGAGCTAATAAATCTAATTAATAGAAAGAATCAGATAAGTGAATTTAAGCCTAACATTCCAAACCTTAATGCATTCCTAAAAATTAATAAGCAAGATAAAGTATTTTCATTAAATTAATTACTCATATCCAGCATTCTCTTTATTGGCACATAGGCTTTTCTTATTATTTCTGGGTCAAGTTCGATAGACGGGGAATTATTTTTCAAACAATCTAGAATTTTTTCTAAAGTATTTAATTTCATATATGGACACTCGTTACATTTACAACCTTCTATATCTGGAACTTCAATGAAGATTTTATTAGGTTCTTTCTTCTTCATTTGATGGATTATTCCAGGTTCAGTTAATACCATATATGTTTTAGATGGATCTTTACTTACGAAATCAAGTAGTTTACTTGTTGACCCAATAAAGTCTGATAAGGTTAATAAATTTTGACTACATTCAGGATGAGCAATGACTTTTGATCCTGGATTTTGATATTTTAATTTTAGTAGTGCTTCTTCACTAAATGATTCATGAACAATGCAGCTGCCAGGCCATAATTTAAGATCTCTTCCTGAATTTTTTTGTACCCATCTCCCAAGGTTCTGATCTGGAGCAAATATTATCTTCTTATCTTCAGGTATCTTTTTAACTAATGAGACTGCATTACTGCTTGTACAAATCAGATCACTTTGCGCTTTTACTTCTGCAGTACAATTTATATAACTTATGACAAAGTGATCTGGATTTTCTTCCCTAAATTTTTGAAATTTATCTGAGGGACAATCGTCTGCTAATGAGCATCCTGCGTCAATATCTGGTAATAGAACTGTTTTGTTTGGGCTAAGTATCTTTGCAGTTTCTGCCATAAAGTGTACACCGCAAAAAATTATTATATCTGCATCATTATTTGCAGCTTTCCTAGAAAGATCTAATGAATCGCCAATAAAATCTGCAATTTCTTGAATCTCTGGAGCTTGATAATAGTGCGCAAGAATAATGGCATTAGCTTTTTTGCAACGCTCCTTTATTTCAGAAATCAAATTCTCTTCGGTTTGAACGGATTTCTGTTTTGCAGTAGAAGTTATACTTGTCAGGATTTAGAATATCTCTAAATAGATTATATGCCTTATAACAGAAAAAATTCTGACAAATTTAAAAATTGCTATTGTTGGTGACTGTCATGGTCAATGGTCTGAATTAGACTTGAAAGTCTTATCGATTATTAAACCAAATATTGTTTTATTTGTTGGTGATATTTCTGATGGGAGTGTCAAAATAATAAAAAAAATCAATGAGATCAAAATTCCTACTTTTGTGATTTTAGGAAATCATGATAGAGGTAAGGATTCTACAGGTGAAATACTTTCAAAGCAGATACGTGTTCTTGGTGAAAAATATTGTGCATGGGATTTAAAAGTTTTTAATAATCAAATAAATTTATTATCTGCAAGACCATGTAGTTCTGGAGGCGGTTATTATCTTTCAAAAGAAGTTAAAGGCGTTTATGGACCTATCACTGAACAAGATTCAATAAATAAAATTATCAAATGTTCAGAGGAGACTATTGAAGATATTCCCTTAATAATTATGTCTCATGCTGGCCCTTCTGGTTTAGGCTCAGAACCTAAAAGTATTTGTGGGAAAGATTGGAAATTACCATCTTTAGATTGGGGAGATAGAGATTTGTCTGTAGCTATTTCTCAAATACAAAAGAAAAGAAAAGTCGAGCTTGTAATTTTTGGACATATGCACAATCGTCTTAAAAGAAATCTTGGTTTAAGAGAGATGTTTAAAATTGATAGCAAAGGAACAATTTATTTCAACACTGCTGTAGTACCAAGATATAAAACTGATGAAGATGGGAAATTATTAATTAACTTTTCATGGATTGAGTTTGAAAAAAAGGAATTAATAAATGTTTCTCATCGATGGTATTCAGAATCTGGTGAAATTTGTAAAGAAGATAAATTTTTATAGGATTAGATGTTTTTGATCATATTTTAAGTATTTTTGGGCTTTTCATATCTTGCAAACAATGTTTGAGATAAGATATAACCCGCAATTCCTGCAGCTGTAAAAGCTAAACCATTTTTAAATAAAGGTAATAAATCATTTGTTCTGGATATTATCGGTGCTAAACCAAAAATTCCAAATAACATTCCCCATAAAGGGGAAAGAAGAGCTAAAAATCCAATTGATATTATTTGACCTTCTTTCCTTGGAGCAGATGCGAAACCTGCGACTAAACCTCCAAGAATGGAAGTACATAAAGTCCATATATATTGCTCTTTGGGTAGGCCAGGGACGACTTGACAACCTCCTCTTTCAAGGCAAATCTTTACTGAATTAATTGCATCTAATACTGCACCATCCTCACCGTGATCTTTTACATAATATTGATTACCAAATCTTGTTTGAAGTTCAACCCAAAATAACCTAGGCATAAAATTAAAATAAGCCTCTCCGACGTTAAAGTTGAGTAAATTTCCTCCTCTGGGATCTGCAACTATTAACAAACTTGTCTCATCTAAATCCCAATAGTCCTTAATTGCGCTTCCAGGAGAACTCTCAAACTGAGATAAATATTTAATTTTCCACCCACTTTCAATTTCTAGATTTTTGAGCTTATCCTCTAAAGATTTTTTCTGGTTAGGGCTTAATGTTCTAGCTAAATCAATTACGGGTGTTTTTTCTTCTGGTAGGAGATTTGGATTATTTATAGCTAAAACGGGTTTATGTGAAATTAAAACTAATATAGATAGAAATATTCCCAATAAATAGTTAGTCTTTGAAGGCATAAATAAGTTTTGTCTCCTTATATTTTCGCCGATGAATAGCTTACCTGCGAATAATCCAGATTGGTTAGTAAAAAAAATAATAAATATGGGTGGGACTATAAGTTTTTATGACTATATGAATTTTGTTTTAAATGATCCTATCAATGGTTACTATGGCAGTGGTAAAGCTAAATTAGGCATTCGAGGCGATTTTGTTACATCATCCTCAATGTCAGATGATTTTGCTTTTTTGATTGGTAAACAAGTAGAAGATTGGTTGATTCAGTTCAAATGTATTCTTTTATCTAATAAGAAATTAGCTGTAATTGAATTTGGAGGAGGGGAAGGAAGCTTTATGAGTGGATTAATTAAATATTTATTAGGAAGTAGCAAGAATTTATTGAAAGGAGTTTCTTTTATAATTATTGAACCTAATAAAGGGATGGTAGAAAAACAAAAAAATAAATTGGACGATTTTTTAAACTTAGGCATTGATATTTCATGGAAAGGTTTGGAAGAAGTCGAGGAAAATAATTTCAATGGAATAGTTATAGCAAATGAGGTTTTAGATGCTTTTCCGGTAGAGAGAATTACCTTTTCAAAAGGAAAATTATTCCGACAAGCAGTATCTATAGACAAAAAATCCAGTAGATTATTTCTTGATGAAATGCCAATTACAAGTGAATTGGGAAAAAGTATCGAATTTGCTAAAAGTAAAATGGGTATAACTATTCCGCCTAAAGATGCCCTTGAAGGATGGACGACAGAATGGCACGTAGATAACTTAAAGTGGTTAAAAGCCCTTTATAGGAGAATCAATAATGGTATCTTATTGATAATTGATTACGCCAAAGAAGCTGAGAAATACTATACCTCTAGGAATTCTGATGGGACGATGGTTACTTATAAAAATCAAAAAATGATGAATAATGTCCTAGTTTCTCCTGGAAATTGCGATTTAACATCTCATCTGTGTGTAGAAACTTTAATTAATGATGCTGAGAATCTAGGATTTAATACTGTTGGAATAACTAAACAAGGAGAGGCTTTGTTGGCGCTTGGATTAGCAGAGAGACTTTATGGGATTCAGGAAGAATTTAAGGAGGATTTATCTAATGCTCTTTTAAGAAGAGAGGCATTACTGAGACTGGTTGATCCTGTCTGTATTGGTGATTTTAAGTGGTTTGTTTTTAATAAGTTTAATGAAAAGAAAATGAATATTAATTCAACCTGTTTTGGTTAAGAAAAAAACTTTAAAAATAATGAATCCTCTACGTCATCATATATACCTACATCACCGATATCTTTCGGTAAGATGAATCTTATTTTTCCATCACGAACTTTTTTGTCGCCCATAAGTATTTTCATAATGTCTTCTTTATTTATTTTGGGGATCTTGGTAGGTAGATCGTAACTCTCCAAAAGAATCTGCTGTCTCTCTAATTGTTCTCTAGACCATAACCCTTTCTCTATTGCTATTTTCCCCGCTATATTCATCCCAATTGATATCGCCTCACCATGTAGAAATTTGCCGTATCCACATAAATTTTCAATAACGTGACCAAAAGAATGACCATAATTCAATATTGCTCTAATACCATTTTCATGTTCGTCTTTAGAAACGACATGAGATTTTGTTTTAATCGAACTATTAATTATTTTAATTAGATATTCATTATTGAGATTTATAAGTTCATTCTTGTTCTTTTCAATTTCTAAGTATTCGAAAAGTTGTTTATCTTTTATAACTCCGTATTTTATTACTTCGGCCATGCCTGCACTAAATTCTCTTTTGGGCAAACTTTTTAAAGTTACTGGATCAATAAAAACTGCTTTAGGTTGATTGAAAGCTCCAATTAAATTTTTGCCTTTTGGATGATTTACTCCTGTTTTCCCTCCGACGGATGAATCAACCATCGATAATAATGTTGTTGGAATCTGAATATATTCGATACCTCTCAGCCAAGTAGCAGCTGCAAAACCACTTACATCTCCAACAATGCCTCCTCCAAGGGCAATGATTATTGAATGTCTATCTAAACCAAATTCAAATGCGGCATCATATATTTCACTTAAGGTTTTTAAGTTTTTATTTGCTTCTCCAGCCTTGATAAGGAACATTTGGGCCTGAAATTTATTATCTTTCAAATTATTTAAGAATTTTTCTCCATATAAATTTGATATTTCTTCATTAGAAATCACAAGTATTTTTCTATTCTTTGTTATTCCAATTTTTAAAAGTTCTTCGCTGATATTATCCAGTATCCCTGCTTCTAGAGTTACTTCGTATGACTTATCACCTAATGGGACTAATATTTTTCTCTTATTCACAATTGATTACCTAGTTAAAATTTATAAATACTTGGTATTAAATACTTTATATATTAGCAAAATCTAAGCTCTAGATACTTAAAAATTCAGTTGATAAGAATTAGAAATGGTAATAAAATCATGCTATGAGTTTTAAAAATAATATAAACGGTATTAAGAAAAATTATTCCCTAGGAATAATTGGAGGTGGTCAACTGGCTTTGATGTTAACCGAGGCAGCAAAAAAAAGAGATTTAGAAGTATGTGTGCAAACAAAATCTTGTGATGATCCTGCCTGTCTAAAAGCAGATCATGTTATAGAAGCTGATCCTTTAAAGATAAGAGGTAATAAATCATTAATTAATAAGTGTGAAAAAATAATTTTTGAAAATGAGTGGATAAAAATTGATAAATTAAATTTAATTGACAATAACGATATTTTTGTTCCAAGCCTTAATGCAATTAAGCCCTTAGTAGATAGGTTTTCTCAAAAAAAATTAATAGATAGTATGAATATTCCCAGTCCAAAATGGATAAGTATTAAAGATTTTAAAAATCTCTCTGATGAGGAAATCAATAATTGGACTCTCCCTCTAATGGCAAAATCAAATAAAGGTGGATATGACGGTAAAGGAAACAAAAAAATAGAATCAAAAGAAGATTTAGATTATTTTTTAAAAGAGAATAATTCTGATGAATGGTTAATAGAAGAATGGATAGAGTATGAAAAAGAATTAGCTCTCGTTGGTTCTAGAGATAGAACAGGTAAGATAAGATTCTTTCCAGTCGTTGAGACATTCCAATCAAAGCATGTTTGTGATTGGGTTCTTGCACCTGGAACAACAGAATATGATTTGAACTTATTTGCAATAAATATTTTCTCTTCGATAGTCAATGAACTTAATTACGTTGGAGTTTTAGCTATTGAATTCTTCTATGGAGATAATGGTCTTTTAATTAATGAAATAGCTCCTAGAACACATAACTCAGCCCATTTCTCTATTGAAGCTTGTACTTCAAGTCAGTTTGATCAATATGTTTGTATTTCCTCTGGGATAATGCCACCTGAAATTAAAATGAACTGTGAAGGGGCAATTATGATAAATCTACTGGGATTAAAAAAGAATTTCCCAATTTCAATGGAAACAAGAGTTAAAATGTTATCTGAAATAGAGGGTTCTAATATTCACTGTTATGGTAAATCTCGAGAAATGTTGGGGAGAAAAATGGCTCATATCACATTTTTATTAAATGGTAAAACGCATTCAGAAAGATATGATGAAGCGCAAGATTTATTAACTACCGTAAGAGACATTTGGCCATCTCCAAATGCATAAAAAAATAAGTTAGAGTTAAGTCACTGGATCTTTGGTTAAGTTCTTCTTTATGTGCTCTGATCTGACTCTCTTTCGACATGAGGCGTCTGTCGTGATGCGGTAGTAAACCGATCTTGTAATCGGAAACGAAAGCCCACTTTGAATCCTCTTCTGGTATTTCCAGGTCGATGCAGCAGAGAACTGACGGGGATCCGGTAATACCTATCAAACTGCTTATTATAACAGGCTTTTGATAGGTCTTTTTATTTTATGAATTTGGTGTGCAGGACCAAGGTGCAGGACCAAATTGCAGGACCAGATGCAGGACCATATTAGCGATTGCTAACATAATTAAGCTATAGCTTGAGAAACAGATCACTTAAAATAAAAAAACTTGAATAGTTTGGTCCAATATTTATCTATTTACCGGCTTTTCCTTTAAGAAATAGTTAATATATGCAGGACCAGCTAAACCTGCAGGAATAATTGACATGACTTAAAGTCTTTCTGTATACGTGGTCCTGCACTAGTTCATCTGTAAAGTTATACCATAAGTATTAGCTTTTAACTTTAACTCTCTCTGAGAGCCGCCTAGACCCCTTAGGGGTTAATTTAGGTCCTTGCCATAACGATATGAGGGCTCGGAAATTTGTTTTTAAAATTTTAGGGATAGAGTCTTTCAATAGCTTCTTTCTGTTCCTGCTTTTTTATCTCTTCAGCATCTAAAACAGGGCAAGAGTTTTGATTGAGTGATGAGAGGAGAGTTAAAGAACGTTCTTATCAAAGGATTCTTTAAATAACCTAAATAAAATCTAAATAATAAATTCTAAATAATAAGAGGAGTAAAAACCCTGCCCTCTGCAAAGCCATGATTTACATAATGTTGAGCAGCCATGCCTACATCCCCAGCAAAGGCATTCATCAAATCATCATAATTATCTAAATAGGTCGTTCCATCAAAACCATCAATTACTCTGCCCTCTAGATATCCATCAATTACATAATGCTTGGTTGCCTGAGTGGTGTTATTGCCAAAAGCAGTAATCAAATCATCATGACCTGCAAGATATTGCCATGCATCAAAATCATCCTCTATTAATCCTAGATTAAAACCAGTTTCTACGTAATGTTTGGCAGCACCAATTACTTCTCCTGTTATCTCATCTGTATATTGATTAATTAATGAAGGGTTACTTGCCAGATAGCTGTACTCAGCAAAACTATCAGCTAATAATCCAGCATTAAAACCAGTTTCTACGTAATGTTTGGCAGCACCAATTACTTCTCCTGTTATCTCATCTGTATATTGATTAATTAATGAAGGGTTACTTGCCAGATATTTATATTCATCAAAACTATCTGCTGATAATCCATCAGACAATCCAATTTCTAAATAATGCCAAACTGCATTATGGATGTTATCAGCGTATCTATTAATCAGAGAAGGATTGCCTGCAAGATAACTGTATTCATCGAAATTATCTCTTGATCTACCTTCTGCAAGACCATTTTCTATATAGTGTTTTGCTGCTTTATAAGTATGAATACCAAAGGCTTCAATTAAATCTGGATAACCGGCAAGATAATCCTGCGCATCAAAGTTGTCTAAGTCTCTACCTTCTCCATGACCATGATTTATATAATGCTTTGCTGCTTGATTGGTATTACTGCTGTAAGCGTTAATCAAATCATCATAACCTGCGATATAATCCCATTCATTAAAATCATCCGTTGATAATCCTTGATTTAAACCAATCTCGACATAATGTCGAGCCGCATCATCAAGGTTATATTTATAAGTACTTACAAGATTGGGGTTGCTGGCTAGATATCTATATTTATCAAAATTGTCGATATCTCTATTTTCTCCAAATCCATGATTTATATAGTGATTTAGTGCTGCATTAGGATTATTTCCAATGCTGGACATTAAATCATTATTGCCGGCAAGATAATTGTATTCATTAAAATTATCAATTTTTCTTTTTTCCGCGTAACCATAATTTAGGTAGTGATCTTTTGCAGTAGCTAAATAAGCACCATATCTGGAATAGGAATAAAGATCTTTATAACCAAGAAAATATCTAAAGGCATCGAAGGTTAAATCAACAGATGCGGTGGTAAAGCTTTCTGCAAAGCCCTGATTATCAGTGTAGTTAATCTCTGCCCTGATAAATTTATCAAGGTCAGATAATGGAATGATATAGGAATCAGTTGTTGCAACTTCTGACCAGGTGAAGTTATCAGAAGACGACTGCCAACTATAACTTAAAGTTCCTGTTCCGTCTGGATCTTCACTGATGGTGCCAATCGATAATGTATAACCAGGAGAAGCAGTTCCTGCAATTGTAAAACTTGCACTGCCATCATCAGAGATAGGGACCTGAGTAGAACTTGTAGTT
>QCIJ01000014.1 GCA_003216755.1 Prochlorococcus sp. AG-402-K22 | reverse complement strand
TTTTAGTTGTTACTCTTGTTTCTGGACTAATTCCTAAAGCCCTAGTAATTAATAATCCTGAATCTGCTGCATTAAGGTTAACCACCATATTCGATGCAGTTAGGAAAGGTATGAATCCTATTGTTAAAATAATTGAATTCTTTGCAAGCGCCTGCTTAGGCTTGTTCAATTTAAATAACAAATGGGATTCCTTAAATTCTGGTTTATCAGCAGGAGAATTAGAAACTCTCATAGAAACAGATAATGTAACAGGTTTAAAACCAGATGAGAAGAATATTCTTGAAGGAGTTTTTGCTTTAAAAGATACACAGGTTAAAGAAGTGATGATTCCAAGATCTGAAATGGTAACTCTGCCAAAAAACATAACCTTTTCAGCACTTATGAAACAGGTAGATAAGACTAGACATGCTCGCTTCTTTGTGATTGGTGAGTCTTTAGATGATATATTAGGTGTATTAGATTTGCGTTATTTAGCTAAACCAATTTCAAAGGGTGAAATGGAAGCCGATACATTATTGGAGCCCTACCTTTTACCAGTGACAAAAATAATAGAGACATGTTCATTAGCAGAAATATTACCAATAGTAAGAGAGTACAATCCTTTCTTACTAGTAGTTGATGAACACGGTGGGACAGAGGGGCTCATAACTGCAGCTGATCTAAATGGCGAAATAGTTGGAGAGGAAATGCTCAATAATAGAATTTATTCAGATATGAGAATGTTAGATAATTTCTCTAAAAAATGGTCAATAGCTGGAAAATCAGAAATTATAGATATCAATAAAAAGTTAGGATGTGCTATTCCAGAAGGCGCAGACTACCATACCCTTGCGGGATTTCTGCTAGAAAAATTTCAAATGGTTCCAAAAATTGGCGACGTTTTAGATTTTAATAACATTAAATTTGAAGTTATTTCTATGTCAGGCCCAAAAATTGATCGTGTTAAAATAATCCTCCCCAAAAGCTAAATGTGACTCCCCATAGAGGATAATGATAATAAATATATGGATTTGAAATTATGCAACCAACCTCATCACCCGTAAAGGTTGGAGTCATAGGTATAGGAAATATGGGCTGGCATCATGCTCGAGTACTAAGTTTACTCAAAGATGCGAATCTCATTGGAGTCGCAGATCCAAATGAAGAGAGAGGCAAATTAGCTATTGAGCAATTTCAATGTGAATGGTTCAAGGATTATAAGGACCTAATTCCAAAAGTTGATGCTATCTGTATCGCTGTACCTACACTACTTCATCAAAAAGTAGGACTAGATTGTCTCAAGGGAGGTGCTAACGTCCTCATTGAAAAACCAATTGCAGCTAACGAGTTGGAAGCAAAATCTTTAATAGAGGCCGCCAATGCAAGTAACTGCCTATTACAAGTTGGGCATATTGAAAGATTTAATCCTGCTTTTAGAGAATTAAATAAAATAGTAAATAATGAAGAAATTGTTGTTTTAGAAGCAAGGAGGCACAGTCCTCATGCAGACAGAGCAAATGATGTATCTGTGGTAATGGATTTAATGATTCATGACATTGATCTTATTTTGGAGCTTGTAAACTCAAAAATACACAAATTAGCAGCAGTTGGAGGAAGAAATAGCGATGGATTAATAGATTATGTCAATGCTACTTTAGTTTTTAAAAATAATGTTATTGCGAGCCTAACTGCAAGCAAAATGAGTCACAAAAAAATTAGAAATTTAAGTGCTCACTGCCAAAATGGCCTAGTAGAAACTGATTTCTTAAATCACTCTTTACAAATCCATCGAAAGTCTCATGAATCATACACAGCAGAGCATGGAGAATTAGTTTATAGAAATGATGGATATGTCGAAGAAGTTAGCACAACATCCATTGAACCTCTTTATGCAGAACTGGAGCATTTTCTTAAATGCGTTCAGGGCAAAGAAAAACCTGAGGTAGATGGAGAGCAAGCCTCAAGAGCATTAAAAATTGCTGATTTTATAGAGAGTGCTGTAGATAATTCTGGAGATGCAATTTCACTTGAAAATCCCTTCTAATACAAACAATCTAAACTAAAAGAATTTTATTTAAATCCAACTGCAGCTTGCCAAACAAATACCAATAAAAAGAAAAATAAAGGAATAAGTGGAAGAACATCAACAGTTGGAGCGAAGGCCTTGTAAGCCTCGGGCAATTCAGCAAATGTATTAAATAGAATGAGCACCTTTTTGATAATTTAATTAATTATGATTAGACGTTACCACGTATAGTGAGCAATAGAGGACGTTTTCCAAGGAGCGAAATCATTTGTAAAACTATTATCTCTAATTGCAGAAGAAATTGCATTGGTAAATCTTATTAAATGAGCAATATTATGCAGACTTATGAGGGTTAGGCCTAATATTTCGTCATTTCTAATTAGATGATGCAAATATGCTCGAGAATAGGATTTACATGTCTCGCATTTACAAGTTTTGTCAATTGGAGAAAAGTCATTTTTAAATCGAGCATTTCGCAAATTCAATCGTTCATCATTAAAAAATGCAGTCCCATGTCTTCCTAGTCTTGTAGGCAAAACACAGTCAAATATATCGAATCCATTAGCAACAGCTAAAGAAATTTCTCTTAAAGAGCCAATTCCCATCAAATATCTTGGTTTATTTATTGGTAAGAATTTTGGGACGTACTTAATTACACTATGTATTTCTTCGACTGCCTCGCCAACACTGACTCCTCCCACTGCTATTCCAGGCAGATCAAAAGAACTTGTATATTTTGCGCTATATTCTCTCAATCTAGGATACTTACCACCTTGAACTATACCGAATAATGCTTGATTGGATTTCTGATGAGTCTCAACACATTTTTGTAACCATGAATGAGTTCTTTGTAAAGAGTCCTCAATATCATTTTCGTTAGCTGTATGAGGAGGACAATGATCAAAAGCCATCGCAACATCCGATCCAAGATCCATTTGAATCTGTATTACTTTTTCAGGTGATAAAAATACATGACTACCATCTCTTGGATTTTTAAATTCCACACCTTTATCAGAAATATTGTTTAATTTAGCCAAACTAAAAACTTGATATCCTCCTGAATCAGTAAGAATAGGCTTAGGCCAATTCATGAACTTATGTATTCCGCCAGATTCTTTAACTAGTTTTTCACCAGGCTGTAAATGAAGATGAAAGGTATTTGAGAGAATCATTTCTGACCCTGTAGAGATTAACTGCTTAGATGAAATCCCTTTAACCGTTGCCAATGTGCCCACAGGCATAAATTTTGGTGTGTTTACCTGACCATTTGGTGTATGAAATATACCAGTTCTTGCCCCTGTATTACTGCAATTCGATGTAATTTCAAATTCAAACACGATAATTTATAAAATTTTTGATCCTTTTTCATTAATCTACCTTATTATTTATTATTGAATCTATTTTTTCTCATCAAAAAATATTTAATAAAAAATTTTGCTGGATCTTGGATTTTCTATACGACATTTCCAAAGATACCTTTAATTAATCCCATATTTAAAAATATTGCACAATTTGCGCCGCCTTTAGGATTTTTTATTGGAACAATGCAGAGTTATATTTTTCTTTTTTTAAGAACCAACTCTTGGTCAATTTATACATCTACATTAATCTGTTTAGCTTCAGGATATTTAATTACTGGTGGTCTACATCTAGATGGTTTAATGGATACTTTCGATGGCATTTTTGCTGGCAAAAAGAAACGTTTAAAAGCTATGAAAGACAGTAAAGTCGGGTCCTTTGGCGTTCAATCTCTAGTTTTTATAACTTTAATTCAAATTGCTTGCATTATCAAAATTCAGAATCAAATAATTATTGTTTTGCCAATATGCTTATTTTGGGGAAGATTTTCAAATTTATTTTTTATAGAAAAGTTTAAATATTTGAGTTATCAGAAAAAATCTATTAGTCATAAAAAGTTTTGGAATGGATTTAAAAAAGAATCTTTGATCTCCATTATTTTTCTTTGCATTTTCATTACATACCAATTATTTTCAATTACATCACAAGCAATATTAATTAAATTTTTAATTCTTATTTTGATTGGTATTTTGTTAAGTTATTCTATCCCAAACATACTGGGAAATATAATTGGAGGTTTCAATGGAGATGCCTGCGGTGCGAGTGTTGTATTAGTCGAAACAGCAATGTTATTCATGTATGCAATTCTTTTGTAGGCAGTTCTAAATAGAAAATATTTTTCTTCTTAAGGTTGTTTAATTCCTCAGTATGATCAGTTGAGTAATTTCCTAATAATTTAAGGTCTCCCCCAATTTGTTTTGCTAATTTCCTTGCTAAAAAAAGTCCCACACCAGTGCCGTCTTTTTTCTTAGCAGCGGATCCTCTAAAACCTTTTTGAAAAATTTTCTCATTTTCATTTTTGGTTATTTTTTTTCCATTATCAAATATGCACAAACCTTTACTTGTAATGGTGATCCCAATTTCAGCATCTTTTTGAGCATATTTAAAAGCATTTTCTAATAAATTGGCCACTATTTCAGCAATTACAGCATATTTTGCCTTTACTGGCGATAAAGTCCAATCTGGCCAAAGAGAAGGTTCTATCCAATCTCTATTTTCTAATTTCGCATTAGCTTTACCCCGTTCTAAAATTGGCCTCAATAAACTCTGAATAGTTATTTCTTTTTTGTTATCTAAATTTGGGGGTAATAATAATCTTTCTTCTCCAATTTCCAGAGGAAGTTGAATAGGTGAATTTAACTGAGCAAAAAAGTCCATGTATTGATTAATTTGTTTTTGCTCTATTATCATGCGTTGAACTATTTCAATAGAGTCATCATCAGAACCAAGTTTTTTTATAAGTAATTTTGCATATGTCCTTAGGGCAGCCAATGGGTTCCTTAATTGATGGATTATTACATTAACCTGATTTTTTAAAAAATTAATTTCTTTATTTTTAGTTTGACGTTCTAATTCGATAGAAACGCATTTAGCTAAAGATATTGAAAGTGCTTTTAATCTAGAATCAAGAGATACTGGCCAATTACCCCCTTTTAAATCAGTTTCTACCCTGAGGACACCAAGCAGAATATCGTTTTCTTGGAGAGGGTACCATCTTCTATTTGGGAAAGAAACTTTCAGTGAGGGATCGTCTTCTATTGAGATTAGAAGCTTATCAATTTGCGGCCATTGACCAATCATTTCAAAAGATGCTTTGGTTCCTTGTTTAGCTGAAGCAAGATACAACACTAAATGAGTAACTCCCATTGAACAACCAAAACTCTCCAGTTGTTTTGTGACTAATTCTTCAAATTTTTTAGAGAGGTTCATAGTGAATGAAATTTTTAGTTATTTTTTAAAAAAAAATTTGAAAAAGGCTTGTAAAATATGAAAAAAGTATTAAGATATATAAAGAGGTCTGACTTTAGCCAGCCCTAAATATGAACATTTGATCATATTTTAAGCTACATCAGGGGTTGATGGGTCCTCTATGTAATTTGAAGTGAATTCAAAGATCATAGATATAAGATTAGTAAAAATAAATAAGACTAATCTAATTAATAATTTCAGGAGTACCAATCAATGTCAAAAAAAAGAAAAAGAATCAGCAGAAGAAGATTGGCTGGTCAAAGAGTAATGGCTCATGTACCTATTTATCATATCGAAACCGGCAAACATAAACCAGTTACAGCTGCAAGAAGATTCATAGCTGAAAATGCATTATCTGCCCCTTCAGTTTTCAATGTCCGAAGAAATGAACATACAACTGATAGATTTTTTTGGGGTGAAAAAGGGTTATTTAGCGCCCAATACGCTGAAGAAAATCATTTTTTGTTCCCATCATTAAAAGTAGTAGTTGAAGGCATTGGAGAAGATAAAATATTTGAAGGTCTAGAACTTACTGCAGATGATTGGGAAGAAATTGAAGAATACGAATATGCTTTCGTTTAAAAAATACTATTTATCTTTGTACATATAAAATCAATTAAATTTGAATCTATTTGATGGAATCCATCAAATTCTATTAATTCACATAATTTATAAGTCTTGCTTTTAACTTTTTCATAAATACCCCTAGAAGCCTCGATTGGCACTACATCATCAAATAAGCCATGACTAATAATCAATGGTGGACAACTTTCCCCTAGAAACCAGGTTGGATGAGGATAGCCACTACAAGCAACAATTAATCCTAAATTCAATCTAAATCCTGCATCAATTGCCATTGCTGCTCCCTGAGAGAAACCCACCAAAATTGTTTTTTTGAGTGAAATTTGATCGGTATCAAATTTTTTTAATGTAGCTAGAAGTTTGTTTACCTCTATCTCAGCTTCATTCCAATCATGTGGGTACAATCCATACCACTGTCTTCCCTTACCACTTGGATGTAATCCTGGAGCCCTCAGGGAAATTACCTCAAAATCAAGATCTATTTTTTCAGTAATCTCCTTTCCAAGTGTTAAAAGGTCATCTGCATCAGCTCCCCAACCATGCATCAAAATAATTCTATGAGTTGCAGTTTGAGAGCTAATCGAGACATATTCATGATTGATATCGTATTTCATGTTTATATTCTTAAGTAAGCAAACTTTCCAATAATGTCTCCATTAGCCTTAGTAAGTGTCTCAGATAAAAAAAATATAATCCAATTTTGTAAAGAATTGGTAGAAAAATTTAATTATAAAATTCTATCAAGTGGAGGAACTGCCAAGCATCTTATAGAAGCAAAAATTCCAGTTGTTAAAGTTTCAGATTTTACTAATTCTCCAGAAATCCTTGGAGGAAGAGTTAAAACTTTGCATCCAAAAATCCACGGAGGAATATTAGCTAAAAGAACTGATAATGAACATAAAAAAGACATCGTAGAAAACCATCTTGAACTAATTGACTTAGTAGTTGTAAATTTATATCCTTTTAAAAAAACTATTGGAAAGGGATCTAAGTGGGAAGATGCGATTGAAAATATAGATATCGGAGGGCCATCAATGATTCGTTCTGCAGCTAAAAATCACAAAGACGTTTCCGTTTTAGTAGATCCTAGCCAATATCAAGAATTTCTCGAAAAAAGTAAAAAAGGGGAATTAAATGATTCATATAAAACAAAATTAGCCTTTGAAGCTTTTCAACATACAGCTGACTATGACACTGCAATTTCTAATTGGATAAGTAAAGAGAAAAGTTTACAATCTTCCAAATATATTAAATCTTATCCACTGATCAAGACCCTAAGATATGGAGAAAATCCTCATCAAAAAGCTTTTTGGTATGGTTTAAGTAAGATTGGATGGAACGCAGCAGAACAATTACAAGGTAAAGAATTAAGTTATAACAATCTATTGGATCTTGAGTCAGCTCTTTCAACAGTTTTAGAATTTGGCTATGAACAGAAAGGTGATATTTCAACAAATAAATTTGCCTCTATAATTCTAAAACACAATAATCCTTGTGGCGCCTCCATAAGTAATTCAGCCTCCCAAGCATTTTTAAATGCTTTGGAATGCGACTCAGTTAGTGCATTTGGAGGTATAGTTGCTTTTAATTCTAATGTAGATAATGAAACTGCAATTAACCTTAAAGATATTTTCTTAGAGTGTGTTTTAGCTCCATCCTTTGATGAAGAAGCTTTAGAAATTTTAAAAATCAAAAAGAATTTAAGAATTTTAAAATTATCAAAAGATGCACTTCCAAAAAAGAACCAAAATTCTAATAAATCAATAATGGGAGGATTACTTGTTCAAGAAAATGATGATAGTGACGATAAAACTGAAAGTTGGATTTCAGTCACTAAAAAGAATCCCAGTAATCAGATGAATTTAGATCTAAATTTTGCATGGAAAATTTGTAAACACGTAAAATCAAATGCAATTGTAATTGCAAAAGACCAAAAAACTATTGGAATTGGAGCTGGACAAATGAATAGAGTTGGAGCGGCAAAAATAGCATTGAAAGCAGCTGAAGAATCATGTTCTCAAGCTGTTTTAGCAAGCGATGGGTTTTTTCCATTTGCTGATACTGTTGAACTTGCAAATGAGTATGGAATAAAAGCAATAATCCAGCCTGGAGGTAGTTTGAGGGACCAAGAAAGTATTGATATGTGTGATTCGAAAGGGATCTCAATGGTGTTTACGCAAAAAAGGCATTTTTTGCATTAAGTTAGCTTGATTTTGGATAATATGTAATCTTGTTGGTTTTTCTAAATAAAGAGAGTCTTCCTGGGCCTGCACATAGAAAGTAAAGAGAAATAGCTCCATATATAAAAGACAATTCGAAAGCATAATTATGACCCTCAACTACTGCTAGAGGAAAACCTTCTAATCCAGTGTCTAAAAGATGAAAATAAACAGCAAATGCCATTGTGGAGAATAGTCCTAGAGAAGAAAGCCTAGCAAAAATCCCTAAAGCCAATCCTACCGGGCAAACTAATTGAGTGATAGCAGCTCCAAAAGTCCAAATAACAGGATCACCTGGCAAAAATGGAAAGTACTTACCAACTACAAACTCAGCAAAACCTTGTGGATCCTGAAGTTTCTCTAGGCCATGATGGATCATCAAAGCACAAAACCCAATTCTTAAAATAAAAATTGATAATTCTCCAAGAATATTTACTTCTGACCCTGAAGATGGATTAGCAACAACAACTTCAACTTTTTGGGGCGCTTTAGTTCTATTCATACTGGCTGTTTGAACCTGATTAGTCTGTGTTTTGTCTTCCATACTTCATAATTTTTCCATTATTCTAGTAAATAAGTAGATCTTTAGGAAATATCTGAGTAATAAATTAAAAAAACTAAGCAAAGTTTTCAATACTAGTCCAAATTCAGGAAGCAATACCAATTAACTTTTCAATCACATCAGCGACAACTTTGTCCGGAGTAGATGCGCCAGAAGTAATTCCAACATTAATATTTCCACTGGGTAAAAAATTATTTTTAAGTTCTAAATCTGATCCTAGTGGTTTATGCAATATAGAGTTTTCTTCAACTGATATCCTCTCAGGAGTATCTATGTGAAAAGAAGAAATATTCTTAGTAATTGCTATTTCCTGTAAATGAGTAGTATTAGATGAATTGAAACCTCCTATAACAACAAGAATGTCAAGTTCTTCATCAACCAAAGAAAACATTGCATCTTGTCTTTCTTCGGTAGCATCACAAATTGTATTAAAAGCTAAAAAGTGACTATTTATGTTTTCTGGTCCAAATTTTTTTAACATGGTTTTTTCAAAAACTTTTCCAATTTCCTCGGTCTCACTTTTAAGCATAGTTGTCTGGTTAGCAACCCCGACTCTATCTAAATCTTTATCAGGATCAAATCCAGTAGAAAAAGCTTTAGCAAATTTATTCATAAATTCATTTCTGTTTCCTCTACCCAGAATATATTCAGATACATAATTTGCTTCTTCTAGATCCAGCACAACTAAATATTTGCCTGCAAATGAACTAGTAGCAAGAGTCTCTTCATGCTTAAACTTTCCATGAATGATAGATGTAAAAACATGTTTTTTGTGTTTCTCAACAGTATGCCAAACCTTAGATACCCAAGGGCAAGTTGTATCTATTATGTGACATCCTTTCTCATGAAGTAGTTTCATTTCTTGAACAGTAGCACCGAACGCAGGTAATATAACTACATCACCATTAGAGACTAATGAAAAATCTTTAATTCCATTTTTGGCTGAAATAAATTTAACATTCATTTTCCTTAAATGATCATTTACTGAGGGATTATGAATTATTTCGTTTGTTATCCAAATATTCTCATTAGGGTAATGTCTTCTAGTCTCATAAGCCATTGCCACAGCTCTTTCGACGCCCCAACAAAAACCAAAAGCTTTAGCTAACTTTATATTTAGTCTACCTTTTGTATAAGTAAAACCATTATCTCTTATTGAGGATATCAAATCACTTTGGTAAGCTTCTTCTAAAGCTTGTGCTCTTTTTGTTGGAGAATCGAAACCCCTTCTATTGTATCTATCAGAATGATGAAGAGATCTTCTAAAAGCTTGAGTATCCATATTTTAGATATTACAACATTCAAAACAATTTTTTGTAAAAAAAAAAAAACCTGACATAAGTCAGGTTTCTAAAATTAATTTTAGGTTAGATTATTTAGCAGATGCAAAGTCAGGATATGCTTCCATTCCATGCTCTCCTATATCTAGTCCTTGAGTCTCTTCCTCTTCAGATACTCGGATTCCTCCAAATAATCCTCCAATTACGGACCAAGCAATCCAGCAAGTAACTAGTGACCAGATAGCATAAGCTGCGGCACCAAGAGCTTGAACTAATAGAAGAGTAATACCTCCACCATTGAACAATCCCATACCTGCTCCATCTCCTTGTACGGCTGTACCCCAAAGACCAATGACTACAGTACCCCATACACCACAAACTCCGTGAACAGAGAATGCGCCTACAGGATCGTCGATCTCAGCAGCATCAACGGCTGCAACAGAAAATACAACAATGATTCCTCCAACTAGTCCTGCGAACCAGGCTCCAGCAAGAGTCATATCACCACAACCAGCAGTGATACTAACCAAACCAGCAAGGATTCCGTTAATAATCATTGTAAGATCAGGCTTACCAGAAGTTAATGTTGAAACAACAGTTGCTCCAATAGCACCAGCTGCTGCTGCTAAAGTAGTTGTTACAGCAACATATGGAACCCATTGATCCATTGCAAGTTGAGAACCAGGGTTAAATCCATACCAACCTATCCATAGAACTAATGCACCTAATGTAGCTATAGCCATATTGTGTCCTGGCATAGCCTGAGGTTTTCCATCAGAGTATTTGCCAATTCTTGGTCCAAGGAGCATAGCTCCTACAAGACCTGCCCATGCTCCAACTGAGTGAACGATTGAAGAACCAGCAAAATCAACAAAACCTAAGGAATCAAGCCAACCACCATTCCATTTCCAGCTTCCAGCAATTGGATAAATAAATGCAGTTAATACAATCGCAAAAACAACAAATTCTCCAAATTTAACTCTTTCAGCAACAAGACCGGAAACGATAGTTGCCGCAGTTCCTGCAAATGCAGACTGGAACAAGAAATCAACAGTTGGTACTAATCCAGCATCAGTCACCATATCTGCGGTAACTGTTGGATCAAAAAATAAGCCGCCAAAATAAAGCCATCCGTCAGCAACACTTCCTCCGTACATTAATGAATAGCCGATAAACCAGTAAGAAGTAACAGCTAAAGCAAATACAAAGAGGTTTTTAGCAAGGATGTTAACAGCGTTCTTAGAACGGCACATACCTGCCTCAACCATAGCGAAACCAGCGTTCATGAAGATCACTAAGATAGTAGCGATCAAAAGCCATAAATTGTTAGCAAGAAAAGCTGCATTCAACTCAGGTAAATCAGCTGCATGAGCTGAAAGATTGAAAATACCTAAACCAAACAAAGCTAGGGGAACAGTTGCAAGCCACAACATAGAGCGGTTTGAACTAAATCCTCGAATACTCCTCAAAAGGAGCATAGGCCCATTTACAAGACTTGCATCTTGAAGTTTGGACCTAGAGCGCCTTTGAGG
The DNA here is from genome assembly GCA_003216755.1 of Prochlorococcus sp. AG-402-K22. Classification (GTDB taxonomy): domain Bacteria; phylum Cyanobacteriota; class Cyanobacteriia; order PCC-6307; family Cyanobiaceae; genus Prochlorococcus_A. Next base: position 36,613 of record QCIJ01000014.1, on the reverse strand, counting down.
CGTTTGCAAAGCAGTGGTCATAAAAAAAAATTAGATCTGCAAAAAAACAGTTTGTGCTGTTTCCTTTCAAATTTAAATTTATTCAAAAAACTTATCAGTGTCTAGTAGTTGTTTATACCAATTTTATAGTTGCACCTTAAAAAATTATTTGTTAATTTAAAAAATTTTTTCTTCAACATAACAAAATAATTAATTTCATCCCATTTTTAAAGGTTTAATTCCATTCCATGTTATGTGGTCTTTATGAAAAATGAAAGAGCAAGGTATAATCATCATACCTGCGGTCAAAGATTCTCTAAAAAGCTTGCCATATAAAGGATCTGCCTCATCTCCAGGGGCAAAAAAATTAGCATCTTCTCTCGTAATGCAAGGCACTAAAACACTTTTACTCCTTGGAATTAGTTCTTTTAATTCTATAAGGTGTTTTTGTCCTCTTTTCGTTACTGTATCTGGGAAAAGAGCAATATCTTTTGTGATCCATGTAGTGTTTTTTACTTCTATGTAAATGTTACGATTATCAGGATTTGAAGATTTTGGAGTTAAAAAAAAGTCGATTCTGCTTTTTTTATCTTTTCCATAAGGCACTTCAGATTTAATTATCTCTATTTCTCCAATTTTTTCTCTTAGCAAGTCTTTCTCGATTACCTTTTTAATTAACTTATTTGCAAAAAGAGTATTTATTCCAACCCAAACTTCATTATTGTTTGTATCGAAAACACATATCTGCTCCAAAGTAAATGGTAATTTTCTTTTCTGAGAAGAAGAAACACTTATTCTTACCTTTGCTCCCTCGGTCAAAAGTCCCTTCATAGGACCTGTATTAGCGCAATGAGCAGTTACTATCTTTCCACTCTCTAGTTTAATGTCCGCAAGAAACCTTTTATACCGGTTAATTAAAACCCCTTCAATTAGTGGATCAAATTCAATTATCCGATCATTCATAAAAAATGTCGCTAGTTAAAAATCAAATATAATTGAAACTCAATCTTCTTGAAAAAATTTTTTAGCTAAACCAAATGCATTCATTTTTAAAAAATAATGTTTTTTCAATTTCATTTGGTACGACTCTCAGTAAATTAGCTGGATGTATACGTCAAATATTTATAGCCGCTGCTTTTGGGGTTGGAATAACATACGACGCATTTAATTATGCATATATAATTCCAGGTTTTTTGCTAATAATCGTTGGAGGGATTAATGGTCCATTACATAATGCTGTAGTTACAGTTCTTACCCCTCTTAACAAAAAAAAAGGAGGGATTGTTCTAACTCAAGTAAGCATAAAACTTGCAATACTATTATTAGTTTTCGCTATTTTAATTTACTTCAATGCCAGGGTATTAATTGAATTATTATCCCCAAATTTGAGTTACGAAGCTAAATCAATTGCAACCTACCAATTAAGAATACTGACACCTTGCATCCCTTTATCTGGCTTCATAGGTTTGAGCTTTGGCGCTTTAAATTCCCGTAATAAATTCTTTTTATCAAGTATAAGCCCAGCCATAACAAGCATAACTATTATTTTTTTTATTTTAATTAGTTGGATTTTCAACCAAGAAGATACATCTTCAAATTTCCTCACTTTTACCGGGTTACTAGCTTTTGCAACTTTGACAGGGACTTTAATTCAGTTTGTTCTTCAAATCTGGGAAATAAATAAAATCGGTCTCTTGAGATTAGAGTCAAAATTTAAATTGTTTAAAAATGAAGAGAAGAGGATTTTCAAACTAATTATCCCAGCATCTATCTCATCAGGTCTAAGTCAAATCAATGTGTTTATTGATATGTTTTTTGCTTCCAGTTTTCAAGGAGCTGCATCGGGATTAGCTTACGGAAACTTTCTTATACAAGCCCCATTAGGCATATTATCTAACTCATTAATTTTGCCATTACTCCCGCAATTTTCTAAACTAATAATTAAAAAAGACTTTAGAGGAATACAAAAAAACTTAACGTCTGGAATAGAATACTGTTTCTTTACAACTATATTTTTAACTGGGTTTTTCATAACTTTTAATAACCAAATTGTACAATTAGTTTTTGAAAGAGGAGCTTTTGATTATGCAGCAACTTTAAAAGTAAAGCATATATTAATTGCTTATGCAGTTAGCATACCTTTTTATCTTTATAGGGATTTATTAGTAAGAACATATTACTCAATAGAAAAAACAAAATTCCCTTTTCAGTTATCATTGGCAGGCATCATGTTAAATGCTTTTTTTGATTGGGTTTTTATTGGTGCACCAATAAAAAATTTTGGGAATCTTTCACCATATAATTTTGGTGTTGTTGGAATAATTTTATCTTCAGGAATAGTCAATTTAATAGTTTGTATTTTGCTTGCTCCAAATTTGCGAAATGAAGATATATATTTGCCTAACTTGGATTTATTGAAGAAAATTATCCTAATGTCATTAGGATCTTTCATTGATAGCACAATTTGTTTCAATATTCTAAAAACTACGAATAAATTAAATTCAAATTTTGGAGAATTTTTATTATTAATATTTGGATCTTTAACTTTTTTTATAATTTATTTTTTACTTACTAAATTTTTAAACGTTAATAAATTTAAAATTTATCAAAATAATATTTAATTATCAAAAAAACTTTCCAAAATCTCTTCTAATTCAAGAATTTGTGATGTAGTGATTAAATTAATAAGCGGAATATTGTTAATTCCATCCCCTACTTTTACATTAATTGCTTGCAAACTTATTTTTGTAGCCTTTAATGGGCCTTGTTCTTTATTACTGACACATTCAATAGCAAGATTTCTAGCTAGACCTGCATCTCCAAGATATAAATTCCACTTTTCTATCTTTATAAAAAGCCTTTCTGAAATAATATTTTCTAGATCACTTATCAATATCTGAGAGTCCATGAATAAAAATTGATTTAAGTTGATTGTTTTTATAAATCTTTAGGTTTTTTTATGATTACAAAAAGTAGATGGGACCCTAAAAGAATTGACCAGATTATTGCAAAATTGTTAAAAAAAACGATTTCATATTTAATCTCTTTTAAAAGGTAAGTACCACTTAAAACTGCAGTAAATATCATGCAGTGAATCACAAAATTTACTATTCGAGAAAAATGTTTATAGGTAGGATCTTCTAAATCACCATTTCCGTACCACTTTATAGGCATATTAAATGAAAATAAGATTGTTAATATTAAATATTTTACCCGAAATCTAGTTGACTAAGAGACCCTGAAACAGAGATATTACATAATTATGCGCCTGTAGCTCAGTGGATTAGAGCACCTGACTACGGATCAGGGTGTCGGGAGTTCGAATCTCTCCAGGCGCGTTTAAGATTATGAAACATTATTTTTATATTTTTCTAAAAAATATCGTTTATATTATTAATATTACTTATCAAATTCAATGCATATTCTTCAAAATCTTAAAGAAAGTGATTCAGTAATATCAAATTTAATTAATTCTGAAAAAAATAGACAAGAAACCCACCTTGAGTTAATAGCAAGCGAAAATTTTGCATCAATTGCTGTTATGCAAGCTCAAGGATCAGTCCTGACTAATAAGTACGCGGAAGGATTACCTCAAAAAAGATATTACGGTGGATGCGAATTTGTTGATGAAATCGAAGAATTAGCTATTCAGAGAGCAAAAAAATTATTCAATGCAAACTGGGCTAATGTTCAACCTCATAGTGGAGCGCAAGCTAATGCTGCCGTTTTCCTAAGTCTACTCAAACCTGGGGACACAATAATGGGAATGGATTTATCTCATGGTGGGCACCTTACTCATGGATCTCCAGTAAATATGAGCGGGAAATGGTTTAATGCGGTTCACTACGGAGTAAATAAAGAAACTAACAAGTTAAATTTTGATGAAGTAAGAAAAATAGCACTAGATACAAAACCAAAATTAATTATATGTGGATATTCTGCTTATCCAAGAACAATTGACTTTGAATCATTTAGAAATATTGCTGATGAAGTTGGTGCCTATTTAATGGCAGATATCGCACACATTGCAGGACTCGTAGCAAGTAAGCTACACCCAAATCCGATACCTTTCTGTGATGTAGTGACTACAACTACGCATAAAACTTTGAGAGGACCAAGAGGGGGACTCATTTTATGTAAAGATGCAGAATTTGGAAAGAAATTTGATAAATCTGTATTCCCAGGAACTCAGGGTGGTCCTCTAGAACATATAATTGCAGCTAAAGCGGTTGCATTTGGAGAAGCTTTACATCCCGATTTCGTTAATTATTCACAACAAGTAATAAAAAATGCAAAAGTTCTGGCTTCAACATTAATATGCAAGGGTATTGATATTGTTAGTGGAGGAACTGATAATCATATTGTTTTACTCGATTTAAGAAGTATTAACATGACTGGAAAAGTTGCTGACTTGCTCGTGAGTGAAGTGAATATCACGGCTAATAAAAATACTGTCCCATTTGATCCCGAATCACCTTTTGTAACGAGTGGTTTAAGATTAGGTACCGCTGCCTTAACTACCAGAGGCTTTGATGAAAATGCTTTTGCTGAAGTAGGTGAAATTATTGCTGATAGATTGCTAAATCCCGATGATTCACTGATAGAAAATAAATGTCAAGAAAGAGTATTAGCTTTGTGTAATAAGTTCCCTCTTTATGAAGGCAAACTTGAACCATCAATTAAGTGATCCTAATCCCAAGGAAGTTGAAATTCTTTCTATTGGAACAGAATTACTTTTAGGAAATATTGTAAATACGAATGCTAGATGGATTTCTGAAGAATTGTCTAAATTAGGCTTAAATCACTTTAGACAATCAACCGTAGGCGATAATTCTGATCGAATTGTAAGAATAATTCAGGAAATATCTAAAAGAAGTAGTCTTCTCATTACAACAGGTGGATTAGGCCCCACTCCAGATGACTTAACTAATGAAGCAATTGCCCAGTCTTTCAATGTAGCTCTTTTTGAAAGGCCTTACTTATGGAGTGAATTAAAACAAAAGCTTTCAAATTCAAAGCTGCAGGACAATTCCTCTAGCTTACGGAAACAATGCTTCTTCCCAATAAATGCACAAATAATTAATAACCCTAGGGGTACTGCCCCAGGAATGATTTGGGAACCAATAGAAGGATTTACTATTCTTACTTTCCCTGGTGTCCCGAGTGAAATGAAAGCTATGTGGGAGGAGACTGCATTAGGATTTATTAAAAATAAATTCTCAGATAGTTATTCATTCTTTTCAAATATTCTTAAATTCTCAGGTATTGGAGAATCTAGTATTGCAGAAAAAATTAACGATCTTTTAACTCTTAAAAACCCCACTGTCGCGCCATATGCAAACTTGGGAGAGGTTAAGCTCAGAATCACGGCTAGAGCTAAGAATGAAGTTGAAGCAAAGAAAATAATTAAACCTGTAAAAGAAAAATTAAAAAAAGAGTTTTCAAAATTTATTTTTGGAGAAAATCACGATACTCTTCCTAGCGTTTTAATAAATGAATTAGCAAAGAGAAATGAAACACTTGTTTTTGCTGAATCCTGTACAGGAGGCCTACTATCTTCATCAATTACATCAGTATCAGGATCATCTCAAGTTTTTCAAGGAAGTATTGTTTCCTATAGTAATGAGCTAAAAAATTCATTATTAAATATTTCAGAAGACAACCTTAAAAAATATGGAGCGGTTTCTGAAGAAGTTTGTGAGGCTATGGCAGTTAATGTCAAAAAGAAATTAGGAGCAGATTGGGCAATAGCGATCAGTGGGATTGCTGGGCCTGAAGGAGGAAGTAAAGAAAAACCTGTTGGACTAGTCTACATTTCGATTTCAGGACCAAATAATCATCTTACTAATATCAAAAAAATATTTAACTCAACCCGAAATAGAATAGAAATTCAAACACTAAGTGTAAATGTGTGTTTGAACAGCCTAAGATTAATTCTATTATCGAATAGTAAGTAACTTTTTTTACTAATTGAGTAAACATACCTTATTTGATAAAGTTTGGGATTTACACAAAGTTTCCAGTCTTCCTGGTGGCTCTGATCAAGTTTTTATTGGTCTTCATCTCATCCATGAAGTAACAAGCCCACAAGCATTTGGTGCTTTAAAAGATAAAAATTTAAAAGTAAAATTCCCTAATAGAACTGTCGCTACAGTTGATCATATTGTGCCTACAGATAATCAAAGCAGACCTTTCAAAGACAATCTTGCAGAGCAAATGATTGAAACACTTGAAAAAAACTGCTTACAACATAAAATAAGATTTTTTAATATTGGTAGTGGAAATCAAGGAATAGTACATGTAGTAGCTCCAGAATTGGGTCTTACTCAGCCTGGGATGACAATAGCTTGTGGAGATTCTCATACTTCAACTCATGGAGCTTTTGGGTCAATTGCTTTTGGAATTGGCACAAGTCAAGTAAGAGATGTTCTTGCTACCCAAACCATAGCCATGAACAAATTGAAGGTAAGGCAGATTTGGTGTGAAAATAAATTATCTCATGGTGTTTATGCAAAAGATTTAGTACTACATATAATTAATCAACTTGGAGTAAAGGCAGGAGTAGGGTTTGCATACGAATTCGCAGGGCCTGCGATTAATGAATTATCAATGGAAGAAAGAATGACTATATGCAACATGTCTATTGAAGGAGGCGCGAGATGCGGTTACATAAACCCTGATGAAAAGACTTTTAGTTACATTAAAAATAAATTATGTGCCCCAAAAAATGAGGACTGGGATAAAGCACTCTTATGGTGGAAATCATTAAAAAGCGATGAGAATTCTATTTTTGATGATTTAATTAAATTAGATGCTTCAAAAGTAGAACCAACCGTAACTTGGGGAATAACTCCCGGTCAAAGTGTAGGAATAAATCAACAAATTCCTTTTTTAGAAAAATTATCTCCAAATGACCAATTTGTGGCCAAAGAGGCTTATGAATATATGGGATTCAAGCCTGGGCAATCAATTAAAAATACTCCTGTTGATGTTTGTTTCATAGGCAGTTGCACTAATGGTAGAATCAGTGACTTAAGAGTTGCTGCTAAAGTATTAAAAGACAAAAAAGTATCTAAAACAGTAAAAGCATTTGTAGTGCCTGGTTCAGAAAAAGTAGCCGCTGAAGCAAAACAAGAAGGTCTTGATAAAATCTTTAAGGAATCTGGATTTCAATGGAGAGAGCCAGGCTGTTCGATGTGTTTAGCAATGAATTCTGATAAGTTAATAGGTAATCAAGTTAGTGCTAGTTCAAGTAATAGAAATTTCAAAGGTAGACAAGGATCACCAACGGGAAGAACTCTTCTCATGAGTCCAGCAATGGTTGCTGCCGCTGCAATTAACGGCAAAGTAAGTGACGTTAGAAAATTTATAAACAAATGAAATCTGAATTTATTCCACCAATTGGAAAAATTTTACAAATAAGTGGGAAATGCATCTCATTAATTGGTAACGACATTGATACTGATCGAATAATTCCTGCGCGTTTCTTGAAGTGCGTTAATTTTGATGCATTGGGCAAATCTGTTTTTGAAGACGATAGAAAAAATTTAAAGGGTAGGCATCCTTTAGATCTAGAGGAAAACAAAAATGGCTCAATATTAATTGTTAATAGCAATTTTGGATGTGGGTCCAGCAGAGAACATGCCCCCCAGGCACTTATGAGGTGGGGTATAAAAGCAATGATAGGTGAGAGTTTTGCTGAAATCTTTTATAGCAATTGTATTGCTATTGGGATTCCTTGTTTTACTCTTCCAAAAAAATCAATACAAGATATGCAAAAATATATTGAAAATAAAAGTTTATTTTTAGAAATTGATCTAAAAAATTCATTAGCTAAATCAAAAGATTTAAATTTTATTCTTGAGATTAAAGAAAGTTCAAGAAAAATGTTTTTATCTGGAGAATGGGATGCTACAGCTACATTACTAGAAAATGTGAAATTAGTTGAAAGGAAGTATAAAGAATTAACTTATATAAAATTTGGTGATGAATTCTAAATACTTTTAAAGAAAAGATTTGAGATTTAAGTGTATATAATTTTAAAAATTAACTAATTCAATTAAATTTGGGAATAAAATTATTAATCTTGTGGACTTTCTAAATCCTTTCTATTAGGTGTCCTAGTTGGATCACTCGCTAAAAATCCGAAAAGAAAGATTCCTACAAAGAAAAAGACGATGGTGTATACAGAAATTTTAAGGGCAAGCATGGAATTACTAGTGCAAACATTTTTATTTTATTAAATTTATATTTAAATTATGGTAAAAGGTTTACTTTTTGTATTTTTGGAAAATTTTGAAATACTTTAAAATTAATCATCATGATCATCCCAAGGATCCGTAAGCTTTGCAGCTTTAGGACCAAAAGCAGTCCAGAGACCAAAACCTGTTAAAGCTAGGAGTACTGCGAGAATTGATACTGCTACGGAAACGGCAGGATCAGGAGCGGATGATAAAGTTTGCATCAATTTTGCTAAGTTTGTAAACAATTTATGTATAACTTCTTATACAATAGCGAAATAATATTCGATTTTGTGAATTCAACATGGGTCAAAAAACAGCATTAGGAAGTCTTTTAAAAGCAATTGGAAACTCAGGTCAAGGAAAAGTTGTACCTGGTTGGGGAGCAGTTCCTGTGATGACAGTCATAGGACTTCTACTTCTAGTTTTTTTAGTTATTCTTCTACAAATTTATAACCAATCCTTACTATTACAAGGTTTCTCAGTAGATTGGAACGGAAACTAAGTTTCTCAAACAAGCTCAATAAGTTATCTTTTTCTTCATAATATTTCTAAAAATACTTCTTGGGATTTTGTTTTAATTTACATAGTTATATTTTATTTGTATATTTATAATTCTCAATGAAAAGAGATTTAAAGATAAATTATGAATGAAATATATTTAATTGGATTGGGAAATCCTGGTAAAAAATACTCAAAAAGTAGACATAACATAGGATTTTTAGTACTTGAAAATCTCTCAAGAAAATATAATTCAAATTTTTTAATAAAAGATAAACTCAAAAGCTCTTGCTCGGAATTTAAAATCAACAATTCCACTTACAGATTATTTTTACCTAATACATTTATGAATAATAGTGGGGATGCTGTCCGAGCAATAGTAGATTGGTACAAAATCAATTTAGACCAGATTTTTATAATAGTCGATGATAAAGATCTACCACTTGGAAAAATAAGATTTAGAAAAAAAGGAAGCTCAGGTGGACATAATGGGCTTAAAAGTATTATTGAAAAATTGCAAACTCATGACTTCAATAGAATAAGAATTGGTATTGGATCACCTCCATCAAATAAAGAAATAAGGAATTTCAATACTATTTCTCATGTATTAGGAAATATTTCTCTACATGAAAAATTAATCTTGGATAAAGTATATAAGCGTGTAATAGAGTCACTTGAACAAATAACTATTAAAAAAGAAGAACTCATAATGAATGAATTAAATTCTTTTGATAAAGATCAAATTTAACCAATGCGATCAAAACCAGAAACAATAGCCCATTTAAGTGTTAAAGAATATTGCTTTTCAAAAAAGCAAATTAAGGGAGTTGTAGAAGCTAGTCAGTTTAAATGGACTTTTACATGGTCTTTTAATAAAGGTTTATTATTTGTAAAACCACCTTTGGGAAAAGCATTAATTGAGGATGCCTTATTAAGATTTTTATTGAAAAAAGATTATGAACTAGAGGCAGGTAATGAATATAAGTTCACTATTTCAGCCAAGTTTTAAAATTTATATTTTGATTTAAAGCAAATTTTATTTTGCAATAATCCTCTAAAATTATCAATGCTGATATCGCATCAAGATTTTTATTAAGAATAAAAATATCCTTAGGTATTAAAAACTTCAAACCGCTAATTGGAAAGAGTTCGAAATATCTTGATTTAGCTCTGAAAGTAGTATTTTTTTCTTCAAAAATTATTATTTCTTTTTTGAAGAAATCCATTTTTTTGGTAATCTCTCTACTGGTTGTACCATTGCCAACTATGATTTTTGATATATTTTCAACAGTATTTAAATTTCTGACGTAACCCTCAAGTAATTCACTTTTAAGAATGATGGCCTCATAAACTTTTTTTTCACTTATTTCAGCTAAAACTAATCCACATTTACTTTTTCCAGGATCAATACTTATTACTTTCGCCATTTAGGAAGCTATCTTTAAAATTTTAATTTCAACTACTATAGGTTCTGCAGTTTTACTATCTCTTAAAGATACTACTTCTAACTTAAATTTTGTATTTCGATTGTCTTTGAGAAAATCTCTAATTTTTTTAACAAAATTTCCATTAGTATTTATTTCATTAGCTTGTGATCCTTTTAATTTAATTTCATCTCTTGTTTCTCTAAGGAGTGATTTAATTTTTAAATTTATAGATTTAAGATTCAAATCATTTTCTCCAAAAATAGAGCTTGTTATAACATCTCCTTTTCTGACTATAAATTTATTAACTAATAAATCAGGTGATACAAAAACATAATTATCGCCTTTTAGAACATTTGTTGCTGATTTTATTAATAAAATCCAGTTGCCACCTTTAGTCGCTATACTTTCAATTTTTGTAATATCACTAGGTCTCCACAAAAGAATGTTTTTTGATTCTACATTACTTGGGATAACAATTTTCCGAACAAATTTATCAGCTTCATTATAGATTTTTGCTAAGTCTGATTTTATATTTGAATCAGAATTAATGTCCGCAATAAATAAAGTTTGTCCTCTTTTAATAACAATATTCCCTCTCCTAAATTCATTAATATTATTTTTTAATTGATTTAATTCTTTTTCTTTTTGAAAAATTTTATTTTCAAGTCTCTTCCGTTCTTCTTTCAAAGGTATAAGAGCCTTTTTACTTTCATCTAAAGTTCTTTGTAAAAAAGGAATATCAACAAAAAGTCTCTGTCTAAATTCTTCACTAGCCAAAATCAACAACCCTATTGAGATCGAACTAATAAACCCACCAGTTATTACAGTTATTATGGTTGCTGTTTTCTTTGGTCTTAATTTTAAGATACTAAATCTTGCTTTACCAATCTTTGTACCAAGAAGATCCCCAAATGGTGCGATTAGTCCTCCTAATAATATTAGAAAAACAATTAAAATCCAAGCCAAAGTATTTCACTTACTCTATACATCATAATTAATGATGAATCAATTAAATCTTTTTGCAAGAGCTATTGGGTCAAATACCGTGATCTTTTTTCTTTCAATATTGAGGAGTCCGGAATCCTTTAAATCGCCCAATAATCGGGTAATCGTTACTCTTGTTGAGCCAATAGCTTCAGCAATAGCTTGATGTGAAAGTCTTAAATCTATTGTAATACCTTTTTCACTTGCAACACCAAAGTCTCTACAAAGAACCATTAAAAAACTTACTAAACGAGAAGACATATCTCTATGAGTAAGAGTTTCTATCATTGTTTCTGTCTGTAGGATCCTACTTGAAAGACCCTGCAACAAAAGTAGTCCTACTGATGCATCTTCCTCTATTGCTCTTAAAACAGAATTCGCAGGAGCAGTTATCATTTCAACTCTTGTGAATGCTATGGCATGATAAAAACGATCAGATCTATGACCTGTTAGAAGAGATAAAACACCAAAAAGACTATTCTCTCTTAAAAGCGCAACAGTTATCTCTTCACCTGACTCATACACCCTTGACAATCTTACTGCTCCTCTTCTTATCAGATAAACCCTCTCTGCAGGGTCACCAGGGAAAAATATTGTTTTAGATCTCTCGACCATTTCTGTGCTTGCACCCTCTAGACCTTTAATTACTTCCATTAAAGTTCTATTTATTGGAAAACGTTCTCCAACAGATTTAATTTTACTTTGTCCGGACTGTTGCGAACTAAAGCGGCTGAATCCTCTAGAAGCGGGTATCATAAATATTTTTACTATTAAAAAATTTAAGGAGACACCTCAAAATATCTTGTATCAACAGTAACAATTTTCAATTCTTTTTTAGTTTCTCTATCAACTTCTCTATGTAAGTTTTAAATTTACTAAAGCTTTTTTAAGTAAAATTACACTATATGCAGTGTAAATAAATTCAAATTATACTGCATGTAGAAAAGAAATTTAAAAATAATGGTAAACAGTTCAACTAGTAATTATTCCAAAGGTGATCTTGAAGTTGTAAATATAAATACTGCTAACAAAATAAACTTTAAAAAATATGCACAAAACGGACAAATCCAAATTTATCAATCTCCTCATAGAGGAAGTTATTCCTTTATTATTAGAGACTCTTTAAGGAATGCAGCGCTTGGTAAAAAAGTACTTTTAATACAATTTATGAAAGGAGGAGTTAAGCAAGGGATTGCTAATGCAGTAAAGCTTTGTGGTAATTTAACTTGGGTAAGATCATCAAACTCCCTTGATCAATATAATTCTGAAGAAATTGAAAATAGTGAAAATTTAAAGCAATCTATTTTTGAATCTACTAACGAATTATGGGATTTTTGTAAAAAAGAATTATTTTCAGGTGAGAATGATCAAATAATACTTGATGAAATTTTTCTTGCTATTGAGATGAAAATTATCGATAAGGATGATTTGATTTCAACACTTGAAAACCGATTTATTTCAGGAGATGTAATCCTTACTGGTACATGTATTCCTAAAGATCTATTATTAATGGCCAACCAAATTACCGAACTTCGCTCATAAATCAATGCTTAAAAATGATCTCTGGATAAATCAAAAAGCATCTGAGGGGATGATAAATCCTTTCCAATCAAATTTGGTGAGGCATCTTGAGCCTGATAATCAACAAAAGCCTGTTTTGAGCTATGGATGTTCCTCTTATGGTTATGACTTAAGACTCTCATCAAAAGAATTCCTAATTTTTAGACATATTCCTGGTACTGTGATGAACCCTAAAAAGTTTAATCCTAAAAATTTAGAAAAAACTGTTCTTCATCATGATGATGATGGAGACTTTTTTATTCTTCCCGCTCACTCATATGGTTTAGGAGTGGCTTTTGAAAAGATGAAAGTGCCAGAAAATATAACTGTCATATGTATAGGCAAAAGCACTTACGCAAGATTAGGGATTATAGTTAATACAACGCCTGCAGAAGCAGGATGGGAAGGCCACCTAACATTAGAGTTTAGTAATAGTTCAGGTGCAGATTGCAGAATTTATGCAAAAGAGGGTATTTGTCAACTACTCTTTTTTGAGGGTGATCCTTGCTCAACAACATATGAAGATAGAAAAGGTAAATATCAAAATCAACCAGAGAAGGTAACTTTAGCAAAGATCTAAGATGAGTAAAGTTGAACTAATTTCGCTAACTCCTGATGCGGAAAAAACAATGGCTTACATTGCTAGAGTAAGTAATCCAAAAAATCAGAAAAATGAAGACTATTCAAAATTATTGAGTTACTGTATCAAAAATGAACATTGGAGTGTATTTGAACAGTCATTTATGACTTTACAAATAGAAACAAACAGAGGAATTGCAGCTCAAATTTTAAGACATAGATCATTTACTTTCCAGGAATTTTCACAGAGATATGCAGATAGTTCTCAGTTGGGGAATATTCCTATACCAGAGTTGAGAAGACAAGATTTTAAAAATAGACAAAATTCTATCCCTGACCTCCCTAACGAGTTAAAAAGAAGATTTAATGAAAAAATTTCATCACATTTCAAGGCTGCTTCAGAATTATATGAAGATTTACTTGCTGAAGGAATAGCGAAAGAATGTGCGAGATTTGTTTTACCCTTAGCAACTCCAACGAGAATATACATGTCTGGATCATGTAGATCATGGATTCATTATATTCACTTAAGATCAGCTCATGGTACTCAAGAAGAACACAAATCTATTGCCCAAAATTGCAAGTCTATTTTTAAGAAAAGTTTTCCTACTGTATCAAAATCTCTAGATTGGTAATAATCATCCATGAGTCCGGGGATTAATCTTATTATTTTTATTTTCTTGGATTACTGAAAATTCAGAACTAAGAATTTTTTCGTTAGATTCAGCTTCTCTTTCTAAATGGTCTAGAGAATTTCTTATTTTTATTTCTTCTTGTTTACCAATAAAAGTAGATATTAAATTTCCACTTTTATCAAAAACATTAACTTGAGGAATACCATTCACTTGAAATTTTCGGATGTAATTATCCCATTTTTGATTATCGACATTTAAAAAAACAAAATTAATATCTCTTTCATATTCCTCTTTTAATACAGATATTTTTGGAGCCATTTCTTTACAAACCTCACACCACTCAGCATAAAATTCTAGAAAAGTAGGCTTATTGTTTTTAAAAGCTATTTCAGGATCAACAGATGATTCTCCAAATTTCTTAAGAAGGAAAGTTGATTGAAAATAAAGATTTTTAAACAGAATCAAATAAATGATAACAACAGCAATAGATACAACAAGTATTGCTTTTAAATTTGTATTTAAATGTGGCTCATTACTCTCTGATTGCATTAAAAAATACTTATTAACTAATGTCATCATAAATAAGATGAACAAATAAAGAGAATTTAAATCCTTTACCTTTTAATCAACTGATAAAATAAAAACTGAATAATGTTCAAAATATCTTTGACTCCCAAAATCTTATTATGCAATCAATCTTTGGAACTGATGGAATAAGAGGAAAATTTAATGAAGAAATAACTTATGCCCTAGCCTATAAAGTTGGATATTCTCTAGGTTCAAATTTGGAAAATAATAATCCAATATTAATAGGAAGAGATACAAGGATTAGTGGAGATATTCTGCTTCAGGCAATAACAAGAGGTATAAATGAAAGTGGCAAGAAATTTATAAATCTTGGGATTTGCCCTACCCCAGCAATCCCTTTTTTAATCAAAAAAGAGAAGCTGAGTAGTGGGATAATGATATCTGCGAGCCATAATCCTCCTGAATATAATGGGATAAAAATTTTTGACCATAATGGTCAAAAAATCACCAAAATTTTTGAAAATAAAATTCAAAAATTAATTGAAGAGTTAAATCCAAATTTAACTTCTAGCAGAAAAGAGATCTCTTTAAAAACAAATAAAGAGCTTATGGATATTTATATAAAAAGCCTAATAAAAACAATGGGCGGAGAAAATTTAAACGGTATGAAAATAATATTAGACACATGCTATGGATCAGCAACTACCTGTGCAAAAAAAATTTTTCAAAATCTTGGTGCTGATGTCAGAGTTATTAATAACAGCAAAAACGGATCAAAAATTAATATGAATTGTGGCTCTACTAACCTCGAACCATTAAAGAAAGCATTAAGAGAAAGTCCTGCAGATATTGGATTTAGCTTCGATGGGGATGCCGATAGAGTAATTGGAGTGGATTCTATGGGCAATGTATTGGATGGAGATCATATTCTTTTTCTTTGGGGTAGAGAACTTATGGAACAAAAAAGTCTTACAAATAATTTACTGATATCAACTCAAATGGCAAATTTAGGTTTTGAAAAGGCCTGGAATAAAATTGGCGGAACTTTATATAGAACTGATGTAGGAGATAAATACGTTCACGAAGCTATCGTGACAAAAAGAGCAGTTTTAGGAGGTGAGCAGTCAGGTCATATACTTTCAAAAATTAATAATTTTTCTGGAGATGGAATATTGACTGCACTTCAAATTTCTAAATACTGTAAAAAGAAAAATATTACTTTAAATGATTGGCTTAAAAGTAGTTTCGAACCTTTTCCTCAAAAACTAACCAACATTAATTTAGATTTTAATATTAATAAAATAAAACCAAAAAACAAAATATTAATAGATCAAACTATAAAAAATTTTCATGAAATTTATTCGGATAATTGTAGAATTCACATAAGGCCTAGCGGAACTGAACCCCTAATGCGTGTTCTTGTTGAGGCCAAAAATCATAAAAAAGTTGATTTTTTATCAATCGAAATAACAAACAAACTTTATTTAGAAATTAATTCAATAATAAATTAGTTATGAATCAAATTTTTATATAAATACTCTCAAAAATATCAAGTTTATTATCAATAACTAATTTTTCCCTATTAGTTTTAATTTTATTTGGATTAAAACTTTTGGAATAATTAAAATCCTTTTTATCTATTTTTTGAAAATTAAGATTATTTGATATGGTGCAATCCATATAATCAAATAAGTCCTTTACATCAGTTTTTATGAAAATAATGGATCCTCTTTGCAATGAATTTGAGAGAATATTAATAAAATCTGGCTGAATTACACGCCTTTTATAATGCTTCTTTTTAAACCATGGATCAGGAAAATTAAAAGAAATACTTTTTACATTTTCGAGAATAAATTTACTTTGGAAATCATTCAAAATATTATTCGCATTACCAAATACAAAGTATAAATTTTTGATTTCTCTTTCTCGCACTTTTAATTTAGCAGTTTTAACTAATCTCTCTCGGATTTCAATTCCCAAATAATTCCAACTAGTATTAACTAAAGCTAAATCGAATAGAAACTCACCAGCAGCGCAACCTATATCTAAATGAAGATTCAATTTAGAATCACCAAATATTTCAATCAAAGAAGGGAATTTCTCAATTTCATTAAAATTTCTACTAAGGGGATTTACATGCTGTCTCATATAACATTCGTTTTATTTCTCGCCAATAATATAAAGATGCATAATATTCATAACTATAACAATACTAAGTTAAAGAGTAAGAGTTTGATGTTTAATTAATTATGTATATAAAAAGAAAAAGTTTTGAACGTTTTTAATCAACTTTCTATTTGGCTATCTTTTCAACTTTCAATAATTTTCCTTGTTGGTATTCCTGTTACATTATTCTTCTGGTCAATTAAAAAAAGAAATAAAGCTGTTAATAAACTTTTATCAATTTATTGGAAAATATCTCTTCTATTTTTTATAAGCCTTTTACTTTTAATAGGTAAGTATAATTATGCACTGTTGATTACAAATATTTCAACATTATTAATTACAATTTCAATTTGGTTTTGGAACGATATTAATGATGAACTAAAAGAATATGATTTTTCTTACTCCCTCACCACCACAACAAAAATATGGCGATGGTCGCTTACTTTTATATCTCTCAATTTCCTAATTCAAAGTGTAAGGAACTTTAGCTGCTTATCTTTTATTAATTCAGCTGCATGTGAAATTTGGACTCAACCTTCTTCAAATTTTTATATTATTATCAAAAGTTTATTTAATTTTTTCTTCGGAGCTAACTTTACACAGCCGATAGCAAAATTTTTAGGGTTATTTTCATTATTAATTTATACTTTAGGCTTAATTCAATGGTCAATAATTAAATTACCTAAAAATGGAAGAAACTCTTGCTTCTCGGACAATGGCAAAAATTGATTTAATAAAAAATCTAGAAAAAATAAGCTTCGAGATACCTAATAGAATTCTTAAAATTCAAGGTTATATTTTAAATGAAAATCACAAAGAACAATTAGAAATAATTATTTTCAAAGGGTTTAGCAGCTCAACCACTCATCCAATTGAAATAGATCTAGAGAAAAAAGTTATAGATTTTAGTTATATACTTACAAATTTTAAACTTTATAAGGCACCCTTAAAAAAAACCAAAGATAACTTTATACGAGAAAATCAAAACTCTTTTTTCTTTTTGAATAACAAAAACTGGATTTAATTAAATTCCAGATTAATAATATTTGAACATCTTTTGCATAATTTTGTATTTTGGATTCCACTAAAAGTTTCTTTTTGATAATGCCAACATCTATCACATTTTTGACCCTGAGCTTTAAGAATTTGAATTTTCCCAAATTCATTGTTATCAATAGTTAGAGAGTTCTCAACCAAATCTGATACAACTTGAAAATTTGAAACTATAAGCCAATCCCTAAATAAATCAACATCTTCATTACCAAATTTTTTAAGCCAAGTAAGAGAATCTTTTACAACTTTATCTTCAGGTAAATAATTGACTTCTGTTTCTAAAGCTGCTCCAATTATTTGTTTGTTTCTACATCCTTCTATAGCTTTGTTAATTTCAACTCTCAAATTTCTTAAATTTGCTATGTGCTCATTGAGACTTTCATTTTTCCATGACTTCGGAAAGATTGGCCATCCTCTTTGAAATACAGATTTTTCTTTAGTAGGATATGGAATGTTTTGCCAAATATCTTCAGCCATATGGCAAAGTACTGGAGAAATAAGAACAGCTAAATTTTCAACAACTCTAGACATAACAAACTGACATGATCTCCTCCTGAATTGTGATTTAGAACTTACATATAACCTATCCTTTGCAATATCTAAATAAAAATTTGATAGATCTACGACGCAAAAACTTTGTAAGATTTGAAAAAATTTTGAAAATTCATAATTTTCATAAGCATTTGATATTTGATCTTTAACCTCAACTAATCTGCCTAACATCCATTGATCCAAGAGCGGTAGTTGATCAATTTCAAAACTATCGATGTTAGGGTCATAATCGTGAATATTCCCTAAAAGATATCTTGCAGTATTACGAACTTTTCTGTAAACGTCTGATAATTGCTTGAGTATGTTTGAACCAATTGGAACATCTACGGAATAATCTACAGAGCTTACCCATAGCCTTAGAACATCAGCCCCATAAGCAGGTTCAGTTTTTTTATTATTACCTCCATTAATAATCATATTTGGGTCAACAACATTACCTAAGGATTTGCTCATTTTTCTTCCATTTTCATCAAGTGCAAAACCATGAGTTAAAACTTTTTTGTATGGAGGTTTATTATTAACTGCAACAGATGTGAGCAAAGAAGACTGGAACCAACCTCGATGTTGATCTGAACCTTCTAAATAAAGATCAGCTGGGTACTGTAATTCACTTCTTTGTTCACACACTGCGGCCCAGCTAGATCCTGAATCGAACCATACATCCATTGTATCTGTTCCTTTTATCCACAAATCAGATTCTTTTTCATAATTTTTTGGTAATAGATTCTTAACATCCCAATCCCACCAAATATCTGCTCCATGTTCACTAAAAAGTTTTTGAATGTGATTAATAATCTCGCTATTTAGGAGAATTTCATTACCGTTTTTTTTATAAAAAACTGGAATTGGTACCCCCCATGACCTTTGTCTGGAAATACACCAATCTCCTCTACCAACAACCATAGAATAAATTCTTTTCTTTCCTGTTACTGGCATCCATTCAACATCTTCGATTGCCTTGAGTGCAGATGATCTGAAGCCATTTACAGATGCAAACCATTGTTCTGTTGCTCTAAAAATAGTTGGTTTTTTCGTTCGCCAATCATATGGATATCTATGCTTATAATTTTCTTGTAATAAAAGCAAATTATTTCCTTTTAGATATTCAATAATTAAATCATTTGCGTCTTTAAGGACATTTGATCCTTTAAATTGACCTGAATATTCATTTAAATTTCCTTTCTCATCAACAACACAAGTAGTAGGTAGATCGTATTTTTTACCCACATTAAAATCATCTATTCCATGACCTGGTGCAGTATGAACAATTCCAGTTCCTGATTCAGTAGTAATATAATCTCCCCCAATCACAACTATACAATTTTTATTTTTAGTGGGATGTTTATATTCAATCTCTTCCAAGGAAGACCCTTTAACATCTAAAAGGGTCTTAAAATCTTTATTAAATTTATTACTAATTTCAGAAAATAATTCTTTTGCAAAAAGGTATATTCGTCTCTCTTCATCAATAGCAAAAACGTAATTTATTTTCGGATTTACTGCAACTGCTTCATTTGCAGGTATTGTCCAGGGTGTAGTAGTCCAAATAGTTATATAAGAATTCATTAGAAAAAAATCCTTTTTGAAATTTGGATTTTTGTTACATAATTTCAAAAGAATTTCGTCAGATAGTTTAGTTATTTTTAACGAAACATAAATACTTTTTGAATAATGTTCTTCAGGATATTCTAATTCTGCTTCTGCAAGGGCGGTCCTCGAACTTGGACTCCAATGTACAGGTTTAAGTCCTCTGTATATATATCCATTTAAAAACATTTTCCCAAATACTCCAATCTGAGCAGATTCATAATTTTTTTTGAGGGTTAAGTAAGGGTTATCCCAATCGCCCCATATACCCCACCTTTTAAAACCCTCCATTTGATTGTTTATTTGTATGTATGCATAGTCTGTTGCTTTTTTTCTTAGACTCAAAGTATCAAGATTCTTCCTTTCATTAGATTTTAAATTCTGAAGCACTTTTAATTCAATAGGTAGACCATGACAATCCCACCCAGGAACGTAATGTACTCTAAATCCTTTCAAAGTTTTGTACTTATTTATTATGTCTTTTAAAACTTTATTAAGTGCATGACCCATATGAAGCGCTCCATTTGCATAAGGCGGGCCATCGTGTAGTGTGAATGTTTTGCCTGAGTTATTTGAACCCAACTCGAAATCAATATTATTATTAGCCCAAAAATTCTGAATCTCAGGTTCTCTTACAACTGAGTTAGCTCTCATTGAGAATTCAGTTTTAAGCAAATTTAAAGTTTCTTTATAAGAAAATTCTGATTTGCGATCTTTGTTATTTTGAGGTTTCATACCACGATAAAATAAATATTGGTGATCAATAGAATTGTTTAAATAAATCTAGTTCATTATATTATTTCTTAACTAACCTGTAGTTTTTTTGACATGTTACAAGAAAAAATTGATGATTTACTATCAAATTTTTATATTATCATTTTTATCATTTCTAACCCACTTTTTAGGCTTTATTTTTTCATTATTGCTATCAAAATTGAAAAAATTTGAAGGTTTTGTAAAATTTTTAAATCCAAGATTAATAGCCTCTAATATTTTCGAAAGATTATTTTTAAATTCCAAAAAGGTTGTTAACTTGTTCTGTTCTTTATCTGTCAATTGATTCCATCTAAATAAAAAAAGCTCTACTAAATACATGAAAACTAATACTGTCATTAGGAGGAAAAGTACAAATAATGATTGATTTATAGTTGAATTTTTAATTATTAATATGAAACCTATTGATAAATTCAAAAAAGCTTTTATTAAGTCTTTTGGTCTGCCGAGCTCCAGATAAATTAACGGTACTAATAAAAATATAGTCCCAACTAAAATATAAAAAGATCCCAAATAAAATATCGAATTATTCATTATTTGTTTATTTTTTCAATTATAAGAATTTGATATTGATAAATAAACTTTGTATCAGAATTTCCTTAAATGCGGTCGGGGAGACTTGAACTCCCACACCCGAAGATACGAGTACCTAAAACTCGCGCGTCTACCAATTCCGCCACGACCGCTCAAATAAAATAATAATTGAAAGATGTTTATTTTAAAAATATTTTTAACTTATGATGATTAATTTGACACATAAAAATTGAATCGAGTCTCTCTTTTAAAAATTTTTTTTGATTTGAGCATACAATCATCTAAAAATATCAGTTATATTATTCACAGAATACAAGGTAAGATTTCTAACTTAACAAAAAAAAATACTACAAAAATTACTAATTCTTCAAGAACTTTTAATTGGCAAAAGGAGATTAAAAATTACGTAGATCCGCCAAGTTTTTGGAATCCAACATTAGGGCTTTTTTTTGGGGGTTATTTTCTAGCTTTTCTTAGCATTTGGCAATGGTACAGAGGTGTTTGGCCTCTTCCTTTACTTGTGGCTACTGCCTTTTTAGCTTTGCATATTGAAGGCACTGTTATTCATGATGCATGTCACAAAGCTGCTCACCCTGTTCCTTGGATAAATCAAGCAATGGGTCATGGCTCAGCAATTCTTTTAGGTTTCAGTTTCCCTGTTTTTACAAGAGTACATTTACAACATCATATTCATGTAAATCATCCCAAAAATGATCCTGACCATATTGTCAGTACTTTTGGCCCCATTTGGCTAATTGCTCCAAGATTTTTTTATCATGAAGTATTTTTCTTTCAAAGAAAGCTTTGGCGAAAATATGAATTACTACAATGGGGAATAGAAAGATCGATCTTCATAACAATAATTTTGGCAGGCATAAAATTTGACTTTATGAATCTAATTTATAATCTTTGGTTTGGACCAGCATTAATGGTGGGAGTTACTCTAGGAATATTTTTTGATTATCTTCCTCATAGACCCTTTCGATCAAGAAATAAATGGATAAACTCTCGAGTTTATCCAAGTAAATTTATGAATATACTAATAATGGGTCAAAACTACCATCTGATTCATCATCTTTGGCCTTCAATTCCTTGGTTTGAATACAAAGTAGCCTATGAAAAAACTAAGCCATTATTGGATGTGAAAGGTTCCCCTCAAAGAGTTGGAATATTTGAAAGTAAAGATGACATTTTTAACTTTATTTATGATCTATTAATAGGCGTAAGGAGTCATAGCAAAAGGAGAGGAAAAATTAGAAAAATTATCAATTTATGTCCAGGCTACAAAATTAAGAAATTTTTATTAAAAATAGTCAATAAAACATTTATAGGAAGCAACTAACTTATTCACTTATAATTTTTGGCACTTTAAAATATTTATCTTCTCTGGATGGGCCCAGTTCTAAGAGCTCTTCAGTACAATCAGAATTTTTCTTTTCATCTTTTCTAAATACATTAATCACCTCTATCGCTCTTGTTGTAGAAGGCACATCATCTGTATCAATTTTTTCAAGTTGCTTTATATATTCCAATATTTTTTCTAGTTGTTCTGCATGATTATTAATTTCATGCTCATTTAGTTCCAATCTCGCTAAATGGGCAACTTTTTTTACTTCTTCTTTATTTATTTTTGTCATAAATTTAATGGCCTAACTTAAATAAATAATAGTTCATTAATAAGATTTTTATTCATATATCCATTGAATTTCAAACAATTATAAGACTAATGATCATATCTTTTTAAGAATCAAATTCAATTAATAGACTTAATTATCTTTCTCAGCTAAAAATAATATTAGATAATTATTAAAAAAATAGAAGAATATTTATTTCCAAAAAATTTTTTTTATAGGCATTCAAAACTCGTTGCTCCCGATTTAATAGGCTGTTACCTCATAAAAAAAAATAATGATAAAGAATTAGTTAAGGGAATTATAGTTGAAACTGAAGCCTATTCACAGGAAGAGGAGGCCTGTCATGGCTACCGCAAAATAACAAAATCAAACAAATCATTATTTGGCAAACCTGGAACGTTTTATATTTATAAAACTTATGGCATTCATCATTGTTTAAACATAGTTACTGATAAAGAAAACTTTGCGAGTGGTGTATTGATCAGGGCAGTATTTATCCCTCAAAAGAATGAAAGATTAGCTTCGGGACCGGGTCTAGTTACTAAGACATTCGGTATAGACATTTCATTCAACTCACTTGAAGTTCTTAATAACAATTCATTATGGATTTCTCAAAGAAATTCAATTCCAGAAAAAAAAGATCTTATTCAAACTACGAGAATTGGCATATCCAAGGCAAAAAATATAAAATGGCGTTGGTATCTCAAAAATAGTAGGAGTGTAAGTAAAAGATTAAAAGGTGACAGAACGCCTAAATTCAAATAATCATTTATCTTTTTAAGCGCAATGCAAATTTGGCCTCATAAACATATCCACTCACTCGCTAATTTTTCAATTCAAGATTACAAGTCAGTATTTGAATTGGCTAATAGATTTGATGCACTAAAGAATGCAGGAACGAAAAAGATACCGGCCTTACAAGGAACTTTAGTAACTTCTTTGTTTTTTGAAGCTAGTACAAGAACAAAAAATAGCTTTGAACTTGCGGCAAAAAGGCTATCTGCGGATGTACAAACGTTTGCGCCATCATCTAGTTCATTAACGAAAGGTGAAACAATCATTGATACAGCAATCACTTATTCTGCCATGGGTGCAGATACATTAGTTATTAGACATTCATCGAGTTATATAACCTTTGAAATAGCAAAAAAACTGGATGCAATAAATTCCAATACTTCGGTTCTTAATGCGGGAGATGGATTACATAGTCACCCTAGTCAAGGTTTGCTTGACATTTATACATTAATTAAATTCTTTTCCAAAAAATCACTGAGTCCAGAGATTTTAAATTCAAAAAAAATTTTAATAATTGGAGACGTTAACCATTCAAGAGTTGCAAGATCAAATCTTTGGGCTTTGAGTGCATTTGGCGCAGACATAATCTTATGCGGTCCTAAGACATTAATAACCGATGAATTTATA
This sequence comes from Prochlorococcus sp. AG-402-K22, assembly GCA_003216755.1. Lineage (GTDB taxonomy): Bacteria > Cyanobacteriota > Cyanobacteriia > PCC-6307 > Cyanobiaceae > Prochlorococcus_A. The sequence continues at coordinate 12,458 of QCIJ01000014.1, read as the reverse complement.
AATTTTTTAAAAACTCCTGCACCAAATCAAGAAAAAGATCCTGTTCAATCAAGAGGCTCCATAACAATTTCTAGATCATTGGAAGAGTCAATAAAAATTGCAGATGCAATTATTGTTTTAAGACTCCAGAAGGAGAGAATGATGGAGAATTTATTGAGCAGTATTGATTCATATAGTTTGGATTATGGTTTAACGCCAGAGAAACTATCTTTGAGTAATGAGGAAATTCCAATTCTTCATCCCGGGCCAATTAATAGAGATATTGAAATCAGTAGTAAAGTAGTAGACGAATATCCTAATTGCTTAATCAATGAACAGGTTGCAAATGGTATCCCAATAAGAATGGCTTTACTTTATCTATTACAGAAACATAACAAATAAATCTATAGTAACTTAAGACTTTCAGTAAAAAATCCATAAAATAATCCTAATCTTAAAGAATCTAATAAAAGTACTAAAAATTTCTTTTTCTTTTCAGATCGAAAATTCCTTCTAAGAACTATCAAAATCTCAATAAAAACAACTGATAGAAAGGCAGCTACCGGATCCATGAGTTCCACAACGGCACTTACCATACCAAGAGAACTTCCTAAAAAGTAACCAATTAAAAGAATAATTAAGGATATTGAATATCTTCGCCATGGATTATTAGCCCAAATACTTAATGTTTGAATATTTTCTACAATCTTTAATTGAAAATTTGTTTTTTGAGGTCTAAAAACCATGTTGATTTCAACTAAGCCGCTTTAGAGTTTGATTGAATTCTAGTGTTTCCCTCTACTAATTCAAGTAAAGCCTCCATCTGAGCCATCATTCCTCTTAGCTCGCCTGGTTCAGGGAAGAGACCATCTTGATTTACATCTAAATGCATTTCTCTTAGTTCTTGCCTTAAGTAGCGTAAATGACTAATGACTTGCTCTCTCTTGGTTTGAGACATGATTAAATTATTGATAGAGACATTTTAAGAAAGAATATTTTTGATAAAGAGAGTTTGCTTATCTATGACTGAAAATGAAGATAAATTGCTCTATAAGACTTCAAAAAGATAATGCTTTTAAAAAATTTTGTATCTTTGGAAATATGAAGTTAATACTTTAATTTTAAATAATTACTTGAGGCTTTATTATTAGGATGTATTGGCTTTATTCAATATGGAATTTATTTCTGAAAATAAAATAAGTGAGGAACTAGTAAATTCTTTTGATGAAGAAATGACCCTTCAACTCGCAAAAAGGCTAGAAGAAGATGAATATACAACACCATTTGATGGATTAAAAGACTGGCACTTACTTAGAGCCCTAGCAATCAACAGACCAGAATTAACAACTGACTATACCCATCTCCTCGATCAGGAACCTTTCGATGAAAACTAAAAGTAATGACTCCAAAATAAAGATTCTTCTATTAATAACGGGAAGTATTGCAGCTGTAAGAATTCCTTTATTAGTTAGCCAATTAGCGAAAAAAAATTATGAAATAAGATGCGTTTTATCTAAAAATGCAGAAAAATTAATAAAGCCGCTTTCTCTCTCTATCTTAAGTAGAAACCCTTGCATTTTAGAAAATGATCAATGGTCAAATAGTCAATCAACACCTCTTCACATAGAACTAAGTAATTGGGCTGATATTTTAATCATTGCGCCTTTAACAGCGACAACATTAGCAAAATGGGTAACTGGAAATGCAGAGGGATTGATTCCAAGCATCTTAATAGCAAATATAAAGCCAATTATTGTTGCACCAGCAATGAATACACAAATGTGGCTCAATAAAGCTGTCCAAAAAAATTATGAGAATTTACAGAATTATGAAAATGTTTTGTCTTTACAACCAAGTGAAGGCCTCTTAGCGTGTGATGCTATTGGCATCGGTAAGATACCTCCAAATGATCTAATTCAATTAGCTCTTGAATTTATAGCCTCACACAAACAAAATGAATATCGCAAAGATTTACTTAATAAAGAAATTTTAATAACTGGAGGGTGCACCTCAGAGAAAATTGACGCGGCAAGACAAATTACTAACAAAAGTTCTGGAGCTATGGGCCTACTTCTTTCTCAAGTAGCGAGGTTCAGAGGAGCACAAGTAAAATATGTCCATGGGCCTCTGAAAATCGAGAAGAATCTTACTGATGGAATAAAAAGATATGAAATTGAAACTAGTGTTGATTTAATTAGGGCACTTAATAATGAAATATCAAATTGTGATTATTTTTTCATGAATGCAGCAGTATCTGATTTCAAGATAACCTCTGATACTTCAGCTAAAATTCCAAAAAATAAAATTAATGATCATTTGAATAAAAACTTTGAGCTAGTCCCAGATATTTTAAAAACAATTAGTAAATCAAAAAAAGATAACCAAGTTTTTGTAGGTTTTTGTGCTTTTACAGGATCTATCGAAGAAGCACGATTAATAATTAAAGAAAAGATTATCCAAAAGGGTTGTGATTATCTATTCGCAAATCCAATTGATCTTGAAGGCCAAGGATTTGGCTTTTTAGCACAAAATGAAGGTTGGCTATTCGATACGAACAATATGGAACACTACATTAACAAAACATCAAAAATTGATTTAGCAAATAAATTAATAACCCAAATTATTTCATTAAAAAAATAAAAAAAATTTTTTTAATTTGTATTTTTTTGTAATCTTAATCATTAAAAATAATGAGATAGCTTAAAATAATTCCAGTTTTTTAAAATCTAAAAAGCTACGGGTTGTTTCGAGGATTTAAAAGTCCTATCTTTTATGGTCCTTTCCCTTGTAATATCCGTACTGAACTATTTAGATGACCTTTAATCTATCGTCACAGAACTTTACTGCAACTTTAATTATGAGAATTCGTTCTTTCTTAGCTTTTGTTATTTCAATTTGTATAACTTTTGCTTTCGTACCTGTTAAAACGTTTGCTTTTTCTGAAAGAGGAAATGCGCAATTCACAGATGTTGTTAACACAGGAAAAGCTAATGATTGCCCTACATTAGACTCATCTCTTGTCGGATCAATATCTCTAGGGAATGGAGATAGCCTTAAAGGAATATGCATGCATCCAACAGAAGTTTATGTAAAAGTACCAGGGACAAAACGAAAAGCTGCAGAATTTGTTTCTACAAAAATTATTAGTCCTAGAAATAACACCACAGTGACAGAAGTTTATGGAGATATAGATTCAGGAACTTTCACCGAAAAAGGTGGTATTGATTTTCAACTTATTACTGTATTAACTCCTGGTGGTTTAGAGGTGCCATTTGCATTCTCAGCAAAAGATCTTACAGCTGATTTACCTTCATCTATTGAACCAGGGACTGAGGTTAGTGGTTCAACATTTACACCTAACTACAGAACTGGTGATTTTCTAGATCCTAAGGCAAGAGCTAAAAATACTGGTGTTGAATATGCTCAAGGTTTAGTTGCATTAGGAGGAGATGATGAAGAACTTGCAAAAGAAAATATTAAAGTTGATGTTAACGGTACTGGCGTTATTACTCTTTCAATAAACAATGTAGATTCTGACACGGACGAATTTGCTGGAAGTTTTGAAGCTATCCAACCTTCAGATACTGATATGGGTTCAAAGGATCCACTTGATGTAAAAATAATCGGGGAGCTTTACGGAAGAAAGGCATAAATCCTACTTAAGAGAAAAAGGGGGTTAAACCCCTCTTTTTTTTTCAAAATTTTTCTTTATAAATTTAAAAAATGGAATTACAACAAAAAACTAAAACAGATATTAATGGACTAATACCGCCTTATGGAGGGGAACTAAAAAATTTAATTATCAAAGATAAAAACCTTAAAAATGATCTTATCTCTAAAGCTACTTATGAGTTTGAATGCAGCGAGAGAAATGCATGCGATGTAGAACTTTTGATGGTTGGAGCTTTTTCTCCATTGGAAGGTTTTATGGATGAAAATAACTACAATTCGGTAATTAAAAATCATAGAGATAAAAACGGGTTGCTTTTTGGCTTGCCTATTGTATTTGATTCAAATAATGAAAAAGTAAAAGCTGGAGATACAATATTGCTTACTTATAAAAAACAAAAAATAGCAGTTTTGGAAGTTAGCTCTAAATGGGAACCTGATAAATCCTTAGAAGCTGAACTTTGTTATGGTACTAATTCTTTAGATCATCCTGCTGTTAAGATGATTTTTAATGAGAGAGGGAGATTTTATATAGGAGGAAGAGTTTATGGTTTCGAACTACCAATTAGAGAATTCCCCTGCAAAACCCCAGAACAAGTTAGATCTAAACTGCCATCAAATCATGATGTAGTTGCATTTCAATGCAGAAATCCAATTCATAGAGCACATTATGAATTATTTACTAATGCCTTACTCTCAGATAATGTATCCTCTAACTCAGTTGTTTTAGTTCATCCAACTTGTGGGCCAACTCAACAAGATGATATCCCCGGTAAAGTTAGATATTTAACGTATAAAGAATTAGAAGAAGAAATATCTGATGAGAGAATAAAATGGGCTTTTTTACCTTATTCAATGCATATGGCAGGCCCAAGAGAAGCTCTTCAACATATGATAATCAGGAGAAATTATGGCTGTACTCATTTTATTATCGGTAGAGATATGGCTGGCTGTAAGTCATCAGCAACTGGTGAAGATTTTTATGGCCCATATGACGCCCAGAATTTTGCGAATAAATGCGCAGACGAATTAATGATGAAGACTGTTCCTTCAAAAAATTTAGTTTATACGAAGGAAAAAGGATATATTACAGCTGAAGAAGCTAAAGAATTTAATTATGAAATTATGAAACTTAGCGGTACTGAATTTAGAAAGAAATTGAGAAATGGCGAACCAATCCCTGAATGGTTTGCATTCAAAAGTGTAGTAGATGTTCTAAGACGCTCTTAATAATGTTTTATTATTAGTATCATATAAAAAATAAAGATTATTTATCGTGAACAAACGCTGGAGAAACGTAGGACTTTATGTTCTAGCTGTTATTACTGTAATTTTCATTGGAACTTCTGTATTTGATAAACCTAGTTCAGAAAATGCTACAAAAACCTTAAGGTATAGTGATTTTATAGAAGCAGTTCAAGATAAAGAAATCAGTAGAGTACTAATATCTCCAGACAATGCGACAGCTCAAGTTGTTGAAAATGATGGAAGCAGATCTGAGGTCAATTTAGCCCCAGACAAAGATTTATTAAAAATTCTAACCGAAAATAATGTAGATATTGCTGTAACTCCCACAAAATTAGCTAATCCATGGCAACAAGCTATAAGTAGCTTGATTTTCCCAATATTTTTGATTGGAGGCCTATTTTTTCTTTTCAGGAGATCCCAAAGCGGGAATGCTGGAGGCGGTAATCCTGCCATGAGTTTTGGCAAGAGCAAAGCCAGACTTCAAATGGAACCATCTACACAAGTTACCTTTTCAGATGTTGCTGGTGTTGAAGGTGCAAAATTAGAACTCACTGAAGTTGTAGATTTTCTTAAGAGCCCAGATAGATTTACAGCAGTGGGAGCAAAAATTCCTAAAGGGGTTCTTCTTGTTGGCCCTCCTGGTACAGGGAAAACATTGCTAGCAAAAGCAGTAGCTGGAGAAGCAGGTGTACCTTTTTTCTCAATATCAGGTTCAGAATTTGTAGAGATGTTTGTTGGAGTTGGAGCTAGCAGAGTTAGAGATCTTTTTGAACAAGCTAAAAAGAATGCTCCTTGTATAGTTTTCATCGACGAAATTGATGCAGTTGGAAGACAAAGAGGTGCTGGTATGGGTGGAGGTAACGATGAAAGAGAACAAACATTAAATCAACTCTTAACAGAAATGGACGGTTTCGAAGGTAATTCAGGAATAATAATAGTAGCTGCTACCAATAGACCTGATGTCTTAGATTCAGCTTTAATGCGTCCTGGAAGATTCGATAGACAGGTAACGGTAGATAGACCAGATTACGCTGGAAGATTACAGATATTAAATGTTCATGCGAAAGATAAAACTCTCTCTAAAGATGTTGATTTAGATAAAGTTGCTAGAAGAACACCAGGATTTACGGGTGCAGATTTAGCTAATCTTTTAAATGAAGCTGCAATTCTAGCGGCTAGAAAAGATTTAGACAAAGTAAGTAATGATGAAGTTGGTGATGCGATTGAAAGAGTTATGGCTGGTCCTGAAAAGAAAGATAGAGTCATCAGTGATAAGAAAAAAGAATTAGTTGCTTATCACGAAGCTGGTCATGCACTCGTTGGAGCATTAATGCCTGATTATGATCCAGTAGCAAAAGTTTCAATAATTCCTAGAGGTCAAGCTGGAGGTTTAACCTTCTTTACTCCAAGTGAAGAAAGAATGGAATCTGGTCTTTACTCTCGTTCTTACCTTCAAAATCAAATGGCTGTAGCTCTTGGTGGAAGAGTTGCTGAAGAAATAGTTTATGGAGAAGAAGAGGTAACAACTGGAGCCTCAAATGATTTACAGCAAGTTGCCAATGTAGCAAGACAAATGATCACTAAATTTGGTATGAGTGACAAAATAGGTCCAGTCGCACTAGGTCAATCTCAAGGAGGAATGTTTCTTGGAAGAGATATGAGCTCTACAAGAGACTTCTCTGAAGACACAGCCGCAACAATAGATGTAGAGGTTTCAGAACTTGTAGATGTTGCTTATAAAAGAGCTACAAAAGTTCTATCAGATAATAGAATTGTTCTGGACGAAATGGCTCAAATGCTAATTGAAAGAGAAACTATAGACACTGAAGATATACAAGATTTGCTTAATCGCTCAGAAGTAAAAGTCGCAAAATATATTTAAGTTCGAAAATTTAAATTTTTAATGAATAATAAGGAAGATTCTTTTTCGGATTTACTGAAAACAGAGTCTTTTTTTTTACTTATAAAACTTGAAGATAATATTTACTCAAATACCGCTATAAGAAATTTATTTTTTGAAGAATTAGAAAGCTTAGTAAAATTAGGATTAAAGAATATTGAAATAAGTTGGTCTAACAACAAAAATTGGTTATATTTTGTATCCTATATCAAATTTAAATATCCAAGAATTAATTTAGGCTCTGCCTCCATAGTTAATAAGCAATCAATAGAAGATTCTTTAAAAATTGGATTAAATTTTTCGATGATGAAATTTTGGGATAAAGATCTTTTCAATTATGCCCAGTCAAAAAATTATTTATTAATTCCTGGAATTAAAAATTTAAAAGATCTTAAGGAAGCGATAAATTTAAATTGCAACATTATCAAAATTTACCCAATAAAAAGTAAAGATAGTTCGATAGATATACTCAACTATAAAAATATTGATTTCATTGCTGCTGGAGGACTATCAATCAATGATTTAAAAACTTGTAAATCTCTAGGGTATAAAGCAGTCGTAGTTGGAGATAAAGCTATCAAAAATAAAAAATTTGATCCAAAAATATTTGAATGGCTCAAAAATAATTAAATCAAAGACAAATATAATTTATACAACAAAACTTCTACTTATTTATTAAGTCACATTGAGCATGATTTAGAAGCAAATGGTCAGCAAGTACTAAAGCTACCATAGCATCAACCATAGGGACTGCTCTTGGTAGAACGCATGGATCATGTCTCCCTTTTGCTTTCATCAGTACTTCTTTACCTTCAACATTAACTGTTTTCTGTTCCTTGCCGATGGTTGCTGTAGGTTTAAAAGCTACCTTCATCTCAATATTTTCACCATTACTTATTCCGCCCTGTATACCTCCTGAATTGTTTGATGTTGTTCTTAACTTACTAGAATCATCAGACTTGATGAAAGCATCATTATGTTCGCTTCCTTTTAAGTAAGTTCCAGAGAAACCTGAACCTATTTCAAAGCCTTTTGTGGCAGGCAAAGACATCAAAGCCTTTGCTAAATCAGCTTCTAATTTATCAAAAACAGGCATTCCAAGACCAGAAGGAACATTCCTTACTAGACATTCAATAACACCGCCGCAAGAGTCTCCTTGACGCTTTAATTCCTTAATTCTCTCGATCATTTCTGTTGATACCTTTTCATCAGGACATCTAACAATATTAGAATCTATTTTTTTGAGAGAAATCTTCTCTTTATTTATATCAGAATCAATATCATGTATACGCTTAACCCAAGATAGTATTTCAGTGTTACAGAAACTTTTTAATAATTGTTTTGCTATAGCACCAGCAGCTACTCTCCCAATTGTTTCTCTTGCAGAGGCTCTTCCACCGCCAGAACTTGCCTGAATTCCATATTTCAGATGATATGAACCATCTGCATGAGAAGGTCTAAACACCTGCTCTAAATTATTATAATCTACCGGTCTTTGATCCTTGTTTCTGACCAACATTGCTATTGGAGTTCCAAGTGTTAACCCTTCCTTTATCCCACTTAATATTTCAATTTTATCTTCTTCATTTCGGGGCGTTGTAATCTCACTTTGGCCAGGTCTGCGCCTATCTAATTCATTTTGTATCAGATTTATATCTACTTTTAACTTAGGAGGACATCCATCAAGGATAACCCCTACAGCACCACCATGTGATTCTCCAAAAGTACTAACACGAAAAATTTTTCCAAAACTACTACTCATAGAAATATCAAATGTTTTATCTATATATAAACATTATATGAAACCAATTGAAAATTAAACAAAAAAAAGCCCCCGAGAAGGGGGCTTGTAAATTTAAGAACTTTAAGCTTAACCGATAGCTGGAGCTGAAAGAGCTACTGTTGTAGACTCAGCTGCTGCTAGATCAAGTGGGAAGTTGTGAGCGTTACGCTCGTGCATTACTTCCATACCTAGGTTTGCTCTGTTAAGAACATCACCCCATGTAGGAACAATCTTACCGTTTGCATCAACAACTGACTGGTTGAAGTTGAAACCGTTAAGGTTGAATGCCATTGTGCAGATACCCATTGAAGTTAACCATACACAAACAACTGGGAATACAGCTAGGAAGAAGTGAAGACTTCTGCTGTTGTTGAAACTTGCATATTGGAAGATCAAACGACCGAAGTAGCCATGAGCTGCAACGATGTTATATGTTTCTTCTTCTTGTCCGAACTTGTAACCATAGTTCTGAGACTCTGTCTCAGTTGTTTCTCTGATTAGAGATGAAGTAACAAGTGAACCATGCATAGCTGAGAATAAAGATCCTCCGAACATACCAGCAACACCAGCCATATGGAATGGGTGCATAAGAATGTTGTGCTCTGCCTGGAAAACAAACATGAAGTTGAATGTTCCAGAAATACCTAGAGGCATTCCGTCAGAGAATGAACCTTGACCGAATGGGTATACAAGAAATACTGCGAAAGCTGCTGAAACTGGTGCAGAGTATGCAACACAGATCCAAGGACGCATACCTAAACGGTATGAAAGCTCCCACTGTCTTCCCATGTATGCTGAAATACCAATTAGGAAGTGGAAAATTACAAGCTGGTAAGGACCACCGTTGTATAACCACTCATCTACAGTAGCTGCTTCCCAAATTGGGTAGAAGTGTAGACCAATAGCGTTAGATGAAGGAACAACTGCACCTGAAATGATGTTGTTTCCATATAGAAATGAACCAGCAACTGGCTCTCTAATTCCGTCGATATCTACTGGTGGTGCTGCGATGAATGCAACGATGAAGCAAGCCGCTGCTGTAAGTAGGCATGGGATCATTAAGACGCCAAACCAACCAACATAAATTCTGTTGTTAGTTGATGTTACCCACTCACAAAACTGTGGCCAACCTTTAAGCAACGAAGAACGCTGCTGCTGAATAGTTGTCATGAGTTCGTTATGTTATTGCCTCTGTATGAGACATTTAAGTAAAAACGGATTTTAAAAATTCCGTCTCGATTATAATAGACGAATATCTTATTAAATGTGCTGAGCGAAACTTATATCTTTGATAACTTTTACTTATTTATTATCTACTTAATATAAATAAACAAAAAAAAGCCCCCGAGAAGGGGGCTTGTAAATTTAAGAACTTTAAGCTTAACCGATAGCTGGAGCTGAAAGAGCTACTGTTGTAGACTCAGCTGCTGCTAGATCAAGTGGGAAGTTGTGAGCGTTACGCTCGTGCATTACTTCCATACCTAGGTTTGCTCTGTTAAGAACATCACCCCATGTAGGAACAATCTTACCGTTTGCATCAACAACTGACTGGTTGAAGTTGAAACCGTTAAGGTTGAATGCCATTGTGCAGATACCCATTGAAGTTAACCATACACAAACAACTGGGAATACAGCTAGGAAGAAGTGAAGACTTCTGCTGTTGTTGAAACTTGCATATTGGAAGATCAAACGACCGAAGTAGCCATGAGCTGCAACGATGTTATATGTTTCTTCTTCTTGTCCGAACTTGTAACCATAGTTCTGAGACTCTGTCTCAGTTGTTTCTCTGATTAGAGATGAAGTAACAAGTGAACCATGCATAGCTGAGAATAAAGATCCTCCGAACATACCAGCAACACCAGCCATATGGAATGGGTGCATAAGAATGTTGTGCTCTGCCTGGAAAACAAACATGAAGTTGAATGTTCCAGAAATACCTAGAGGCATTCCGTCAGAGAATGAACCTTGACCGAATGGGTATACAAGAAATACTGCGAAAGCTGCTGAAACTGGTGCAGAGTATGCAACACAGATCCAAGGACGCATACCTAAACGGTATGAAAGCTCCCACTGTCTTCCCATGTATGCTGAAATACCAATTAGGAAGTGGAAAATTACAAGCTGGTAAGGACCACCGTTGTATAACCACTCATCTACAGTAGCTGCTTCCCAAATTGGGTAGAAGTGTAGACCAATAGCGTTAGATGAAGGAACAACTGCACCTGAAATGATGTTGTTTCCATATAGAAATGAACCAGCAACTGGCTCTCTAATTCCGTCGATATCTACTGGTGGTGCTGCGATGAATGCAACGATGAAGCAAGCCGCTGCTGTAAGTAGGCATGGGATCATTAAGACGCCAAACCAACCAACATAAATTCTGTTGTTAGTTGATGTTACCCACTCACAAAACTGTGGCCAACCTTTAAGCAACGAAGAACGCTGCTGCTGAATAGTTGTCATGAGTTCGTATTGTATGTCTCTAAAGTGAGACGTGTAAATAAAACGGAAAATTTCCGCTCCGAAGATTTTAGACCAAAATCGCTAAAAATGTGTAATTTTTTTTTTTAAGTAAACTTATTTTTTGCAAATTATGAGATAGGAACCTTCATGTCTTAATATTTTCTTTGTTATTGAAGAATCAACTTGGTAATAATCGAATGGCTTCTTAACGAAAAAAGATCGAAAGAGGTAGTGTCCTTAAGAGAGGCTAAGAATAGAAGACTGCAATTAGAGGCTTTTGGAGCTGTTATTTATTGGAGCGAGAGAATTTAGATTTTTAAGGTTTAAAAGTTAAAAAAAGATAAAAAGTATTCAATATTAAATAAACTTATCTATGAAATAAAAAATCCTTATTAGTTTTCAGCAATTTATTGTTCTGGTTTCTTAATTTAAAAGCTTTCAAACTCTTGAACCCATTGTTTTGTGGAACAAATCACTTCTTTTCTTGTGTAGCTCATGGCAATTTTTTTTTCTTTATAAGCAACTTCCCCAATAAAAACCGGCCATATCGACTGATCTCCATTATATTTGTGAATTATTTCTTTGCTATCGAGAAATAATGGATCTCCTTTTTTGATCATTTTCCAATCTTGGTTTATTCTCTCAGGATGAATTAGGCTATCAATATCTCCTTTATCATCTCTTGGATAATCTATACTTCCTTGATGAACGTGAACAACTAATTCTTTTGGAAGTTCTATAAGGTTGTTTTTTAATTTATCTATCTCTTCCCTTAGGGAGCGAATTATTATCAAGAATCTATCTATTATTTTTGGATCATAAAAATTTTGTGCCACAGCTCCTATTTCAATCACTAGACCACATGGCCAAGCTTCTACAAGAAAGCCTGTTTGAGCTTTATCTTTTTCGTGTAAATAAATAGGCAATCCAAACTTGTTCTGCAGTAATGCAGCCAAACAAAAATCTTTGAATCTCCTCCCATACATGACAATACTTGTCCCCATATTTGCAGTAGTAGTATGCAAATCGATAGCAATTTGACAAGGCTTAGATCCATAGATTCCAAATTGATCGACTAAAAAATTAGCTCTATTAATTTCATAGGCACTATTCTTGTCAAGATCATAATTTTTAATTTCTTTAAAAGATCTATTTAAATCATCATCTATATATCTACACCCTTTTTCATAGGCAACAGGATTCCCTATGATGTACTCATACTCAATACCATGATTTAGTCTATTTTCCTCTCTATTAAATTGTTTAACAGCCCAAATAGGATTAATTTCATTCCCATGAGTGCCTGAAACAATAAGTATTCTTTGAACAGTCATTTTTTCTTTAAAAATAAAATTTCATGCAAAATAAATACCTAATTAAGGCCTCCAAGAAATTCTGGTTTTGGTTTTGGACCCA
>QCIJ01000013.1 GCA_003216755.1 Prochlorococcus sp. AG-402-K22 | reverse complement strand
TAAAAATGAAATTTATAACGTAATCAAAGAAACCTTAATAAATAAATTTAATGCTAAGTTAAAAACTTAAAAATATATTAATGTACAAAAGTGAATCTGAAATATTAGAAGTCTTAAATGGCTTAGGTTCAAAAAAATTAGATCTTGATATTCTTTTTTCCTTTTACTCCTTGGAGATATCTTTTGAGGTTCGCAAAATTATTGCGGAAAAAATAGGGATGCAAGAAAGGAAAGGATATTTTTTGCTTAAAAAGATGATAAAAAATTTTGGTTTAAGAGTTGAATTTATTGAGGCTCTTAAATTAACAAACGATAAAGAGGCAAAGGATCTTTTACTTAAAAATCTTTATCAAAAGAACAATTTAAATATTCATATAATTAAAGCTCTTGAGCCTTGGGGAGGGGAAATAGAAATTAATTTGATTAGCGAAATATTTGATATTTGCGAAACAGAGTTTTGGATTGCAGGTCTTAATATTCTTCATTTCAAAGCTCATCAACTAACTGATGAAAAATTATTATCTTTAATTAATCAAATAAAAATTTATGATAACTTGAAAATCAATTTCAAGATAATTTCTATCTTAAAAAGAAGAGAAAGCGAAATAGTTTGTAAATTGCTCTATAAATATTCTTTGAATAAAGAATTAGAAATTGCTAAATATGCAATTTTTTCTTTAGGAAGTATTTGGAATAAAAATAGTATTGAACAATTGTCAAAATTAGAAAAGGACATAAAAGACCCTTCTCTTCTTAAATGCATAAATAATCAAAAATTAATCTCAAATCAATTTATGATAAATAATTGAGTTAAAGCTTTATTTTTTTAACTTCTCAATAAGATTAACTAAATTACAAGGTTTTGTATTCTCATTCAATTGGTAAGAAATTATATCTTGCCAACCTGTCATCACAGCATCCTGAGATCCAGGTAAAACAAAAATAAACTTTCCATTTGCAGTCCCTGCAATACACCTACTTTGTAAAGTACTAGTTCCTATTTTTTTAAATGATAAAAATCTAAAAGTCTCCCCAAACCCATCAATCTCTTTATCTAATAATGGTCTTATAGCTTCAGGAGTTACATCCCTCCCCGTAATTCCTGTGCCTCCTGTCGTAATAATCACATTAATATTTTGATCTGATATCCAATTACTTACATATTTTCTAATTAAGTAAATATCATCTTTGCAAATTACCCTGGCAAGAATTTTGTGCCCTGAGTTTTCTGCCTCTTGAAGAAGATAATTACCACTCTCATCATTTTTAGTGTTACGAGTATCAGAAACTGTAAGCAAAGCTATAGAAACCACTTAAAATAAATCATTAGTTACTAGATCACTATAGATGAAAGGTGAAAAATCTAACAAAATAAAAGTTGTATTACTATCAAGTATTGCTCAAGATCTAGGCTGGAATGAAAAAATTCTTACTATAGAAGATTCTGAAATGACAGTTTTTTCAGTATGGAACTTAATTAACTCTAAATTACCGCAAGATAACATTATAGTCTCTATTAACCAAGAAATTACTGATATGAAAGCAATTATTAATCCTGATGATGAGGTGGCATTTATGCCAATGTTTACTGGTGGATAATTCAAAAATACAATTTAGAATTCTAAAAGAAACTTTTAATCCTTATAAAGAATTCGAACTTTGGGAGAATTTCAATAAAAGTTCAGCAAACTCATTTTTCATTGGAAGAGTAAGACCTTTTGATCAATATGGTAATGATTTAAGGAAACTAGAAATTGTTCATTATAAAGGTATGACCGAAAAATATATTGAAAGATATTTAATGAAGATTTCAAGAAAACAGGATAATTTGTCTATTTTACTTTTACACAGGATAGGTTTTATTTATCCTGACGAACCTATTATCTTAATAGCAGTAAGTGCAAATCATAGAGGTATCTCAAATAAATACCTCCAAGAAATACTTGAATTTACAAAATATAAAGTCCCTCTCTGGAAAAAAGAATGGACTTTTAAAGGATCCTCATGGGTAAAAAAGAATACTGACTTAGGATTTGAATTATAAAAAATTATTTTTTAAAAGTTGTGCCCATAATAAAGTTCCTTTTTGGCAAAAATCAATTTCAGAAGGAATCTCTAATAACAAGTCAGTGTTAGAGATTGAACTAATCTTAGATGAAGATTGTTCTTTAGAAATATCTGCAAATAATTCACCATCTTCATTAACAATAAGCTTACCTCTTAGTAATTCTGGTCTGCCATTTCTTCTTTTTAAATCAGAATTTATTTTAACTTTGAATCTAAGTGGAAATTCAATATTATTAATCCCTTCAAGTTTCTGAAGTGCAGGCCATACAAGCTGGATAAAAGTAATAGCAGCAGAAGCTGGATTTCCAGGTAATCCAAAATAAGGAATATTTTTGTTTATCAATCCAAAAGCAAAAGGTTTTCCAGGTTTTAAAAATAGTTTCCAAAATTTTATCTCTCCTATCTCATTTATAATATCTTTTAAAAAATCTTTTTTACCTACTGATATCCCACCAATTGAAATGACCACATCATTTAATTGAGAAATATTTATTAGAGAGTCTTTAATATTTTTATAATTATCTTTTTCTATATGAATTTCATTAATTTCATATCCAATCTTTTCAGCGATTGATTTTATCAGCAAACTATTACTTTCCCAGATTTCTCCTTTTTTTCTTACACTTCCTGATTTTATAAGTTCATCTCCAGTAATTAGTAAGCCTAATTTAGAAATTGTGCAAACTTTAATAGTTTTTATACCACAACTGGCTAGTCTACTTAAAATCCCAGGAGTAAGCTTTCCCCCTTTTTTTAGTAATATTTCACCTTTAAATACCTGATCATTTTTTTCTCTAATCCAAGAGTTTCTGGATAATTTTTCATTTGAAACAACATACTCATTACCGTTCAAAACTTCCAAAGAAACTTGTTCTTGCGGAATTACGCAAAAACAATTATCTGGCACAAACGAGCCTGTGCTTATCGATATAGCTTCATCTTTTTTAAGTAGTTCATTAAATGGCTTTCCAGGGAATGACTCTCCAATAATTTTCCATTTAGAAATCTTATTAGTTGATTCTCCTAAAGCATATCCATCCATAACAGATGATCTATATCCTGGGATGTCTTCTTTAGATACGATTTCCTCAATGGAAACCTTCCCAAGCGCTTCATCTAAATTGATCTCTTCATTACGCAAAATATTATTTTTTAATATCAAAGAATCTATCTCTTCAAGGATTTTTTTAATGGCATCATTTAGATAAAGACCTTGAGTTCTATTATTTTCAATTCTCATTTTTGTAAAAGCTTAGTTCCTTTTTAATATTCCATTTTCCCCACCTTTTTTTTCTAAGAGGCGAATATTGTCAATTGTTAAAAAAGGATCTAAAGCTTTAAGCATGTCATACAGAGTAAGAAGACCAATTGAAACTGATGTAAGAGCTTCCATCTCAACACCTGTTTTAGAATGGGACTTACAAAATGCAATAATCTTTATTGAATTTATTGATTCGCAAATTTCGAAATCAATCGTGATTTTATTCAATGATAAATGGTGACAGAGAGGAATAAGTTCTGAAGTTTTTTTTGCTCCATTTATTGCAGAAAATCTTGCTGCTGCAAAAATATCACCTTTTTGAATTTTTTCATTTTTAATTTTTTCTAATATCTCTTTGTTTAAATTAATGTATCCTTCTGCTAAAGCTTCTCTTTTTGTTTTTACTTTATTTGAAATATCAACTATGTTCATTTCTCCCCTTTCATTAATGTGAGTTAAAGACTTATTCATTTTTATTTAGCAATTTATTCAATAATACAAAAAATAAAATTTTAATAAAGCTAATATCAGTTTTTTATACTTGGCATTAATTTGTAAGTAAATATCAATTTAATTTTGGTTAATAATCAATCAAATCATTATTTTAACTTTGAAGATGATTTTATTAAAGATTTACGATGCATACCTTTATGCGTAAGAAGGAAACTGGATTTAATAGGAATAAAATTAAAACTCACGCATTGGCATGAATTTAATTTAATTGAAAAAACTAAGATAGTAAATTGGCCAGATACAAAAAAAGAGCTCTTTGAGTTAAAGATTTTTTTAAAAAAAATTACATCCAATTCAAAATATGGAGAAGCAAAAGAAATAGAAATATCGATTAACCTACCATGGCAAGATAAAAATAAAGTTCCTGAACCAGTTCTTAAATCGGCTTTAGAAAGAGGAATTAATATTTCAATTGAAAAGTGGAGAAATTTAAACGAATTAGATAGATTTGCTTTTTGTAAATTAATTAGACCTAATCATGAACATCACAACTTGGATAAAGCACTTGTTGAGATTCTAAAATAACGTTATTTTTTAATTTGGAATAATTTTTACTGAGCAGGCTTTTAATTCGGGTTGTTTTGATATTGGGCATGACTTTTCATGCATCAAAGAGTTTACTTCACACATATTTTCATGACTAAAACCCCAATGCATTGGCAAAAAAACTGTGCCGGCTTTTATTTTGTCTGTAATCGTAACTTTTGCTTTAACTTCGCCTCTTTTGGATCTAATTTTTACTTTTTCATCATTTTTGATATTTAAATATAAAGCATCTTTAGAGTTAATTTCTAATAATGGTTCTGGATTATTTTTTTTAAGTTTTTGAACTTTAGAAGTTCTTGTCATTGTATGCCATTGACTAAGATATCTTCCAATTGTCAAGATTAGTGGGTACTCATCTGATGGGGGTTCAGCTAACCCTATAGGGTCATCAATACAAAAATTTGCTTTACCAGTCTCAGTTGGGAAATAACCATCCTCATATAATCTTTTTGAAATAGTACTTGGAATACTGCCCTTAGGATAAGGCCATTGTTGCGGACCATTATTTTTTAATAATTGATATGATAACCCACTCATATCGCATACCCTTTTAGAGGTAGTTTTTAGAAACTCATCATAAACATCCGATGAGGATTTATATTCAAATTGTTTAAAGTAGCCTAACTTTTGACCTAATTCTGCAAATATCTGCCAATCTGGTTTTAAATTTTTATTAGAAACTCTAAAGGATGGACAAAGAGTTACTCTTCTTTCTGAATTTGTCATAACACCATCTTTTTCGCTCCATTGAGCTGCTGGCAATACTAGATGAGCATATTTAATTGATTCACTTTGTTTATAAGATTCATTGAGAATAATCAAAGGACATTTTGAAAGTGCATTTTTTACAAAGTTTAAATTTGGCATGCTTACTAAAGGATTCGTAGCTGCAACCCACCAAATTTTTACAGATCCTTTTTTAATGGCTTCTATTTGTTCCCAAGCAGTTAGGCCTTGTTTTTCAGATATTTTTCCAGTAGGAAATCCCCATATTTTTTCAATTTCATTCCTATCAATTTTGTTTTTTACAAACCTATATCCTGGAAGAAGGTGCGATAGACCACCAGCTTCTCTTCCTCCCATAGCGTTTGGTTGGCCAGTTAAGGAAAAAGGCCCAGAGCCTTCTTTCCCAATTTGCCCTGTCATTAAATGAAGATTTATTAGCCCATTCACCGCAGCTGTTCCCTCTTGTCTTTGATTCAACCCCATCGACCAAAGACTTAAAACATTTTTACTTTCTCCCCATAATTTTGCAATATCAATAATTTCTTGTTCAGTTATATTGCAAATATCACTTATTTTTTTTAAATCCCATTTTTGTATGTGTCTTACAAATTGAAAATAGTTTTCAGTCGATTTCCCAATAAAATTTTGTTCAGTTAATTTCTTCTTATAAAGATAATTCGCGATTCCAATAAATAAAAAAAGATCTGTTCCAGAAGAAATTTGCAGGTAAAAATCTGCTATCGATGAAGTTTCTGTTTCTCTTGGATCAATTACGATCACTTTTAAAGGATCATTAGCGTTTCTTTTGCGTTTCTTAATTCGATCAAAAAGAACGGGATGACATTCTGCGGTATTTGTCCCAATTAAAAAAATTGAAGAGCAATGATCAATATCTTCGTAACAACAAGGTGGCCCATCAGAACCAAAACTTCTATTATAGCCAGCAACTGCTGAGCTCATACATAATCTTGAATTAGCATCAAAATTATTTGTACCAATTGCCCCCTTGAGAAGCTTCTGAGCTATGTAATAATCTTCAGTATGGAATTGCCCGGACCCGTACATTGCTATTGAATCCGGTCCATGATTTTTAATAGAACTTAGAATATTTTCTTTTATAATTTCGTATGATTCATCCCAGGAAATTATTTTAAATTCTTCGTTTAAATTTTTTCTATAAAGTGGTTCTTTTAATCTTCCATCTCTAAGAGTCTCACATACTGTCGCTCCTTTGACGCACAATTTGCCAAGAGTTGAAGGAGTATCCTTATCTCCACTTACTAACCACTTATCATCTGAAACTGAATTTTTAGGCCTAATTTTTAACCCACAGCCAACACCGCAATATGGGCATTGACTTTTAGTAAAATTCATAAAATTACTTTTATAAATATCTACATAATTTGTTGATTAAACGTAATTTTCAGCTTTTTCTCCTTCATAAGCGTCTGCAAAAGATCCTTGAGGTTCCTTTAAGAAGAAATAACAGAAGAATCCAACTACTAATCCTGCAATACCTAAAACTTGGAAGAAAGCACTATTGGAAGCTGCAATTATCTCTGGTGAAGGATCTTTGCCACCTCCCATCCATAAAGGTAAAAGGCTATAAATATTTAGATAGGTTACTGCACCAACATTTCCATAAGCCCCAACTAATCCAGCTATTTGTCCTGTAACTCTTTTTTTAACTAGCGGAACTAAAGCAAAAGTTGAACCCTCTCCTGATTGAACAAAAAATGAACAAAGCATAGTTAAAAATACAGCCATTAGAATTCCTGCTGATCCTGTAAAAGTTCCTGGTTTTATCAAAGACATTAATAGATATCCAAAACCTAATCCCATCGTCAGGAATCCCATAGTATTTTTTCTATTACCTGTTCTATCAGATATTAATCCTCCTGCCGGTCTAGCTATTAAATTCACAAATGCATAACATGATGCAAGAATTCCAGCTACCGCTTTAGGTAAATCAAATGTAAATTCAAAGAAGCTAGGAAGCATAGAAACTACCGCCAATTCAGAACCAAAATTTACAATATAAGTTAATTCTAAAATGGCTACTTGTTTGAATTCATATCTATCTTCTTTCGGGTAAGTTTTAGTCCCATTCAATAATTCGATATTTGTCCTTATGATTCCCCAAGTTTGAAAAATAAACCAAGCAAGAACTGCCAGTAAAGCTATTGGATAAGTAGATGAAGTAAGAAAACCTACTTTTTGAAGTCTCCAACAAAGAACTGAAAGGATAGCTGCGAATGGAACATTCATTCCAATTAAACCCCAGAAATCTCTTACACTCGTGACTTCTAAACCAGCTGTTTTAGCAGGCCTTTGATAGGGTTTTCCTGGGGGTGTATCAGTTACGTTAAAGAAATAAATAATTCCATAAACAAAAGAGATTATTCCAGTAAGTGCAATAGCTCCTCTCCAATTAAGTACAGCACCGGTTGGTAACTCAAACCCTCCTGAAAAAGATAAGAACCCTGCTACAGCTACCAGAGAAAGCGCTGAAAAAGCAGATCCAAAATTTCCCCAGCCTCCATATATTCCTTCAGCTAAACCAATTTCTTTAGGGGGAAACCATTCAGATACCATTCTAATTCCAATAACAAATCCTGCTCCCACTATTGATAAAAGTAATCTCGCAACAACAAGTTGATTGAAGTCTTGTGCACTAGCAAATAATAAACAAGGGACTACGGAAAATATCAAGATTGTAGAGTAAGTTTTTCTTGGGCCAAATTTATCTAATAGCATTCCAATCAAAACTCTTGCAGGAATAGTTAAAGCAACATTACATATTGCAACTGTCCTTATTTGTGCAACAGATAAACCTAAATCTGCTTTAACAGTAGTCGCAAGAGGAGCAAGGTTAAACCAAACAACGAAAGTAAGAAAAAAGGCAAACCAAGTGAGATGAAGAGTTCTATATCTACCGTTCAAAGACCAAACATCGCTTAACATAGAAATTTGAATGTTAATTTTTAAGCAATTTATATTTTGGAGGTTGCATTGGTTTGTATTATTTATTACTAAATTTAGAAATCAAGAAATACAACTTTTTGGAAATTACAAAAACAGTAGTATTCATAAACAAAATCATAAATTGATACTAGAGGATCAATTTGATTATTAGTATTATTTGATACATAAACATCTTCGTGGAAATTTTTTATTAGGTTATGGAACTAAAATATAAAAAATTTAAAGCATTCATCTTGGCCGGTGGTAAGAGTTCAAGGATGGGCCATGATAAAGCACTATTAAAACATCATGAAGGGGGTAATTGGCTTACTCACAAAATAAAAATATTAAATGCCCTCAATCTGGAAACTTTTGTCGTAACAAATCATTTTTCTCATTTCAAAGAAGTTGATAAAAAAAATAATGTTGAGATTATTCTAGATTCCCAACCTTTTGATGGTCCCTTAGCTTGTATTGAGCAAATTTTTTCATCTTTTAAAAAGAGTACTAACAATATCCTAATTATTCCTATCGATATGCCTAATTTGAACACAAAATTAATTTTTTTACTTATAAAGGCATGGGAAGAAAATAAAAATTATGCTGTTGTATCCCATGATGGAATTTTTGCACAACCATTATTTGGTATTTATCCCATAAATGAAGAAAATCACTTTAAATTGAAAAACATGTTGTCGCATGGAAAGAAAAACTTCCTTGGATGGGTTGATCAAATCCCACATGAATATTTCTATGCAAATAAAAGAAATTTAATTAATATTAATTCGAGGAAAGATTTTATAAGTTATGGGAAATAAACAATCGGAGGATCTCAGGAAAAGGAAGTTAAAAGTTTTAAGATTATCTCTTAAACAAAATTGCAATTTTTCATGTATTTACTGTAAACCAGAAAACTATAATTTGGATGTATTAAATATTGAACAATTTAAAAAATTAATTTTTGTAAGTTGTAGATTAGGGATAAATTCTTTAAGAATTACAGGAGGAGAACCTTTATTAAGTTCTCAATTAGTCGAACTTCTTAATGAAATTAGATTACAAAGGTTTGAAGAATCAAATCCAATATCACATTTACAGGATATTTCTCTAACAACAAATGGCTATTTGCTCTCCAAGAAAAAGGCTATGGAGCTTTTTCAAAATGGTTTAGACCGCATAACAGTCAGTTTAGATGCAATTGATCCTGATGTTTTTTCAAAAATGATTGGAGAGAAAAATAAATTTATAGGTAAAGAAAAATTATTTAATGTGCTTGAGGGAATCGATAATGCAATTAATACTGGATTTAATCCCAGGGAAGGAAAATTAAAAATTAATGCAGTTATAAAAAAAGACGTAAATGATAATCAAATTTTTAAATTAGTTGATTTTGCAAGAAAAAGATCTATAGAAATTCGTTTCATTGAGTATATGGATGTAGGCACATCTAATAATTGGATGCCATCAGATGTTTTTTTCTCTGAAAGAATTATTAGTTCTTTAAAGAAGAAATATCAATTATCAGACTTTGGAAGAAAGGAAGGACAAACAGCTAGTAGATGGTACATGCGTGATTCAAAAAGTTTTATAAGTACAATCTCTTCAGTAAGTAATCCTTTTTGTTCAGACTGTAATAGATTGAGGATAACCAGCGATGGTTATGCTTATACGTGTCTTTTTTCTAATGAAGGTGTAAATCTAAAGCCATGGTTGTCTCAACCAATTGATCTTTACGAATTAGAAAATAAAATCAAAAGCATTTGGGAAGCAAGAGAAGATAACTACAGTGAGAATAGATTTAAAATATTAGAGAAAACAATTAACGTAAATCAAAAAACACATCCATCAATGTCATATCTTGGGGGATAAAAAATTATTTAGTATAAATAACAACATCATTCATCTTTAATTTGAGAGAAATTAACATGAAATCTATATATCTGAATGCGTTTAGCAATTTTACTTGGCTTTATTTTTGGTTTAACACACGGACTTGTTGTATCTGAAAGTCATTCTGCAAACAGTTATGAAAATAATCAATTATTTTTTACCCAAAAAAATTCAAATATATTTTCTTCACTTTAAAAATAAATTTTATATTTTTTAACAAGTTTTTGTATTATCATGAACAACTTGCAGATGAAATAGTAATTATAGTTATTTTGTAGCGTAGACTACAAAAACGTTCATCTCGTTTTACGGGCCGCATTAAGATTGAAGCCAAGGAACGGGGACTTCAGTCAAAAATGAAATTTAGTTACATAACTATTATGTCTAATAACGTATCTACCTCAGTAAGTAGTACCAATACAACTGCTATTTTTGCAGGTTTCCTAGGAGCATTTATTTTTGGCTCTCTTGGAGTACAACTTGTAAGAACCCAAAATCCTTCTTTTCAATCTCAATCATTGAAAGTTCAACCAGTTATTGCTCATCAATCAACTTTATGGGCAGCTTTAGGAATACAAGATAATACTATTGTTCAAACTAAAGTTTCTAATACTAAAAATCACGGGGTTCTACCTGTTGTAGGATCTGAAGCAACTCTTTGGGGGCCACTAGGTTCAGATAATTAGTAAAAAAGTTTTACTATTAAATATTGAAGTTGGGGGATCTAGGTCCTCCTTTTTAATACTAATAAGCAGAGTTTTTAAAAAAATAGCAACGAATAAATGTATATTTTTTAGAGAATTGCTTATAGTTTTTCTTGATTTCCATAATTAACTATTGAATATGTATATTAATTTTTGAGA
The DNA here is from genome assembly GCA_003216755.1 of Prochlorococcus sp. AG-402-K22. Lineage (GTDB taxonomy): Bacteria > Cyanobacteriota > Cyanobacteriia > PCC-6307 > Cyanobiaceae > Prochlorococcus_A. Next base: position 46,354 of record QCIJ01000013.1, on the reverse strand, counting down.
CTCACTTTTTCGTGTTTCTAAGAAAAAAACTTTAGAAAATTATGATTAATTAGAGAAAAATATTATCGTTGCTATCCTTATTAGCAAATGACAATTAAGTACTAATGAAGGAATTAGAAGAAAATACAATTGAACAAATAAGAACTCTTCTTAATTATTTAGAGCGAACAGACTTATTAAAAAATAGAGAGATTCTTAGGTGTTTAGATATAATAGCGAGGGAGTATGGAGGAGAAGTAGTAAATAAAAATTAAATGGCTAATCCAGATTAAAAAACAATATTCATTGAGAAAGTTTGTGAAGAACTTAAATCAGTTTGCTCTAAATTTAAAGAGTAATCGGGAGCAACTGATATGGAAGTAAAAACTTTACTAAGAGAACTTGCTAGGGTTTGGGAAAATATATTGATGAAGATTACAACATAGATTGGGAATTTTAAACCTTTTTAGCTCTATTAGCTCTATTCGTTACTTTTCTCATAATATTATTTTTTACTGATAAATCAGAAATACAACAAAGAGTTAAAAACAAAACTACTTTTGCAAAAAATGAGATTTGCATAATAAAAATAATCTTTTACATATAGAACCAAATTTCATTAAAAGTGCCAAATTTTAAATTGCTCTTAATTCTAATTAAAAGAATTTATATTTTTCTATAATTTTTTTATGGATAAAATCGAGAAATTTATATTAATAAATAAGGATAGATCGAGAATAAAAGTCTTTGAACCATTTGAATATGTTTCTTAGCCTTCACCAAGTATTAATGTAATGTTGATTAGCTATGGTTGCGTGTATAAAAGAAGTAGCAAACCAGTTATGAAAGGTTCAAGAGTCGAATATATAGAAAATGCAAGAAAAGAATACAAACAGCTACTAGAAGAGGGTTGGAAGAAAACCAGTATTTTTAGAAATTATTTTAAGGATAAAAGTCCACCTTCCAACGCATAACGCAATAACTTAGAGGGTTATATCCATTGCAATTCAAGAACTTGAATATTTTTATAGCGAAATGGTGAAAATTAGGATCATTGAAAAAAGCCCAACAAAAATAAATAGCAAATGCAGTTACAGCAAACGCAGCATATTGAAGCAAATGAATTCCTGACTTATCTAAACCATTTTTGTCAAAATTAGAATTACTCATTTAAAGGATTGGATATGCTATCCATCCAAATAAACTGTAGTTAATAATGACAGCCATGAAGCCTATCATTGCAAGTCTTCCATTTGTTCTTTCGGCAATAAACCAATAGGTATTTGGCCATTCAAAATTTCCCCCCATATTGGATTTTTGATCTTCTGAAACTGGAGTCTCTTTAGGATACTTTTCCTGTTCAGCATAAAAATTACTATCCGGGTAAAAGCTTTCGCTTGAAAAATTATCTTTAAATTTACTCATTAATTGAAACTCTATTTTGAAATATCCTAAAAAGTTTTTCTTAATTATGTTGTTATATCTGCTTTTTAATATTTGATAACTAATGCCCAATGGGGATTAATACCATGATATTCTTTTACCCTTCTAATTTTAGAATGACTGCCAATCAAGTAAAAGTCACTACTATGTTTTCAAGTTGAAGTTATGCCAGAGGTTTTAGTAAATCTTTAACCCTTTTTTTGTCTATAATTTATATATGGAATTTTTAAACGAGTTTTGGCAAAATCAACCAAATACAATTATCGGTATAGGTTTACCAGTATTAATATTATTGGGAATTTATATAAAATTACTCGATATATATCAGTAATAATTTTAATGTTTAGGCCTCTTCGACACAGAAAAAATATATTCATAATCTAAATCTTTAAAAAATGATTAACTTGTGAATCCTATTTTTTGTTCTGCTGCCATTAATGTACCAACAAGCTTATGCTCAGCAACTTTTTCATCGTCAGTCATAACTGGCTTGATATCAAAATCTATATCAAACTGAACTTTCCAAGGAGCAAAATGTTCTGTCATTTTTATGCCTGCTGAAGCTTGGACAATAATATAAACGTTATTTGAGTAAGAGGCATGATACCTTCCCAAAACCTTGAATCCTTCAAACTCATCATTTAAAGTTCCATTTTCAATAACCTTTAAAAAAAGATCATAAGCTGCGCCCATAAGAGCAACATTTTTAAAAGTTGCAGTTACTAAATAAGTGTTCATTCGATTGATAAATCCATAGACTTTTCTAGGATAAATTATTTAAAATTGAGTTAAGGATCTTGAAATGAATACTTTTGCTTAAGGTTAATTGAATAATAAATAAGAAAGCCTTTTTAAAAATTAGATCTACAATAAGGGGCAATTACCTCCTTTTTTATGTCTTGCTCAGTTACCTCCGTGTTTACCTTTAAAATTGAAAGCACTTTCGATGAATGGGCTGCAATATTTGATAGTGCAGAAGCAGATAGAAGGCATTCAGAATTTGATATTAAGCCGCTTTTCAGAGGAGTAAGCATGGAAGATCCTCAAAAAATTATTGTTATTCATCAAGCGCCAGAAGGGAATGTCCAGAAGTTTGTTGAAGCAAATGGTGACTGGATGGCAACTCATAGAGTTGACTTATCAACAATGGAGGAAACCTCTTGGACTTCTTCATTAACAAAAGACAGCTGTTGTGATTAACAAATGAAACTTTTACTATTTGCTTCGCTAATAGTTAGTAATTGAAAGTCGATTTATATTAGAGGGAATCATATCCTTCTTTTTTTTAATGTCCATTAATACTTTTCTTTTGCTGTTATTAGTTATTGTGGATTACACAAACTTTTTTTTAAACTTAAAAAATAGAAGAGGATGAGACACTTCCTACTTGCACTGCTTAATTAATGAGTTATGAAACTATCTACAAAATAATAATGATTGTATTTTTGGGATACTTGATTTATGCCAACATAAAATCTTTTAGAAGATAATTGACAGTCGATCTAAAATAAAGAGATAAAACCCTCTTCTTTATGTCACCTAACAAAGGCCCAAAACTCATCAAATACTCTGTAATTACATCTACAACTGCAATAGTTCTCATTTTTATCTCTTTAATACCTATTTCAAAAAAGGCATTTTATTGGAATCAATGCTTTAAAAAAACTTTTAAATGGATTGATAAATACGAGATGGAACTTAAAAATTGGGATAAAGCATCAAAAGAAAGTATTGCAGTAGCAGTTTGCAATGGTGCGGTGTACGAACCTGAACTAAAAACAAAGTAATTTCATTAAAATTAGCTCCTGAATATTGATCTTTTTCTCAACTTTCTTTCAATAACTCTATATATTCTTTCCTTGCATTTTCTATAGTCTCTACTCTGCTACCTTTCATAATTGTTTTACTACTCCTTTTATGCACGCGGCCATAACTAATCATCATTGGATCAATAAATGGGAAATGCTTGGAAATATCTTCAAATTGTTCAAAGACTTTAATTCTTGATTTGTATTTATTTATAAGATTAAATTTCTCCATAAATTTAAAATGGACAAAAAAAGAGGTTAAAGAAAACCCCTTGAAAGTTACGCCATAAGTCGGAAAGAACCAAATGCCTGACTATATTCTAAAGTTATACCAATTATTCTGAAGGAAATAAGTTTTGAGTGAGTTTTGCGAGAAGCAATTATTTGCATGAATAAGTTATTAGCTGAGACTTATTGCTATAACAAATCGGGGCGATAGGGTACGAACCTGCGACCAAATGCCCCCAAATTACTTAACAGCCATAGTGCAGCACTATTTTTCAATCTATATCTACTTTTTGGTTAGCTCTGCGATGTTTGTTGTGACAAATAAAGTAATATTTGTCCGCAATTTGTCCGCAAAATATTAGTTAAGAAAAATTTAACTAGCATTTTATACAAGATATTGATCTATTTAAATCAATAAAAATTTGGGAGATGAAATATAGTTTTAGGAAATTACGAGCAAAAATTTTGGAATCATTTGATTACTTCGAATATCTAAATTCAATATCATTTCATCCACCAGTAATGATAATAACTACATTAGTATTCTTTTACATAAGAAGAAAAATTTTATTAGCTGGCAAAAAACATTAGCAATCTATTTAATATTTATATTTTTTAATGAGTCAAAAATTAAATAAACAAAGCAAGTAATAAAAACAATTACATATATAGATGCCATTTAACTTGCCGTTGTTATTGAACTGCTTAATCCATAAGTGAGAAAAATAAAACTTGCAAAAGTAACTCCAATCATTACTGTTGTGTAGAGTTTATTTAGTTTGAAATTATTACTTGCAGATGAAAAGTCTGCGATAACTAAATTTTTCATTGAATATTTATCTCTATTTCTGAAATTGTTGCTGTTAACCAAACTGCCTAAAATTGGATTTGTTGAAACTTTTATTTCTTGATTGATAACAGAATTTAAACCTTTATCTTCATTGAAGAATCTTGGAAACATGTATGCATGCCATAAAGCTATTATTGCCACCCAAAAAACTACAGTAACTCCTGCAAAACCAAAAAGTAAGAATCTAAAGGTTTCCATATTTGTTTTTTAATTAACTAAAATCTACATCAAATAAAATATCTAAATATCTCAACCCAAAAAAATATACTTTAAATAAATCAATTAATCATTTCATGATGTTACTAATGATTAGAGACAATGTTATTAGTGTTTTTTCTTTAAATATAAGTTAATAATCAAATCATTTATTTAACTAAAAAAGACAAAATAATAATCAAATTTATTATTACTTTTTAGAAATGGATTTCAGGATTTTACTTGTTATTACACCAATAATATTCTCATGGATATTTACAGTCTTTTGGTTAGGTAGGTGGGATGTATTTAGATTAACACCACTAGGATTACCAAAGAGGGGAGTAGCTCCTTTTAAAAATTATCAAGTATGGGAAGATTCAGCATTAATTCCTGAAACTGGCAGACCAGCAGAAGGTTATCCAGTATTTACTGTAAGAACCGCAGCAGTTAATGCCCTAGGGATTCCAACCGTTTTTTTCCTTGGAGCAATATTGGCAATGCAGTTCAAATCTTATTAATAGGGAATTTTGATGGATATTAGATTTTTAATTGTTGGAGCACCATTTTTAATTGCATTTTTTTATACCTTATTTTGGCTAAAAAAATGGGGTGCTTTTAATTCTACGAATAATAATTTGCCAAAAAATATTTCTCTTAAAAATGAATCAATAGAACAAAGTTATATTTTAGAGAATATCTTTTTAACAAAAAATTAGTCAAATTATTCTTATCCTTATATCAATACCTTGTCATGATTCCAATAGAACAGTTTTTATTTTTTGCAGTTTCTCTTTATGCATTTTTTTATCTTTCAATAACTATAGTAAGTACATTAATTAACTTTTCCTAAGCAATAATTAGATATAATATTAAACACTTATTTGTATAAAATTAATCTTCCTATATTTTAAAAATCATTATATAAATATATAAGTAGATATTAGGGCAATCTACTAACCGCTAGCTTTGATAAAGCGGTTCGTAATGAGAACCTCCCTTTGACCTCATTTTCTTTTTCGCAATCTTAGAAAATGAGGTTTAAATATTTTTATTAGTCACGAATAATAAATTAAATTTTTAATTAAGACTATAAACTATTAAATATTATTCCTTCTAATGTATATTATTTACTTTTAAATAAAGAGTTTTTTATTTATAAATAGTATGTAGATATTTGGCGAATCTGCAACGGTATAACTTCCGTCTTTATGAACCTAGCCAACGAAAATATTCTTAACTACGTTTTAGTTATTTTAGTAGTTAGGAATATTTTTATTTTAAGGTTAATTTTTTCTTAAAAACATATGATCAATAAATCAAGTAATGAATTTACATTAGAAAAAATTTATAAGAATTTGGAATCTGGAATGCCAGAAAATAAATCTATCAAAGAGTATGCTCTGCCTAATGCGAGACAGTGGCTTGGTGGAAGATTCTTTGCTATATGGGTTTTACCTATTTATTTTTTAAGAAAAATTGCAAAGTTTTCTACTTCTTCCGCCTTTGTTAAGCCATATTCTCCTTCTAAAAATGGGCCATCTTATAAGCAACCAGAAACCCTATTTACTTCTTTACGAAGTGTTTTCAGGGGTGAAGATCATTTAAGATTTTTTGACCATAGATTTATTGGTATTTGGGTTTTACCAATTGCCTTAACTGGGATAGTTTTTGAAATCCTACTGATAGCTCCTACTAATAACTCTTCACCTTTCAATTAAGCATCTTTTGGCTGCAATTTGTCCGCATTGGACAATTGGGATTAAATATTAATTTAGTTAGTTATTTTTTTAATTTTTTCTAAATTCCATTTATCAAATATTAATTTCATTTCTCTTTCGTAGTATCTTACTTTCTTTGCTAAAGGTAGTTGTTGAATAATTATCCCAAAGGGGAATTTAAAAAAAGAAAAAACATAAAAAATATAAAACTCGACAAAAGATGGTTTTTTTGGAAGCGGTAAATTTTTTACATATGCCCAATCAATGAATTAATTTTATATTTTTTACTTATAGGTGGTTTTTAAGATAGATATGAAGTTTTCAATAGTCAAAAATATCTGGATTACAAGAATTCTTAAATACAATTTTTTTGTTTCTTCTGCATGAATTTTTATAAAGAAGTTTTTTTATATTTAGGACCTAATTTAATGTGTTCATTATTTAAAAAAAATCATTATAAATTTGATTAAGTATTAATTAATACAAAATAACTATTTTAATGTATTCCTTTGTTACTTATATTTAAGAGGCTTCAAAAAAACAAAAACAAATCTTTTAAAACTTTAGATATTGCTTTCTATACCTAAAGTTATGAGATTAAACAATGTGATTTCGAATTATGTCTTTATCTAGATAAAATTTAAAAAAAATCATCGCTTTTTGATATTATATTGAATAGAGATTTATTTTTTTAATAATTAGATTGTAGATGGCTATAGTATCTAATGATAATTGGGTTTTTATTGACGAGAATAGTGGTACTCAATCTACTTACTATGTTGTAAATGAATATAAAAATTTTGCTCAACATAAACAGCTCGCTGAAAATGAAGGTGGATATTTAGTTAGTGTTAATACTGAAGAAGAGCACAATTTCTTAGTTGATAATATTTTAAAAAACTACACCCAAAATTTTTTGATAGGGGCAACTGACAGACCTAGTTATGTTGCTGCAGCTAGTGAAGGAAACAGATCTTGGGATTGGGAAGGTCATTGGTACTGGTTAGACGGGACCCCAATAACAATAAATAAATGGAATAGTGGAGAACCAAATGACCACGGTAGTGGAGAGGATATTGCACATTATTGGGGCGCTAACCGGTCATCTTCATATAACTCATATAAATGGAATGACCATAAGGATTACTTTACTGCATATGGCATAATCGAAATTTCTGAGTCTCTTCTGCCTCCTCTTGATTATGAGCAACATCCTTATGCATCAATAGAGTCATTTGGGGATGTTTCATTACTTATTGACGGTCATGGATCTTATTATGCAGAAGAGAATGGTAGCATCACTCCAATAACTTGGAATAACCAACATGTTGGAGATTATTTCCATAGCGGTTGGTCGTTAGTTGCTCTTGATAAGACGCCTGATGGATCAAAAAAAGGATTATTTAAACACACTAATGGTACAAAGCACGAATGGCCTTTTAATGACAATTGGCAAAGAACCGAAGGATATAATATTGACACGAATACTATAAATACATATGAAACAAGTAACTATTTTGATCAAGTTTTATTCAGTTCCGATACCAAATCTGCAATAGAATCATTCGGAGATGTTTCATTACTCATTGACGGCAATGGCAATTATTATGCTGAACAAGATGGAAATACCATTCCAATTACAGAGGAAGGATCTTCCATAGGTAATTATACTGAGATTAATCAATCATTGATAGGAATTGATACTGACTCTAATGGAAACAATATAGGTGTTTGGAAAAATTATAATGATTCTGATCAAAGGATTATCAAGTACTACGATTCTCAATGGAATTCTTTTGGAAACTATGACGTAGTATCTAATGCAAGTCTTAGAGCTTATGAAACTGCTTTTAGCCAAGATTTACTTAGTAAAACTCCTTCAGGCATAAAAAAAGATATAGCCCCATCAATAACCTCCTCATCAACGGCGAGTGCAATAGATGAAAACACATCATCATCAACTATTATCTACAGTGCAGCTGGTACAGATGAATCAGCAATAAGCTGGTCATTAAAAGAAGAGTTTGATTATTCCAAGTTTTCTATAGATAGCAGCGGAAATGTATCTCTAGCCTCAAGTCCTGACTATGAAGTTGATGGTAGCGAATTGAAATTCACAGTCAGAGCAAGTGATGGAACTCTTACTACAGATCAAACTGTAACTTTGGGTATTAATGATGTATTTGAAAATGAATTAGTCCTCTATAACAAAAACGAAACAGAAACAGATAAGACACTTTCCCAAAGTGATACTCGCCTGTTTGATATCAAACACCTTGAAGGATTTGATATTAATGATTATTCCGTCCGTATTCCCTGGAAATTACGTTCTACTATTAAGTATCAAGATGATGAGACAGACGCTGATTTTGGATGGATTACCCTCCAGGACGGAAAATCTCAATCTGACTTAGGGAAGGGTGTTTTCCGGGTTCGTGTGAAGTCAGAAGACGGCACAGTTAAACATGCTCTCAAATTCAAAATCAAACCTGAAAATGATACCCTCAGTATTCAAGAACAAGCAGTTAATAAGCTGAATTCATGGAATCTAAGTCATACATCAAAAACATGGACTCGTTCTGGTACTGATAAAGAATGGAGTCAAATTACTAATGTCGACTCAGCTGTGGACAATATATTGAATAAATTCCAATTCAATACCGATCAACAGGAAAATGACGTCCTGGATAAATTTAAAAAAGGCACGGCAAAAATTGCAGCAAATACAAATAAAATGCTGATTCTCGATACATCAAACAAGAATGATGAATCAACGAATACAGATCAAGCAGCTGATGTATTAATAAATGAATCGACAATTACAGATCTGACAGATGCGCGTAAGGAGCAGATAAGAGGAATCCTTAACTTTGATGAGTCAACAATAATAGACGCGCCGATAGGAGAACTGGATTTCTCTGTTGATACGATTGCCAACGGAACAGCAGTTGTGAAGATGATCCTGGAAGAGGAAGACCAGGATATAAACCGAATAATAAAAACTAATATAGATGGAGATTCCTTCCTTTATAATTCTCAGATCATCACCTATGAGGGAGAAGAGGCAGATTTTGATTCCTGGTTAGATAATCTTGATTACAGTTTAAGTTACTACAAGGACCCTGCTGCTGACGATGTTGGTGGTGTAAAAGGTGACTTTACGAATGTAACACTTAAATATGATGGCAACATCGTTGAAGCTTTTGGTAAGGCAGGAATAATTTCTCATATTACTCTAGGGAATCACACTCCCTATATAGATGGTTCTGCGTATCTAATTGATAAAGATGGCGATGGAGATATCGAGATGGTCAGTGCCTTCTTAATAGATCAGGGTTTCTTTGATACAGATAGAAGCGAAGGTCTTATTCGTGACCCAATCATATTTATCGATTCACCAGAGCCAGATGCACCAGGAATTGATGGATCAGGTAATAGATTATTTAGTGATCAAACACCAAACTTCTCAGGTACAACAGATGTTGCGGGCAACATTATCAAAGTATTTGCGGAAGATGGAACAACATTATTAGCAACAACAACTGCAGGGTCAGATAATACCTGGTCAATCAGTGATGGAGATTATTCCGGCGCAATTATTGCTGATGGAGATCATACATTGAAAGTGAAAGCATTTGATCCGACAACAGATGTCCCATCAGAAGCGGTAGATTTCAATATCACAATCGATACAACAGCTCCAACAATCACAAGTGCCTCAAGTATTGATTTCTTGGAGAATGGAACAGGCACAGTAGTAGCACTGACAGCAGATGAGTCAGGATCATCCTGGACATTAGGCGGAGATGACGCCTCATTATTTACTATTGATGGCAGCGGAAATCTAAGCTTTAATGCTTCTCCAGATTATGGAGTCATGAAGGATGTTAATAGAGATAATGATTATGAATTATCTATTTCTGCAACTGATGCTGCAGGCAACACATCTACTCAAGAACTGACAGTAACAGTTACTGATGACACCACAGAAACATTCACTGGAATGGTGGATACAGCTTTAACCTACAACTACAGATTACAGAGAAGTGGAATTGTTGATGATCCATTAACAGATGGAATTGACGAATCAGATCAGGACATCACTGGAGTACTAGGATTTAGTAACGATGCAGCCTCAACCCTTTTTGAAAGTGAAACCGTAACAGGACTAGGAACAAAATACGACCTAATAATAGAAGCGAAGGTCAGTGGCGATTCCACCTCTGAGAAGACAGTCAATCTGGAGACATTTGACACCACTTTTGATTTTGGTGGTCTATTCAAGCATGATGAAAGTACAACAGTAACCTTTGGCTCTGAAATAAACAGTGCCACATCTTCTCAGTTAATTGATCTAAGCCTGAATGAAGGATTAATTAGAGCAACAGGTGCGACATTAGATAAGCTGAACGAGGATTCCGGAGATATCGGAATCAGTAGTGCACAATCTGCTTTTACAGAATTATTTACAATATCCGGTCTTACTCTTGATGAAACCAAAGCAAAGGCAATAGGAGATAAACAAGGAATAACATTTACTGCTGATACAAATATCTATGAAACGGTGATGTCAGTGAGAACAAATGATAATGCCGAGATCAAGTCACTTAATGAATTAGAAAAATTGAGCTCAGCTCACACAATTGATGCCATTGATAATGTAACCATTCACGAGGCCTATTCCGAATTCAAGGAACAGGGAACAACTTTATATACAACCAGAACGATAGGAGCGAGCGTCAATACCGCATTGATCAGAGATGGATCAGTAGTGAATGCGATATCCAGATTGATAAATGATGGAACTTTTGAAACAGAGGTGGATAAGATAAATCTCAATCAGGTCGGAGCCAATACCAACTTTAAGATCATGATTGATGATGAAGAAGCTGGAGCAAGTTATCCCTATGAAGAATTAGATACAGGTTCTCTGACGTTTGACTCGATTTTGTCAGATTCATATAAATCAGGCTATGTCACAGGGGATGTTGTTGACGGCAACAGTATTTATCAATCATCTAGTGATGGTAATTCCGGTTGGATCGGAGACGATGGAGGCGATATAGAAATCAAGTTTAAAGTCAAAGTTGACGGTGCTGTCGGTCAGACTTTAGGAGATCTTGATACTGGGTTTTTCCAGATATCGGGAGATGATGTTAGGACAACAACCTCAAAGGCAGATGGAAGCACGATTTCCGATAACCTGATCACCTTCCAGGGAGATATCAATTATGACGGACGGGTATCTTTAAAGGATCTGGCATTCTTGAATGCAGGAGCATTGAATGAAGGAGACGGTTTTGCTGCAGATGATGTCGATGCTAATTATGACGGAACGATATCTACAAAAGATTTAGCGATAATCGATAGAGACTGGGGAGGAAATTTACATGGAATCCCATCATTGGATACTTTGATCAGCGAAGATAATTGGGCAGAGATATCTAATAAGGGAGGAAAGACATTTGGAGCAGTTAGTGATGTGGGAAGTTTTGACAACAGTGTCTGGGAGAAAGAGGCGACATTGAACGATCCGACATTGATGGCTGATCCATTGGCAGGAGATATATTTGATAACAGTGATGTTGATAATATTTATACAGGAGCAGCAAGTGGATTATATGCAGATAAGGTAAAAGATTTTGAAGCGGGATCTGACCCGATTACTGGCTACGAGCCTACTTAAAGAAACTACTTTAAGTTGGAAAAATTAATTTTGAACTATATATTTTTATGAAGGGTAATAATAATTTTTTAGCATTTTCAATTTCATTAGGTTTTTTTTTATAGTTTTTTTTAATCTAAGAAATATTAGAAATGATGCTAATAAAAATCTTGTTAATTCTGAAAATATTGAGAAGATAAATTACTATCATAAATTAAATGATAATTCCTGTACGAGGGAATTTTCTTTGGAAGAGTTAAGCGAAATTGCCAAGTATAGTGTTGTCGAAGTTATAACAATGAAAGGTAATGGATCTGGCTTTGTAATATCAAGTGAGCCTGATAATACACTAATAATAACTAATAGTCATGTTGTTGAAAAAAATATAAAAGTCATAATTAAGTGGACTGATTCTACTGAGGATATTGCTCAAGTTGTTTACAATGAGGGCAATTTAAATAGATTCAATGATTTAGCTTTATTGCGATTGGATTACCAAAAAGGAAAAGCATTAAAGCTTTCAAAAAGATTTCCTATTGGAAGGGATGTTGTAGCTATTGGCTCTCCAAAAGGTTTAGGTTTTACAATTACAAGAGGAATTATAAGCGCAGTAAGATCTGATAATAAATTAATTCAAACTGATGCTGCAATAAACCAAGGGAATTCGGGAGGGCCTCTTTTAGATAAAAACGGATGTGTTCTTGGAGTTAATTCTTTTGTTTTAAAAGGTACGGAAGGTTTAAATTTTGCAATATCATCCGTTTTAGTGGAAAAGTTTTTTGATGAATATAGAACTAACCCCAAAAAATCTAAGATATCTCTTTTATCTCCTTTAGATAATTATGAAATCGGGTCAAATTATAAATTTGATAATAAAGAAAATAATAAAAATAAAAAAGAAGTCAATTTATTAGATGGAAAAGAAGATTTGCTGTCAGAATGTTCAAGATCGATAAGTGCACCTAAAAGCTTTAATGAATTCTTACTTTATCTTGACGAAATAACGAGTAATTATGATGGTGTCAAAAACAAATTAAAAGCTTTAAGAAATTTAGAAATAAGTTGCTCTTTACTTAAAAGCAAATGGCAAAACTACAACTCTAGAATTTATTTAATACGTGCTTTATCTTTTAATTATTTAGGAGATAATGAAAAAGCAGTTAATAATCTTAACAATAGCATTAATTATTCAAAATTAGATAAGGACAAAAGGAAAGCTTTCGTAATTAGAGGTAATATTTTCTATGAATTAAATAAACTTAATTTTGCTTGTGATGACTGGGAAAATGCTTTTAGAAAAGGAGAAGTTAAAATTAAATCAAAATTGGATGATTTTTGTAATAAATAATTAATATCATTTTGAAAATTAAACATGTAAAAAATGAAATTTACTTAATAAATTTTAAGGGTTATTATTAGCTATAAGTTACATATAATTTGTCTTCTATTTGGAACAAAATTGAAGAAATAAGTAATCCATCTGAAAATCAAGGTTTTGGGTGGTCTATTTCTTATGGAAATAATTCAAATATACTTGCAATTAGCGCTCCTCTGAGTGATATTAGTCCTTCCAAAATAAATGCAGGGATCGTAGAAGTTTATGACGTCAGTGATATAGATAATCCTTCACTATTAGGCGAAAAACTTGAAGGAACAAATCCTGAGGAGAAATTTGGATTTTCCATAGATCTATCCAATGATGGCAAAATACTTGCTGTAGGATCTCCAGGAAATGATAATGAAGGTTTTGTAAGTATTTATGAGTTAAAAAATAATTCTTGGAGTTTATTAGGTGAAAGGATTTTTGGAAACATAAATAATAACTCTTTTGGTTGGGCGTTGAATTTAGAAAATAATGGGCTGAGAATTGCGATAGGGGACCCTTATTACGATTCAACTGAAGGCGCTGAAAATGTTGGTTCAGTAGATATTTATGAATTTAATGAAGACTCTGGTGAATCTGGAGTCTGGGAAAAATTAGGCCAATCAATATATGGAACCGAACCAAATTCAAATTTTGGTTTTTCATTGGATTTTGATAACGATATAGTTGCGATTGGGGCCCCGCAAAAAGACTTAGAAAATAAGAGCGGGTTTGCATCGATCTATCATCTTAACGATAATTTATTTACACAGTTAGGAAATAATATTACTGGGGAAGAAAATACAGACGAATCTGGAGCAACAATAAGTCTTACTTCCCCAAATAATGAATTAGATGGTTCTACAGTCGCAATTGGTGCGATGAAAAATGATGGTAATTATTCAAATAATACAGGTCATGTGAGAGTTTATGAATATGACCAAAATAATAATGAGTGGACTAAAAAAGGTAACGATATTGATGGAAGTGATATTGGGGATCTAAGTTCATATTCATTAGATATTTCAAAAGATGGAGATTTAATAAGTATTGGCTCATTAGAACATGATTATTTGGATTTATATAATTCAGGGCAAGTAAGAATATTTGATTATGATGATTCCTCAAATTTATGGCGACAATCAGGTTTTGATATTGGCGGATATAAGGCAAATGAAAGCTTTGGTGCTGCTTTAAGTATTTCAGAGGATGGAAATTCTATTGCTATAAGTTCTCTTAATGGCGGATCAAACAATTCTGGCGAGGTTCAAATTTATAATCTAGGAGAAACAACTTATCCAGTTACTCCCAAATATGTTAATAACGAAAATGCAATTATTAGATACAGTTATAAATTACTAGATTCAGAAGGAAATCAAGTCACAGGGGTCAATTTGTGGAGCCTTGATGATTCGGGACAAACAATTTTTGATGAATTTTCGAGTCAGCAAAAATATGACTTAGTAATTGAAGCAAAAACAACTGATGAAACTTTGGATTGGAATATAGAGACTATCGATTTAACAATAAATCTCGCTGATGGAGTTTTCTCAAACCTTAATACAGCTGAGGTACAATTTAGTTCTGATATAAATTTTGCAAAATCTTATACATATTTAGATGATAATTATTTTACAGATACCTACAACGAATCTAAGGAAGGAATAAGGGTAACTGGGGCATTAGGTAATGAAATAGCAAAAACAAATAAGATCAACTCAATCTCATTTAAAGAAATTTTTAGAATAAAAGATTTGTCTTTTAATCCTGAGACAGAAAGAGGTACTGAAAATGGAGAGACTTTAGCTCTTGATTTTATATCTAATGATTTTGAAACTACGGTTTCAAATTATCAGGATACAGATAATAATGGACTACTCGATAATGCCTTTATAAGTTCTCTTAACGAATTGGGCTATGACCAAACTAATCTATCAATAGAAATAGATAGAGGTAATGAAATTTATACTTATCAGACTTTTGCAGAAATGGTCGAGCATGGAACAACTTTATGGACTCAAAGAGTAATAGGCTCCGATGCTAAATCGTTTTTAATTAGAAATGGCTCAACAGTTAAAGGAAGATCCTGGTGGTCAAATATAGGTAATTTTGAAACTGAATTATCATCAATTAAGGCAGAGAATTTAGATTTAGATGAAAATAATCTCTCTTTAGTAAATTATGGAAATGCTGCTAATTTGACTAATTTAGGAGAGAATACAGTCTCTGGATATAGTGTTACTCAAGTATCAAATGATGGAAATGCAAGTTCTTGGGATGATACCACCACCGAATCGTTTTCTCTGGATTTGGAAGTTAGGGTTAATGGGACAGAAGGTCAATCTTTAACTGGGGAAAGTTTTTACAAAATTGATGGAGATGACTTTAAAGACAATAATTCTGTTTTCAATAGTAGTGATCTTCTTTCTAAGAATATAATTACTTTTCAAGGAGATTTAAATTACGATGGACGTGTCTCCTTAATAGATTTAGCTTATTTAAATGCAGGGAAAATATATGCCGATCAAAATTCTTTTATCGCTACAAATGATGTTGATGCAAATTTTGACGGTCAAATTACAGTTGGTGATATCGCAATCTTAGAAAAAGATTTTTTAAGATCTATACATCAAGGAATTGATCATCATTCTTCTTGGGATGAAACTTCATGGCAAGTTCCAACAATTAATGATGGAAATACCCAAGGATTAAGAGTTGGAACTATTAGTCAAATAGATACTCTCATACAATTTGAAAATTCAAGTTTCATATTCCAACAGAATCTTCTTGAAAATGATTCAAATCTAAATGATCTTGGCGCCCTATATTCAAATATAGATTAGTTTTAAATCTTTAAACTTTTTTAATTTAAAAAACTTTAAATTTACGAAAAAAGTATTAATAAATGTACATTACTATACAAAGAAAATTAAAATCATAAATAGTAATAATTGGTACCTGACTATACAAAATAAATTTAAACCTTAAATAATATTTTGTATAAGCCGATACAAAAAAATGAGTTATGTTTTTATTTCGTAATTATCTTTCATAAATTATTATTACAACTAAAAATTAGCATTAATAAATAAAAAAAATCAAATATTAGAGAACTATTGGTATAACTGTAGTTCTAAATTTCAAAACTATATTTAATGAGGTCGTTTTTGTAACTTCATTTACATCAAGTTGTTTAATATTTTTTTTCTTAAAATCATGCCGAATTTAATGGTAGTATTAGTTCATATATGAAATAATTAAGAAATGGGTATTCCAACATTTGATTTCAATTTTGCATCAGGAACAAATATCACATATCGCTTTGAGGTATACGATGCTTCAGATAGCCTTGTAACAGGATTACTCTACGACGATTATGCCACTGGAGTAACAAATTGGGATACTGACTCAAATGGGGGTTTGGAAACTACTTACGATTTAAAAGTTTACGCAACTATTGATACAATAATTGGTGGGGATATGTTCTTAGAAACATTATCCACAGACATTGCTTTTAAAGATAGTGCAGAAAATTCTTTATTCGACTTATCCTCTGCAAGTGTATCCTTCGGAACTGAATCTAAATTTAATTATGCTAAGGCCTCTAATATAGACACCACTACAGATACTATTGAATTTACAGGAGCCATTGGTGATAAAATTGCTAATTCAGATGCGGTAGATGATGGAGATGAAATCCTTCTATTTGAAGTTTCTGGAGCTGAATTATACAATTATGATAATTATTTCGATACATACGGATCATTTTATGATGGTTTCAAGGTAGATGATGGTACTCAAATAGTTTCAAAAACTAATACTCACGAAACTATCTTCTCATTCAGAAGTGGTGATAATGCCAGTATCAAATCAATTAGTGAGGCGGTTAGTGATGCGGCAGGAACTATTGCTGATGAAGTAACTGTTTCTGAGTCTTCAGGACCTAGTCTTGTAGAAGCTAAGTCAAACCTTATAGACTACGGAACTACAATATATACTGAAAGGAAAATAGGTTCATCAGATGTAACGTCCTTAATTAGATCTGGAGATACTGTAAAAGCTAGAGCCTTCTGGGCTAACAGTGGAAACTTCGAAGAAGCTATTGGTGATATCACAATTGCTGATGGTACTGATACAAGTATTGCATTAGTTAGTTCTGAAAAAACGCTACTAGATTATACTTCTGATTTAGAAGGAATAGATTTTTCTACACTTGATTCACCTGATTATTCAGGTCAGAATGGCCTTCAACTTGACATGACCTTTAAAGTTAGTTCAGCAGCAGGAACTAAATTATCTGGTGAGAATTTTTACACTGTAAAGGGTGTTAATGAAGATTCTAGTGTAGCTAATGCAAGTTTAATTACTGAAAACGTAGTTACTTTCCAAGGTGATCTTAACTATGATGGAAGAGTTTCACTTACAGATTTAGCATTTTTAAATGCAGGTAAGATAGCTGAACAAGCAACTGGTTCTACATCTGATGATTATAGTGATGTGGATGCTGATTTTGACGGAGTTATAGATACGGCAGATTTATCTATCCTTTCTCGAGATTGGAACAAATCACTTCATACTTCTTCTTCTGGCAGTACCGTATACGAGTCAGAGGATGTTTTAAGCTCAACAACATGGGCTAATACCTTTCTTAGTCAAGATCCTTTTGATGGTTTAGATATAAATTCTGGAACTGCACTTGGATTTGCTTATTCAAATAGTGCATTTAATTATCAAGACGGTGTAGAATCAGACTTCTTAACTGCACAAGCTTCTATGTATGATTCTATTAGTCTATAAATAAGTCTAATGTTTACAAATAAATGATTTTATTTGCATTTATTAAAAGGCCTCTTTAGAGGCCTTTTTTTCTATCATGTTTTACGATAAGGAAAACTATCAAGAAAATACAGATTTTCAAAATATTAATTTTGATGAATTTCAACCTCAGATTTTTTTAAAAAATCCTGAAATTATAAAAGATCTTGAAATTGAAATTCTTGATGACAAGAATTTTTATCAAATAACAGGTAATGATTCTAAATTAATTTTTGAATCTGGCGATCTAGATATAGATTTAAGTCAGTTTTCCGAGAAAAATCAATTTATAAAAATAAGTGAAGATTCTGGTAATGTAAAGTGGGAAGATCAAACAAGATTTATCGGTTCTCACGGAGATGATAGATATTTAATTACTAAAAATTTTGTAGGTTCATATTATAATTCTATTTATTTTGAATCTACACCTGGCAGTGATGAATATGTAACTTCAAATAGTAATTTAAGTATCCTTAATTATACTAATTTAGAAGATTATAATACTGATCTTTTAGGATATAAGATTGATGGTGTAACTGGTTTAGAGATTTTTGATAAAGAAAACTATAATTCTTTAGTTAGTGATATTTCTCCATTATTAGCTAATGAAATATATAATGATCCTCTAATTATAAATAAGAGTGATGTTTTATCTAATATAGATATTGATCAGATAGACATATTAGAGCAAATTGATTTTATTCGTTTTACACCAAATGACGATACTTTTTATGCAGATAATATAAGTTCTTCTAATATTTATGATTTTATTTCTGGAGAAGATAAAGTTATATATCGTTCTTCAGATTTGCCAAGTAAGCTTACAAACCTAATAAATCTAGATAAGTTCATTTGGGAATCTGATTCAAATCCTGAAGCTCCTGAAAGTCATGAATTTAGTGTTAACTATATAAATGAGGATTCTGTTGATAAAATTCTTATAGAGAAATATGACTCAAATAATTTAAATGAGAAATTTTCTGATCAACTTAAGATTCAATTTTTTAATCAAATAAATACTAGTAGCGATCAAGACTTAAGTTGGCTTGATATAGAGCTTGTTGATCCAACCCCAGAAATAATTAATCAAGGTAAACCTGTAATACAGAAACAATTTGTGCAGGATTCTGAGATTTCTGATCTTTTTTGGTTAGAGATTCATTTTTATGATTATCGTAGCTTTGGTAAAGGTTTTATTGGAGCTGATATAGATATTGAATGGGATACTGATTCAATAATTCTTGATACTGATTTGTATAATTTTGATAATGTTTTTGGAATAGAAAAATTTCCAATTTTTCAAAACTTAGGAGATATAAATATTTCTGATCAAGTGGGTAATATTTCTTCTATTAAAGGGATTACTGCAGGTTCTTTGCCAGTTGCTTCTCAAGGAGTTCTTCTCGGTGAAATGCAATCAGATAATGTTTATACAAAATTTGCCAGAATTCCATTTAGAAATTCTAACCTCTCTAATCTACCCAATTTTAACCTAACCCTAAATAGTCTTCCGGCTTCTAAGGCAATATCTGTAGAAAAAAGTGATGTCATTGTAATAGACGAACACAGTCCAAAAGCTTTAGTGCTTAGAACTTCTCCTGAACAAGAAAATATAGGAACTCATTATATTAAGGTAATTTCAACAGATGAATACGATTTTGATCAGCAAAATGTAGTTATAAATGTTAATTCTATAAATGATTCTCCAGTACCTTTAGGTTTTGATAATGAAACTAATCCTTTAAAGGTTGATTTATTTCAAAATGAAAATTATATACAAAATCTATCATCTCTATTTACTGATGAGGACAATCTAAACCTAATTTATGAAATTGTTTCTGCTCCTGATTGGGTTTCTTTTGTCGACGAAAATACACTTTCGGGAACACCCAAAAATAAAGATGTAGGATTAAATTCTATTGTTGTATCAGCATCTGATGGTTTTAACGAACCTGTGATGCAATCTATAGAAGTGAATGTTTTAAATATTAATGATGCACCTGAAGTTATTAGTCAATTAGAATTGCCTGAAATAGAACAGGGAGTAAATTTTAACTATACTCTCACTCAAAATTCCTTTTTTGATAAGGATACACTTGTTACCGATGATGAAGAATTATCTTATAGTCTGACTATAAAAAATAGCTCTAATGAAATAAGCAAATTATTATCTATAGATGCAAAGACAGGCAATATTACTGTTACTACTGATTATTCCTCTATTGGTGAAACTGAATTTTTAGTTACAGCTACTGATAAAGAAGGATCCTCTACACAATTATCTTCAAAGATTAATGTCTTGAATATTAATGATAGCCCTTTTTTAACCGATAATATTCCTAATTTTGTGGATCCTATCACTATTGATTATGGTGATGAACTTAGTTTTGATGTGACTGAATGGTTTAATGATTACGATCTAGGATATGACATAAATGAAAATCTTTCTTTTGAAGTCTGGGAAGATGATGGGAGTGGAACTTTAATACCATTAAATAATGTTGATAATTGGGTAAGTTTTAATGAAGAAACAAAATTATTAAATGTCAAGCCCTTAGGAGAAAATATTGGAAATAACTTTTTAATAATAACTGCAACAGATAATCAAGGACTTGAGGCATCAGCTACCATTCCAATAAAAGTTAGATATAAGAACAACTCTCCGAATTTAAACTATAAAGAAGAAGATTTACTAATTCAAAACATTAAATTTCAAGGAGTTGAATCTATTGAAACAGCAATAGGAAATAATGATGGCTTTATAGATTCCATTACATTTTTTTTAGAGGAGCAATCTCAATTTAATGTGACACTACCATTTGATTTGTTTAATGATGTCGATTCTGGGATTGATCCTAATGAAACTTTAACTTTTAAATTAGAAATTGATGGTGAAACAGTTTTAGAAAATGAATTATTTGAATTTGATTCTTCTAGTTTAGTTTTCAATGGTAATACTACTGACTTAGGTCTAGATTCACTAAATGGCAGTAAAGATTACAAAGCTAAATTAATAATTTCCGATAATTATGGATTGCAGAATAACTTTAACCTTCTTTTCAAGATACAAAGAACTATAGAAGAACCAAAACTAATTGTATCTTCTGATTTAATTGAAGTTGATGAATCTCAAAATTTGCAATTATCAGAATTATTCAAACTTCAACATAATCCTGTTGCAGGCGAAAAGTTTAATCTAGTTGTTAATGAGTTAGATACTATAAATAAATTGATTTTAGTTGATTCAAATAATTCGCCATTCCCTCATCAGATAAATAATGTAGAAAAAACATGGGTTTTTTCTGGAACTTTTGATGAGATTATAAGTCAAATTGAAAATGTATATGTAAAAACTACAAACGAATTCGAAAAGGGAAACTTTAGATTAGGTTTTCAAGTAAATAGCTATTTAGGAGAAACAGGCTTAAAAACTACTGGTAGTGCCTTATCTAAACAGTATCAAATAAATGCAATACCTAATCTCCCGATTTGGAACTTCATTGATTCAGAAATTGAATCTTTGAACCCTTTTTTACTTACCGAGTTAAATAGACTTTTTTATGCAAATAGCCCTGATAATGACGAGGATATTTTTTATTTAGTGAATTTCCCTTCTGAAAGGACTGATCTTTTTATAACAGATGCAGACTCTCAAACTATAGGAACAAAGACAAACTCTGGTATTTTACTAACATCTGATGAGTGGGAAAACTCTTTTATCAAAACTAATACTAATACTTTTGATGAATTTGAAATTTCGCTAATTGCTATTAGTAAGGAGAATTCGAATGGAAAAGAAATTCAAACGCCTATTGAATATAAAAAATTAACAGCCTCTTCTTTTTTGGACATTGAACCTGCAATTGATTTTCAATTACCTGAGGGCGTCCAGAATTCTGGTCAAATTTCTAAACTTTCAGTTTTTACAAATATTCCTTCATCAGCTAATTCCATTATCTTGTCAATTAATTTGCCTAGTGGATCGACTTTAGAAAGTTTGGGTGATTTGCTTAATCCTTTTAAATCAAATATTTCAATTGTCGATAGTAATACAAATAAATATCAACTTGTTTTTGATACTTCATTAAGTGATTTCCCTGATGAAATAGAAGTCTATATTCAAACAGAAGAGTCATTTAATGGAGCTTTAGAGGGTAACTTAGAAATATTAGCAAGCTCGAGATCAGCTGAAAATATTAATTTTGATAACGAATCTAATTTAATTGATATTGAGAAATCTTTTTCTACTGTAAGTGATATAAATTCATTTAATTGGAACGTTATACAAAATGCGTCTCTTCCTGAATTTAATGATGAATTAGATTTTAATCCTAATACAGGTGAACTATCAATTGGGATAAGAAGAGGAAGCAGTTCATTAGGATATCGAAATCCTAATGAATCTATTTCTCTTTCTATTGCAAATATCCCAAATGGTTATTCTTTGGCAGAGAAAATTAATGGTGAGTACAGATCAGTAGGGGCTAAAGATAAATTTGGAACAATAGCTTTATTTAATATTCCTAAATTCGAAGGAAATAATATCAATGTAATTGAAGAATTTGAATTTATAAATAATGGTAATTTATATATAGTGGCAAATGATGAAAATCAACTTCCATTTGAAACCAACTTACCTTTAAAGCTCTCAATATCTTCTCTTATCTCTGGCCAAGAGGGGGGTGATTCCAGATCAGGAATAAATAGTGCTGAAATAGATTTGCCAGTATTTGTTGATCCTGAAAAAATACCATTTTTAAAATCAAATCTTTTAACTATTGACCCATTAATTATTAATGTCGAAAATGGAGAATTAGGGTTGCTTTCAGTAAATGAAAGTAATGATTTAAAGTTTACTATGATACCTGGTACGGAGCCTCTTTCTACAGGATGGCTTGATAATGAATCTAATTCAGGAAATAATACAACAGCTTTCCTAGCCTTAAATGATAATGCAAATGATTCAAATGTTGATATAGAAATTAATTCAATAACCGAGCTCTTTTCTGAATATTTTCAGTCAGATAATGGTCTAAGAACCTATTTGTCGGGCATCTCAGCTTTAAAGAGTCTCGATAGTGATGGAAATTTAATAATTAATTCTGATGATTTACTTTGGGAAGATATTTTACTTTGGTTTGATGATGGTGATGCTAAAAGCTCTTTAAATGAGATTTACAGTATTAGCGATTATATAAATAATATAGATTTAAATTCTTATGAACTTCTTCAAGAGCAGCCTGACTGGAATTCAGGCAATCAAATTATAGGTAGTATTAATGCCACAGATAATAACCTTATTGATAAATATAAAATATTTGATGTTGGACTAACTGTTAATCCTAGTGAATCATCATCGATTGATATTGAAATAGAGAATAATTTTAATGGTCTAGATTTGATTAAAATCAAAGAAAATGGAGAAAATATAAAATTCTCAATAAGATCTCCTGATAGTTCGACTTGGATAAATGAAGGTTTAGATGAATTAACTTTAATTAGACTTTCAGGGTTGCCACAAGAAATTAATCCCTCTCTAGGAGTTAAAGATTCAAGAGGAGATTGGTTATTTACTTGGGCTGATTTAAATAAGAATGGTGGTGAAGTTATATTATTTGCTCCACCTTTCTGGAGTGGTAATTCAAACTTGAATTTTTTAGTGAGTCAATTGCAGCCTGATGGTTCTTTAGTTAACTCATCAATAATTTCTTATGGTTTGGAAGTAGAAAGTGAGCCTACAATACCTATCTTTAGGGTTAATGATCAAACAATAAATGAGGATGAAGATTTAAGGTTGATTGACATGATTTCAATTGCGAAATTAGTTGATAATGACGGTTCTGAAGAATTACATTTTGAGATAGAAGATACCTCCTCAAATTTCTATATCTACGAACTTGGTCCTGACAATATAAAAATTAAACAAAATAGTCAAGATAATATTTATAAATTCAGTTCACAAAATATTGAAGATTTTTATATTAGTCCAATAATTAATTTTTCTGGTCAAATAAATTTAAATTGGAAAGCGGTATCTATAGAAAAAGACTCAGATTTAAGAGCTGAAAAAACTGGAGGAAATGTACTATACATTAAACCTGTTGCTGATGAACCTTTACCGATTGAAAGTATTAATAATGCTGAATCTTTGATTCAAGGAGAGACATTAATTTTAAGTAAGATTGTAAATGTTGCGAATCATAATATTGGTCTTCAGGATAATGATGGTTCTGAAGAGTTAATTTACGAAATTGAACTGCCACTTGAGTTGAGTTTAAGAAATTTTAATGATGAGAATTGGATACCTTTAAGTAATATCAGTTTAAATAATAAAAATGTTTATCAATTAAAGGGTGAAGATCTTCAATATTTAGAAATTAAAGACGATAGCTTTACTAATGATTTATTTGATGTGGCAATTACAAGAATAAGTCGAGAGATTTTGAATGGAGATGAATCAAAAAGTCTCAGAACAAATATTGAAATTCCATTTCATAAGAATGCACTTCCAGCTGAAATTCAATATTCAATACCTCAGATTGAGGAGGATACTCAAGGTATAACTCTCAATACATTATTCAACATATCTCCTAGCAATTCTCTTGATAACCTGAGTTATAAAATAAGAGACATAAATAACAATATTCAGATTATTAACTTAGCCAACAACGAAATTTATAATTCTGATTCTTCTGAACTAGTTGTAAATAATTTAAATGAATTATTAGTAAGACCAATGCCTAATATTTCAGGAAAGTTTTCTTTTGAAATAAGTGTAATTAGTACTCCTCTAGGAAGAGGTAACTCAGCAGAAACTGAACCTTTAAGCTGCCTAGTTGATATATTAGCTATTGCTGATACCCCAATTTTACACATAACAAATTCTGTTAATGAAAAAATCGAGATTAAAGATAATGGGTGGGCTGATATTTATGAACTTGGTTTAAGTGTCTCAAGTGATGATGATTCAGAAGAGTATAGTATTTTAATAAATTCTTTAAATGAAAAAGATGAGATAATTCCTTTGCCAAATCAAATAAATTTTAATACCCCTCATGAAATTTTAGAAAACGATACTATTGAAATTAAAAATAAAAATTTAAATAGTCTCAGCATTTATTTTAACGAAATTACTGAAGATCTAAATTTACAATTAACTCCAAAGTCAGAAGATTCAGGATCAATAAAATATGGAGAAGAAAAAGTAATAACAATAAAAGCTAATTTAGAAAAAATAATTGTTAAAGTGCCTTTGCTTCAAGTTTCAGGCTCAATACAAGGTTATGAGGATGATCCTATTCCATTATTATCAAATATTGGCGGAGTTATTTCTTCCCAACATAGAGATGAAGGAATTGGTCAATCCTTATTTTTGGATGTTAATAATCTGCCTAATAATTCCAAAATAGTAAAATTAATAGGTAACGAAAATGGTGATAATATTTTTTCATCACCTTTAAATTTTAATGATAATGGCACACTAAATACTTCTCTTAGACTTCCTTATGAGAAATGGAGCGATCTTTATTTGTTAATGCCAAAAAATTCAAATGGAGAATTTGAATTTAATGTAAGAGCAATAAGCGTTGGGGATGAAAATTTAGAGGAAAAAACTACACAAAATTTATCAGTTAGAACTATTTTAACTCCTGTTAACGATGCTCCCTTAATAGTAAAATTTGATGACTTAGAAAAAGCAAATGAAGGGGAAATTTACTTTTGGAATTTAAAAAATAGATTCTCAGATATTGATAATAATTTAGATGATTTATTTATTTCCGTAAAATTTAAAAATGACAATGGTTTTTATGGTGATCTTCCTGAATGGCTAAATCTAGATGAAAATGGCATATTAAGTTCAAATGCAAATAATGATAATGTTGGTATATATTCTTTACTTATAAAAGCTTTTGATCCTCTTGGAGGTGAGATTGAACAAGAAGTTCAATTAGAAATTGGTAATATAAACCAAGATCCATTTATTGCAAATTTCCCATCAGGTTGGACAGATATATCCGATGGGATAATAAAGGAATTTGAAAAAAATATAACCCTAAATGATTCTCACTTATTGAGTTTGAATAATATTTTTGATGACATTGATTTAAGGTATGGCGACGCTCTTACTTTTCAGATTAGTGAAGATGGAATTAATTGGAAGAATGATTTGGAAAATTTAGCATCAATATCATTTGGGATGTTAAGTATTAATCCTGTTTCTAAAGAAAAAATAGGTAATCAAAGTGTATATTTGAGAGCAGTTGATCAACTTGGCTCAAAAATAACCATTAAATTATCAGTTAATGTTATTAATATTAATGAACCTCCTACAGTTAATAGATCGCAGGCAGTTCAAATACACAATTCTTTGTGGGAAGAAGAAATTGATCTGATCCCAGATAAAACCAACCTTAATTTGGATCTAAGCAATTTATTTATTGACCCAGACTTGGCTGATACTATCGAAGAAATCTACCCAGTCTTACCAAGTTGGTTAGAGTTGGATACGGAAGCAGGAATAACTGGTGGTGTTCTACGAGGAATGCCAAATATTAATGATATTGGCGAAGAAATTTTAGACTTTAACGCGTTTGATCAATCCGGAAAAATTATAACTTTTAGACTTAAATTAAATGTACAAAATGTGAATGACCCGCCTGTTTTGGTCGAAAACCCAGATTTATCCTCATTAGGAGAAATTATAAATGGAGTACCAACTGTTTTGCAGAATTCATATTCAAGGTTAAACCCTAGCCTACTTTTTGATGATGAAGATTTCCCTTATGGAGATTCCTTAAGTTATAAGTTATTAAAAACTGCAAAAATTGAAAATGAAGAAGAAATAGTTTTAGAAAATCCTGATTGGATTAACCTCTCATATAAAACAAGTGAAAAATCTGATCCGACGGATAAGTTTTTAATTGAACCAATCTTTTTTATTGAAGATACCAATGGAGAATTTTCTCAAAAAATTGATGTTAATGATCTTTCTGCCTTAGCAGCAGATTCAAAGCTTAAGATTGTAATTTCAGCATTAGATAATAGAATTGATCAAGTAAAGGGTTTGATTGGCTTAGATTTAGATGTTGTTTTAAGTAATTCTCTAGAACTTGTTGACCAGACAATCAATATTTCAGATGAATTACCTCTTTTTAATAAAATCATCACTCAAAGAAAAGGTTTTAGAGTGGAGGCGGGTTCTGCTCCGGATTTAGGAATTGGAGGTAGTGTTGGAGATATAGAAAATGAAGAATTAATTAGTTTTGAGGCAATTCTTAGGAATCCTGAACTTAAGATAATGGTATCTTTAACTCCTGGAATAGGGGAATTCAGGGATGGGATAACAACAAGAGGTGCGCAGATATTAGATTTGAATAATAGTGTTATTCATTCAATAACAAATCAAGCAGGCGCTGATTTAGAAATACTTGCTCCAAACAATGAAAGTGTTGGATTACATAAAGTTTATGTAGAAGCAACAGATCAATCTGGAGAGAGTATAGTTGGCAATTTTTTAGTTAATATTGAAAACTTAAATGAAGCGCCAATAATCAATAATTTTGCTGTTCAGCAGATACAAACTTATTTGAACGATCCCTTAAGAGAAAAAGAAATAGGAATTTCTGATATTTTCTCGTTATTTGATGATCCTGATATTTTACACGGTGATCAACTGAATTTAGAAATGTTTTTTGATAGTGGAAATTACTTTGGGGAGTTTAACAATACAATCGATTCAATATATATTCAATCTGATTCAAAGGGAAATATTAAAGTCAAAATAGAACCTCCTACAGGTTTGCTTGATAATATAAAACCTCTATTTGGCATTTCAGCAACAGATAAAGATGGACTAAATGTCATTTCTCCTTTGTTTCAAGCTAACTTCTTACCTGTTTCAGAAATAACTATGCTCACTAAAGGTTTAAACAAGGAAAATCTGAAAGAAAATACTTTAGGTATGACTTTAAATAAAAATATGATAATTGATTTAGGCAAAACTTTAAATATTAATGCTCCAGTTTTAACTGATAATAAAGGGGATGAATTGTTTTTAAATCTGGAAATTAATTCTTTAAATAGTTCGTTATTTTCCGATTCTTTACAACTAAATAATTTTGTTAATACTACTAAAAATAATGATCAAAAAATAACCCATAGAATCAATTTAACTAAGTTAAGAGAAGTTAGTAATTCTGAAGATTTGGATGGTATTAAATTATCAGTTGATCCAAATACTTTTTCGAAAATACCATCTGAATTAATTACTGAAAATTCCAATAGTTATGGAATTCCAATCAAGATTTGGACCTCAACAAGAGTTATTGATGATTTTACAAATAAATTTGGAATTGAAGAATCACCAAAATCATCAATCTGGATTCCAATTAGAAATTCCAAACCTGTTTTTTTACCATCAAGACCTATTAACATAAACAATAATTTCTTTAATGAAAATGGAAACACTAATAATATTCTTTTTAATTTAGCTGAAAATTTCTATGACTCTGATTTGAATGACACATTCTCTTGGGAAGTTAGAATTCCTGAAGAATTGTCTGGGTTAGTAAGATTAGATAGTGAAAATGGAGCAATAATTCTTGTCGACAGTATTAAGGATTTTAATCAACTACCTATTGGAAATCACAGATTAAGAGTATTAGCAAAAGACAGCTCCTATAATGAAGGTGATCTAACAGCAAAGGTTAAGGGCATCCTTAGAGTTAATATTGTTGACAATATTAATACTGAAGAATTAATAAATGGATTAACTCTAATTAATAAATTAAGTTCAAATGATATTAAGGAAATTTTCACTAGACACGAATCTAATCAAAGTCTTTTAAGTGAAGAAAATGATCTAATAAATATTTTCAAAAAATTAAATAGGGATGAAACTAGTCGAGATAAATTAATTGATAAAATTTCAAATGGATCAGCAACTATATTAAATAACTCAGAAGATAATATGCCATTAGTTTTATTAGATTCAATTGCAGAAGATGAGTTGCTGTTATTAAATGCGAAACAAGAGGAAGTATCAGAAGATGATATTTTAGAATCAATGGCAATTTTAGAATCTAAGAATTATGTTGATTCTCCTTTAGGAAAATTAGAATTTTCAATAGATACAAATGATAAGACTGGTGCTTATGTAGATATTTATCTTGAGTCAGGAGGCCTAAATATAGATGAATTAGTTAAGACCACAAAAAATAATGAATCATATCTATATCAAACCCAGATTATTAATTATGATTCTGAAGTGAATGGTGATTTTGAGACTTGGTTAAAAAGTCTTAACTATAACCTAAATAATTACTTAACTAATGAATTTAATATTGGTTCTTTAAATAGATCTGATGACTTTGAAAATATAAATATTCCAGATGAATTAATAAGTTCTTTAGATGGATCAGCTTATTTAATTGATAGTGATAATAATGGAACAATTGATGTAATATCAATGCTTTTATTAGATCAAGGATTTTTTGATACTGATACTAGTATTAACGTTATTGGAGATCCTCTTATACCAATAGAAACAGAAGTAATTCCTGATAGCAATTATTTAAGTTCACAAAATATCAATTCACAAAACATTTCTTCTGTTTCTAATCAATCTTTAAATAATAATTCGATGAATTATGAAACTTCTATAAGCAAAAACAATTTATTTATTTCTAAAAATGAATATAACAATATAAGTGATGTAAATTCATTAAATCTTAATAACCAAAAATTTAGTGAATCTTCAAGATCTAATACTTTCAGAGAGCTTGAAATCTCAAACTTTAAAAATAGCAAAATAAATAATTATTCAGAAAATAATAATTTATTTGAAGAATTTAAAAATAACCTATCCAATTTAAAGGAATCAATAAATGAATTTTTTGAAGAATTCACCAATAATCAATTTTTTTCAATTTTAGGGATATTATTTATTCCAGTTCTTGGTGAGAGAATAGCTACGCCTATTGCTAAGAATTTAGATTTTGATTATAAATTAAATCTTATGAGAAGAAGTAAAAACTTTACTGGAAAATGGATCTTTGAAACTTCCAGGGGAGAAAGTTATACTATAATAAAGGATGCAAAAAAAATAGAACTTCATCACAAGATCAAGAACGATAAATTATCAAATTTCAAAAATATAGAAGGGTTTGACTTGAGAAAACAATCTTTACTTTTTAAAGCTTTTTTACTTTCTTCATCTCCAGGATTGTTTATAGAAGAAATGAGTAAAATCCAAAGAAAGTTTCTCTTTGTTGATACCTTCGAGGTTAATTGGCAATCATGGTTAAAAGATAATCTCTTTCAATACATAGATCAAGAAATCAAATATAATAGAATTATCTGCCAGAATTTAACAGAATTAATAAATAGAACAAATAAAAAAGAACTTTGCGAAACAGATATAGTCATGTTTGCCCACATCATAGATTGTTGTGATAATTTGAATATCTCTAAATCAATGTTTATGCCATAATGAAATTTTTGCGTTTGAGTTTTTATTTATAAGTTATTAAATAATGAATAACCAAAATTCTGATTCAATTATTAGGTTATTGGCAATGGGAAATCTATTAGGATCTTTTGCATCCGTTCAGGCTGAGTTAAGATATGTAAGTGAATGCAAATTAAATAAGAGCACTAAAAACAATATTTCAGATAAAGATGCCTTGGAGGGATTAATAAAAGAATTAAATCTTAAAGATAAAGAATCTTTAAAAAATTGGCAACAAACAAATTTGTTATCAAGTGATAAAGGAACTCTATTGGAATATGCAAAATATAGATACAAGAGAAGAAATATTATTGCTGAACTAGTAGAAAACAATGCGGAGGCATTATTTTTAAGATATAAAGATCGTTTAGATAGAGTTTTATATAGTTTTTTAAGGGTGAGTGATGAAAATTTAGCTTATCATCTTTATTATTCTATAGAGTCCGAAGAAGTTGAATTTGGAGAGGTTGCCGCAAAATATAGTGAAGGACCGGAATCTAAAACTCAAGGAATTCTTGGACCTTGTGATTTAACTGTTCCTCATCCTGATATATCCTCCAGATTAAGAACCGCATCACCAAAACAACTTTTTCAACCGTTTCAGGTTGATGAATGGTTTGTTATTTTGAGACTGGAATATAGATTTGACAGTGAATTAAATGAATCAACTAAACAAGTTTTAGGAAAAATGCTTCTTAATTCCAAAGTTAGACCTATTTCGGAATCTATAACCAAAGAAATGATGAAGGGGTTTTTGGAAAAATGAAAATAACTAAAGAACAAGCTCAAACTTTAATAAGATTATTTGGGGATTCCATAAAGTTAAATAAAGCAGATGTAGGCTCATTAATTTATTCCTCAAATGCCACAAAAAACTCACTAGTATTAGTTACAAATGGCACCATAAGATTAATAGATAACAATAGAGTTTTTAATTCCAAAACATTAGAGATAAGTGAAGCACCTTTTTTAATTGGATTTAACTGGATTTTAAATGTCAATTTATTGTCTGATGTAAGGGCAAATAGCAAATGTGAATACTACTTTATTAATTTAGAAGAATTATCGGATAATATTCTGAATAAAACTTTTAAATTACTTAGAAAAAATATTTGCAATTTTGAATATGTCTCAATTTTAAATATTTTAAAAAGTCAAATAAAAAATAGTTCATTTTTAGAAAACATTAAATATAAGCAATTCAAGAGTTTTTTCAAATTCGTCATTAAAGATGATAATCCAAAAACAACTGATAATATTATTTATCTTGATAAGGAATTCCGCGGTTTTAAATATGGTCAAATTATAAATGGAAAAATTTATAGTGAATTTTTTTCTGATAAAGATCCTAGATGTTTGATTTTTAATTTACCTTCTCAAAGGTCTAATATTTCTATTCCAGAAGAAGAAAATATTATTGATTTAAATGACAAAGAAAAGGATGTAAATAAAGATGATAATTCAAGTAAAAATGATAATACAAAAACAGAGAATTTAGATTCATTAAAGGATATCAAAGACAAAAAATCAGATGATTTTAACTATAGAAAATTAAATTTTGAATTTATTGAAGCAAGTAATAGGGAAGAAAGTTACTTTGCAATTTTATCAATGATAATTAAGTATTTTGATATGCCTACAAGATCCGAAACTATCAGAAGGGCATCAAAAATAATTGAGAAACAAGAAAAATCATGGATAAATAATACTATTAATCTATTAGATCGTTTTGGACTCTCAGTAAAAATTGTTAAAGTAAATCTAAAAAATCCACTCTTGGTACCAACTCCATCAATATGGATTGATGAAGAAGGAATATGTAATTTAATAATTAAAACCAATACAAAAATAATGACCTTATTTTGCCCAATTAAGGGAATGAGAACTTTAAATACTTTTGAAGCTTGCAAAGTATTTGAAAAGTGTAATCAAATAATTACTTTAGAGGTTGGTCTTAATACTCCTAAAAAAAGATTTAACTTAAGTTGGTTAATTCCCTATATCCAAAAATTTAGAAATCAACTTGTTGAAGTTTTTGCAGCCAGCTTTCTTACTCAATTATTTCAGTTGGCAACTCCTCTTCTTTTTCAACAGATAATAGATAGAGTCTTAAGCAAAGGGGCAACTGATGCATTAAGTCCATTAGTTTTATTAATGATTCTTTTTAGTCTTTTAGAAATTATTTTTAGTAGCCTTAGAACTTTTCAATTTGTTGAGATTTCGAACAGGGTTGATATTGGAATTGGTTCTGCAATTTTGTCAAGGATGTTAAGGCTTAATGCAAGATTTTTCGATTCAAGACCTGTTGGTGAGCTTTCTAGTAGATTGAATGAATTAGAAAACATTAGAAGATTTTTAACAGGAACAGCTTTAACTGTAGTTTTAGATGTAATTTTTTCTCTTTTATATTTTTCTGTGATGCTTTTTTATAGCCCACTTTTAACTTCTGTTGTTATAGTCTCTGTCCCTTTACTCTTTGTTGTTACAGTTGGGGTTACTCCTATCACTCAAAAATTGATAAGAATGCGAGCTGAGGCTCAATCAAGAACAAATGCTTTTTTAGTAGAAATTCTTGGAGGTATTCACACAATTAAATTACAAAATGCTGAATTTAATGCAAAGAGGCAATGGGAAGATAAGCATCTAAATTCAATAAATCAGGGATTTAAAGCTATTCTCGCAAATACTACAAGTTCTAATGCAGGACAACTTATAAATAAATTAACTAATATTTCAGTCATTGGGATTGGGGCATGGTTAGTACTAAAAAATCAACTTACTTTAGGGCAACTTATTGCCTTCAGAATTATAAGTGGCTATGTAACACAACCTATGCTAAGACTTTCAGGTTCATGGCAGCAATTTCAGGAGATGTCGCTTTCATTGCAGAGGGTTGGTGACATCGTAAATCAACCATTAGAAGTTCTTGATAATGAAGATAAAAATATCGATATGCCAAAGATCAAGGGTTCTATAAAAGCTTCAAAAGTTGGATTTTCTTATTCTTCTGAATCTACCCCAGTATTGAATTCAATAGATATTGATATTAAGAAAGGTTCTTTTGTTGGATTGGTTGGACAAAGTGGTTGCGGTAAAAGCTCTTTCTTAAAAATGATCCCTAGATTATATAGGCCTAGTTCAGGGAAATTATTAATAGATGATTTTGATATTACAAAGGTTGATTTATATAGTTTAAGAAGACAAATTGGTTTTGTTCCTCAAGATTGCATGCTTTTTGAAGGAACTGTATTTAGTAATATCGCATTGGGTGATCCTGAAATATCTGCAGATAATGTTGTTAAAGCTGCTAAAGCTGCCTGCGCGCATGAATTTATAATGACTCTCCCATTTGGATATGGGACACCTATTGGAGAGAAAGGTTCTGGTTTATCTGGTGGGCAAAGACAAAGAGTCGCTCTAGCGAGAATGATTCTTGAAAATCCTAATTTAGTTGTACTTGATGAAGCCACTTCTGCTCTTGATGTTGATACTGAAAAACAAGTCGTAAAAAACATGAGAGAAGAATTTAAAGGTAAAACAATTCTTATGATTACTCATAGATTATCAACAATTGTAGAGGCAGATAAAATAATTGTTATGCACGACGGCAAAATAGATACTTCTGGGACTCATTCTGATTTGATGCAGTTAAAAGGAAGATATTATGCACTTTACAATTCACAATTTAATGAATAATTAAAAATGCAAAAAAATAAAAAAAATAAGATAAGATCCAAATTAATTAAATATAAAAAATTTACAAAAAATTTGATTTTTCAAAAGAAAAAAACTATATCTTTCAATATAAAAAACTATTTCTTAGTAATAAAAAACAAATATAAAAAAAACTCTCCAAATTTAGATAAGATTAAAAACTCTCTTGTTGATATTGTTTATAAACGGAAATTTTTATCAATAGATTTTGATGGTTTAGATGTTCTAAAAAAACTTAAACTTACCTTAAAACAAAAATTAAAAAAACAAAAATATTTAAAATCTTTCAATGAATACTTAAGTAAAAAGAAATTAATTATCAATGAAAAGATTTCAAATTTTATCAAAAATGAAAATTTTGCTGACAATAATTCATCAGATTTAACACTGTTACCACCACCTCCAATTTGGTCAAGAATTTTTATTTGGACTTTAGGTGCTGGATCAGTGACATTAATTATCTGGTCGATTTTTACTACTATTGAGGAGACTATTCTTTTGACAGGAGAGCTAACGACAATAACACCTGAAGTTAAAGTTAGTGCTATGGATCCTGGTAAGATTACAGAGGTTTTAGTAAAAACTAATCAATATGTTGATAAAAATACTTTATTAATTATTTATGAAGATGATGAAACAACAGCTAGATTAAATGGTGCTAAAAAAAGGTTTGAGTATACTCAAAATCAAAGAATTATTTTATTTGATTCCTATGATTTAAAGCTTGAGCAATTGGATGATCAAATAAAATATAAACAGGATTTATTAGATAGATACAAAATCTTAAAGCTTGAAGGCGTAGTTTCAGAAATGCAATATCTTGAAACTTTATCAGAATTAAAGCAACTAAAAATAAATTACGATTCAGCATTATTAGAAAAAGACAATATCCTTTATCAGAATTCAGAACAACTTGAACAGCTTTCAACCTTGATTTTAGAACTTGAGGCTAAGATAAATAGATTTAAAATAATCTCACCGGTAAGTGGATTTATTCAAACAATTAAGTATCAAAGCCCCGGAGAAAGGATTATGTCTAATGATGTTGTTATTACAATTGTTCCCGATAATGAGCTAATTGTGAAAGTTTCAATCCCTTCAAAAGTAAGTGCACCTATTACCTCTGGGATGGAAGCAATTGTTGAAGTTGATGCCTATCCTGCCGATGATTTCGGTGGAATAATAGCCGAGGTTTTTACTATTTCGCCTACAGTCTCTTCTGATAATGCATCTGGCACTAATCGCAGAACTTATATTGCAGAAATTAAACTGATTGCTCCAGAAATATCAGAAAAATTGAAGATTTCCGATCTTAGATCTGGTATGGCAATAAGTACAAAAATTAAATTAAGAGATAAACCAATAATCGCATCAATTTTTAATATAGTTAGTGATATTTTTGATCCTTTAGCGCAACAAAAATAATTTATTAACTAATTGTGTCAACTGAATCCAACTCCTTTTGTAGTTGAGCTGCTATTGTTTGTCTTGCAATAGTTATTAATTTTAAATTATCTTCTTGGATTTTAA
This sequence comes from Prochlorococcus sp. AG-402-K22, assembly GCA_003216755.1. Taxonomy (GTDB): domain Bacteria; phylum Cyanobacteriota; class Cyanobacteriia; order PCC-6307; family Cyanobiaceae; genus Prochlorococcus_A. The sequence goes on along the minus strand of QCIJ01000013.1, from coordinate 10,535 downwards.
TTTGATTATCTGCAACTTTTGCAGCTTTAAGAAGATCTTTTACCTTATCTGGAAGTGTATTTATGTCGTACTTTTCGCCGTTGAAGGTTAGTACAGGAGAATTTTCTGAATTTGTCAAAGTTATAAATATTTATCCATAAAATATATTATATTTTTTCAACTTTCAAGTTTTTATTTTAATTATTTATATCTCTTAAATTTAAAAGTTTAATACTTCAGAGATTATAAAATAATTAACATCTATTTTATTTTAAAATTAAAATAATACTCCATAAATAATAGTAAAAAAACAACTCCTACTAAAGTAACAATTAATCCGTTATCAAATTAGACCTTTTCAGAAGCATGCTCATTATCATTTTTATCGCAATAAATTTTCTCCTAAAATTTATAACTTAATAATTATCATAAAATAATGAAATAAATTCAATGTTTAAAAAAATTATTTAAAAGTTAAGTTAGAAATTACTCACATTTTTTAAATTAATCTAAAAAGAATATTCCTTAATATTGGAAGAAATTGAAATTTTTTCTTATTTTTTTCTTTAGGGAATATAAAATTTTTGCAAAATTTTTCTCCATCTCCTGAAAGCTTTTCTAATTTGATTTTTGCGGGCTTGTAAAAATTACTCTTCTTATCTCCTAGTTGATATGTACACAGAAGCTTCAATCGTTGATTTTCAATAAGAGGTTGAAATTGCCTTGTGAGAAAAATAACTGCGCCTGAAAAAGTTATAAGACCTGTAAATATTATTATTGAAGGATAAATAGGATTTATATATGAAAAAGAACGTATTAATTTTCTATTAGTTAAAGATTGTTTTTTATTTTTGCTTCTTTTATCTATTGATTTAACTTTTTTATTTAACAATTTTCAAAATCCATCTTAATTATACTTTTATCATCTTTGCGAATAAGTATCCATTTTTTTGTTTGATCTCATTTATAAGTTAATTAATTTCATAAGGATATTGTATTTTTAAAAAGTGCAAATTTTGTTTTCTTAACTATATGTTGGCTAATGGGATCCAGAAGAATATAAAAATTTATAGTCCTTTTCGCATCCAAGAACAAAATAATATTTGTACATCCGTTACAAAACTAGATCTAAGAAGATTCATTTTGTATCAATGAATGCTTAATTAGAGTTAATGGTATAGATTGGACACACTTATTTATTTAATTACTCAAACAACCTAGAAAGTCTCTTTAAAAATTATTTGAAATTGTATAAAATAAAGAAGTATGATTTTTGAAATAAATATTCTAAATGCCAATCTTTGAGGGTAAAGAATATATAAAAATAGATCTTCCAAGTGGAGGTTCAACCTTTAATGATGCTGAAAATGAAGCTATTAATTTAGGAGGTCATTCGGTCTCAATTAATTCACAAGAAGAGCTTCAATTTATTGTTGATAATTTTGGAATATATAACAAGCATATTTGGACCGGGGCTAACGATATACAAATTGAGGGTGATTGGCAATGGACTGATGGCTCATCGACAGGTCTTTTGTCTGATTTGAAAAGTGGAGATTTATGGCCAACACACGAACCTAATGGCGGAGAGGATAATAGGGCAGATGAGGATGTAGCTGTAATTTCACATAGCACTACGAAACTGCATGATGTAATGAACGCAAGCCGTCCTAACATGATAGGAGTTGCTGAGATAGATCTTTCTAATTCATCGTTGAATAAATTATCAACTTTCGCAGAATTTGGATCGACAAGATTTCTCTATGACTATAGAGATGTCACTAATACTTTATGGAAAACTATAAGTTGGACAGAAGATATTATTGATCCCGTTGTAATTGCTGGTTCTTTAACTTTTGACGGTAATCAGCCTGCATCAGTGAGGATTGATGATGTTAACGAGAATAACAAAACTTTTAAGATCGCACTAAACGAACCAGGAAGTTATGACCAATGGCATGTTAATGAAACTTTTCAATACGTTGTTGCTTCAAAAGGAAATTGGGTTATAGAAACAGAAAATAATTCAGATATAAATATTTCTGTTGGAGAAATTAGTACTAATAATATTATTAACGAATCAATAATTGAAGAAATAAATTTTGATTTTCAATTTTCAGATACCCCTGTTGTTCTTACAAGTACACAAGATCATATTAAGGTCAATAATAAATTTTCTCCTACCTGGATAAATACCCAACAACACAATGTTGATACTGATGGATTTGATATAAAATTCATGGCAGAGGGTAAAAATCCTAGTAATGTTGATTCTGAGATTGGTTGGCTAGCTATAGATAATGATGTTTGGAGTATCGATTCTAATGAAAACAGAATTCTAACTGATATTAAATCGCAAATCCAAAGCGATGAAACCTTTGATCATCCGAATTTCAATTCAACTCCAATAACCCTTGCTCAGATTTCTTCTTATACACCTAATACTTCTCAGAAAAATTTAAGACTTAAATCCTATGATAAGGATAAATTTGTACCATCATTTCAATTAAAAAATGGTCAAATATCATCTGATAAAGAGAATGTTAATGTTCTTTCTTTACAAGGTAGTGGAATATTAAAAGGTATAGAACGCACATTAGATTCTATAAACCAAGCCCCATCAATAACCTCCTCATCAACGGCGAGTGCAATAGATGAAAACACATCATCATCAACTATTATCTACAGTGCAGCTGGTACAGATGAATCAGCAATAAGCTGGTCATTAAAAGAAGAGTTTGATTATTCCAAGTTTTCTATAGATAGCAGCGGAAATGTATCTCTAGCCTCAAGTCCTGACTATGAAGTTGATGGTAGCGAATTGAAATTCACAGTCAGAGCAAGTGATGGAACTCTTACTACAGATCAAACTGTAACTTTGGGTATTAATGATGTATTTGAAAATGAATTAGTCCTCTATAACAAAAACGAAACAGAAACAGATAAGACACTTTCCCAAAGTGATACTCGCCTGTTTGATATCAAACACCTTGAAGGATTTGATATTAATGATTATTCCGTCCGTATTCCCTGGAAATTACGTTCTACTATTAAGTATCAAGATGATGAGACAGACGCTGATTTTGGATGGATTACCCTCCAGGACGGAAAATCTCAATCTGACTTAGGGAAGGGTGTTTTCCGGGTTCGTGTGAAGTCAGAAGACGGCACAGTTAAACATGCTCTCAAATTCAAAATCAAACCTGAAAATGATACCCTCAGTATTCAAGAACAAGCAGTTAATAAGCTGAATTCATGGAATCTAAGTCATACATCAAAAACATGGACTCGTTCTGGTACTGATAAAGAATGGAGTCAAATTACTAATGTCGACTCAGCTGTGGACAATATATTGAATAAATTCCAATTCAATACCGATCAACAGGAAAATGACGTCCTGGATAAATTTAAAAAAGGCACGGCAAAAATTGCAGCAAATACAAATAAAATGCTGATTCTCGATACATCAAACAAGAATGATGAATCAACGAATACAGATCAAGCAGCTGATGTATTAATAAATGAATCGACAATTACAGATCTGACAGATGCGCGTAAGGAGCAGATAAGAGGAATCCTTAACTTTGATGAGTCAACAATAATAGACGCGCCGATAGGAGAACTGGATTTCTCTGTTGATACGATTGCCAACGGAACAGCAGTTGTGAAGATGATCCTGGAAGAGGAAGACCAGGATATAAACCGAATAATAAAAACTAATATAGATGGAGATTCCTTCCTTTATAATTCTCAGATCATCACCTATGAGGGAGAAGAGGCAGATTTTGATTCCTGGTTAGATAATCTTGATTACAGTTTAAGTTACTACAAGGACCCTGCTGCTGACGATGTTGGTGGTGTAAAAGGTGACTTTACGAATGTAACACTTAAATATGATGGCAACATCGTTGAAGCTTTTGGTAAGGCAGGAATAATTTCTCATATTACTCTAGGGAATCACACTCCCTATATAGATGGTTCTGCGTATCTAATTGATAAAGATGGCGATGGAGATATCGAGATGGTCAGTGCCTTCTTAATAGATCAGGGTTTCTTTGATACAGATAGAAGCGAAGGTCTTATTCGTGACCCAATCATATTTATCGATTCACCAGAGCCAGATGCACCAGGAATTGATGGATCAGGTAATAGATTATTTAGTGATCAAACACCAAACTTCTCAGGTACAACAGATGTTGCGGGCAACATTATCAAAGTATTTGCGGAAGATGGAACAACATTATTAGCAACAACAACTGCAGGGTCAGATAATACCTGGTCAATCAGTGATGGAGATTATTCCGGCGCAATTATTGCTGATGGAGATCATACATTGAAAGTGAAAGCATTTGATCCGACAACAGATGTCCCATCAGAAGCGGTAGATTTCAATATCACAATCGATACAACAGCTCCAACAATCACAAGTGCCTCAAGTATTGATTTCTTGGAGAATGGAACAGGCACAGTAGTAGCACTGACAGCAGATGAGTCAGGATCATCCTGGACATTAGGCGGAGATGACGCCTCATTATTTACTATTGATGGCAGCGGAAATCTAAGCTTTAATGCTTCTCCAGATTATGGAGTCATGAAGGATGTTAATAGAGATAATGATTATGAATTATCTATTTCTGCAACTGATGCTGCAGGCAACACATCTACTCAAGAACTGACAGTAACAGTTACTGATGACACCACAGAAACATTCACTGGAATGGTGGATACAGCTTTAACCTACAACTACAGATTACAGAGAAGTGGAATTGTTGATGATCCATTAACAGATGGAATTGACGAATCAGATCAGGACATCACTGGAGTACTAGGATTTAGTAACGATGCAGCCTCAACCCTTTTTGAAAGTGAAACCGTAACAGGACTAGGAACAAAATACGACCTAATAATAGAAGCGAAGGTCAGTGGCGATTCCACCTCTGAGAAGACAGTCAATCTGGAGACATTTGACACCACTTTTGATTTTGGTGGTCTATTCAAGCATGATGAAAGTACAACAGTAACCTTTGGCTCTGAAATAAACAGTGCCACATCTTCTCAGTTAATTGATCTAAGCCTGAATGAAGGATTAATTAGAGCAACAGGTGCGACATTAGATAAGCTGAACGAGGATTCCGGAGATATCGGAATCAGTAGTGCACAATCTGCTTTTACAGAATTATTTACAATATCCGGTCTTACTCTTGATGAAACCAAAGCAAAGGCAATAGGAGATAAACAAGGAATAACATTTACTGCTGATACAAATATCTATGAAACGGTGATGTCAGTGAGAACAAATGATAATGCCGAGATCAAGTCACTTAATGAATTAGAAAAATTGAGCTCAGCTCACACAATTGATGCCATTGATAATGTAACCATTCACGAGGCCTATTCCGAATTCAAGGAACAGGGAACAACTTTATATACAACCAGAACGATAGGAGCGAGCGTCAATACCGCATTGATCAGAGATGGATCAGTAGTGAATGCGATATCCAGATTGATAAATGATGGAACTTTTGAAACAGAGGTGGATAAGATAAATCTCAATCAGGTCGGAGCCAATACCAACTTTAAGATCATGATTGATGATGAAGAAGCTGGAGCAAGTTATCCCTATGAAGAATTAGATACAGGTTCTCTGACGTTTGACTCGATTTTGTCAGATTCATATAAATCAGGCTATGTCACAGGGGATGTTGTTGACGGCAACAGTATTTATCAATCATCTAGTGATGGTAATTCCGGTTGGATCGGAGACGATGGAGGCGATATAGAAATCAAGTTTAAAGTCAAAGTTGACGGTGCTGTCGGTCAGACTTTAGGAGATCTTGATACTGGGTTTTTCCAGATATCGGGAGATGATGTTAGGACAACAACCTCAAAGGCAGATGGAAGCACGATTTCCGATAACCTGATCACCTTCCAGGGAGATATCAATTATGACGGACGGGTATCTTTAAAGGATCTGGCATTCTTGAATGCAGGAGCATTGAATGAAGGAGACGGTTTTGCTGCAGATGATGTCGATGCTAATTATGACGGAACGATATCTACAAAAGATTTAGCGATAATCGATAGAGACTGGGGAGGAAATTTACATGGAATCCCATCATTGGATACTTTGATCAGCGAAGATAATTGGGCAGAGATATCTAATAAGGGAGGAAAGACATTTGGAGCAGTTAGTGATGTGGGAAGTTTTGACAACAGTGTCTGGGAGAAAGAGGCGACATTGAACGATCCGACATTGATGGCTGATCCATTGGCAGGAGATATATTTGATAACAGTGATGTTGATAATATTTATACAGGAGCAGCAAGTGGATTATATGCAGATAAGGTAAAAGATTTTGAAGCGGGATCTGACCCGATTACTGGCTACGAGCCTACTTAAAGAAACTACTTTAAGTAGTATGTATAGGTTTAATGAATAATATAAGTTTCTAAAAAATTCAATAGAGTTCTGGAGAGTTATTTAATAACGTGCGAAAAACTACTATTAATGCTCTAATCTGTCGTTATTCTTTCGCACGATTTTCGCACAAGTGATATTGCCATTCTCTGAGATCCTAATCGGGGCGACAGGATTCGAACCTGAGACCTAGTGCTCCCAAAGCACTTGACAGGCTTAGTGAGGCACTAGGTTTTCAAGCTATAACTAAATATTTGCTTATCCATGCGTGATTTGTCAGGACAAAATAAGCAAGTTTTGACGGAATTTTGACGGAATTCCCACAAGTTATAAGTGTTCTCATTACTTTTATAAGAAAGATCTTAGATGCTCTCAGTATTTTTTTTAGAGAATTGGGAGTGCAGCTTTCCACTATTTTTTTTGTCCAAATCTATTTTGTATCAGCTACATTCTTGAAGAAATCACAATAAGCCATTAATTCTGATTCGGTTTCAACTTTAAGATTTAAATCATTAGTTGCTTTCTTGGTATCAATTCTGTAGCCATACCAATCTAGACAAACTTCTCTCTGCTTTTGGGTTTCAGAAATCTTTTGAGTATCTATTTTGTTTGAATTATTAGTACAACTCGCAAGGAAAATAGTTGAGAGAGCTAGTAGTGGGACTAGTAAGCGTTTCATTTTATTCAACTGGAGTTAGTGAATAACAAATGTCTTTATAACCATTTTCTTTATCCCACTCTTTCATCTTTGGAGTACTTGTAGCAGCAGCAAATCCTTCTAAATCTTTTACTTTAAGTATTAAGTGACTTTTATGGTCATTTACCTTGATGAGTTCATATTCCTCGACATATTTATGTCCCTCCTTTTCATGGAAATCTACTACAAATTTATCGAAATCTTCAAAAGAACAATCAAAAGTAGAAACTATTAAGGTATTCATAAAAAAGAAGCTAATTGCACCTTATTTTAGATCGACTGTCAATCGTATTTAATAGTTATTTTTAAGCAGCATCATATTCTTCATCTTCAAGCTCTCTCATAAATCTTTTATCTAATAAGTAATTGTCTATAAGCTCTGCTGCCATCACTATCTCAGCAGCATTTTTAGATAGTTCTTGTGGATCTTTGTCTAATAAGTAATTGTCTATAAGCTCTAGATTGTACTCGTTTTCTTTAATTGGTTTATCGCTGTCTAATAGCTTTCTTATTTGTGTAAATACAAGCTCTTGATCGTATCCACTTTCTCTAATTTCTTTCAACATTTCGTCTGGAATTTGCATAATCGTCAACTCCTATGTGACAGTTTTTTAGAGGAAAATAAGCCTAAATAAGCCAGTAATAGAACTATTTAGATCAAATTAGAGTCTATATACGCATACTTACGGAAAAATAAGAAAAAAGCAAGAAAAGAATATAAGAAACTCTTGGAAGAAGGGTGGAAGAAAACGAGTATTTTCAAAAGTTATGTTTAAAATATATCAATCATTTTTTAATTAATTAAGTTTTGACGGATTATTGACGGATAGTGATTCCGTCATGATTATCTAATAAAAAAGCGAGTCTGGGTAACTCGCTGATATGACTTGGTTTTAAATGGTCGGGGCGACATGATTCGAACCTGCGACCTAGTGCTCCCAAAGCAATAGTGTGTTATCAGTGAGACTGGAACCTTGAAGCTATAACTTTAGTTATAGATTAAATATAAGACTACATAGATGTACAGAAGTGTATGGATAATAATTGCTTTCCACACATTTGTGTGGAAAAATGTATATCAATATAAGAGCACTAGTGTGCATGAATGAGCAGTGGATTAAAACTTTTAGAAGTGCCCTAAAGGCAAAGGTAGGAAAAGGGTGGAATGTTATTAATAGTCGTGGATATATACGTTTACAAGTAGGAAGGAAGCCTAACGTAACCTCACTCACTACTCATTACAAGTGGTCAGAAGATGATTGGTTAGATGCCTTAAATCGTATCGTTTTAGTACATAAAGAATTTGAGGAGGCGAAAGGCAAACTAGACCTTAGAAGTTGTTATGCAATTATTGGATCAGCTTCTAACTTGGCGGAGAATAATTGGACAGAAGCTTTGGAAAAATACAAATTATTCAAAACAAGAGTAAATGAAAAAACATGGAGAACAAAGCATCAGCCAGTAATATTTGAAGCCTTAAAAGCACTCCAAAAAAAGAAACCACCAAAAAATGGAGAACAATTATGTGAACTTTCACTAGCTAAGTGGAGAAAAGGAACTCAGCAAAGAAGGTATATGCGCCTGGCTATCTTTTCATTCCTGAACTATGTAGTTAATAGACAAGACTTCCCCTCTTATTGGTTGCCACCAGCATTGTCTGATGATGAAGTCGTTGTTAAGACAAAACGTATTGGGTATCCCCTCTCTGACAGTCAGATAATTAGATTAATTGATTCAATTAAAAACCCCAAGTGGCGTTTCGTTTTCCAACTTATGTCAACTTATGGATTAAGACCTAACGATATAAAAAATCTGCATACTCGTAATTCTGGTAAGGAATTATGGTCAAATTACAGAAAAAGCCAGGGAGGTAAAAAAGGGCAAACAACAGAACCTAGGCAACTTTTCCCTTTATTTATTCAGGATATTGATGGCACTCCAATAAATTGGAACTTAATGCAAAGAATACATATAAGAGAAGAACTTCCACCATTAAATGATTTAGGGGGAGTAGGTCAGGCTGTTGGCCGTTTTCTTAGAGAAAGTCAGATATGGAAAGACTTAAAAGAAGAGGCAATAGCTGAGAAACAACAACTAACTCCTTATTCTTTTAGACATCGCTTTGCGTATGTTGGTCATAATAGAAAAAAAACAGATGGGACATATCGAGCTCCTAAACAAATTGCTGATGCAATGGGGCATACCTTAGACGTTCATCTACAATCTTATGCAAGGTTTATGACCAAAGAATTAGCCCAGAACTTTGATCAGGAGTTGGCAGAAGTATGAGCAGTTATTTAGAAGAAAGAATTGAATGGTATGACTACAACTACAGGATGGGTAATGCTCTTATTACTGATTCTCAATTTGATAAGTTAGAAGCTAATTTATTCAGAGTAAATCCAGAAGCAAATTACTTTACTAATAAAACAATATTGCCTTTGCCTTCACTTCCTAAAGATTCTATTGATGAATTTATAGAAGGATTATTACCTGATACAAGATTAATTATTGAACCAAAAATAGATGGCTGTGCAATCGCTATTCAATATATAGATGGCGAATTAGTTAAGGCAATCGCTAGAAAAGGCGGTGACGTTACTAACAAAATAAAAGACATTCCTGATGTACCCTCTACAGTAAAAGTACAAGGCTTATTGCAAGTTAGAGGAGAACTTTTTAACCCTTCAGAATATGAACGACCAAGCTATTCTCAAAGACAATCAGGGGCTTATCTTAGGGCTGCTGATTCTAAAAGTGATCATCTTAGCTTTTGTAGTTTTCAGATAATTAATGGCAGATTAAACGAACATGATTCGCTGCAATATTTAAAAAAATTAGGTTTTACGATTCCAGAATATAAAAGTTTAAACTTCACAAGCCAGGTAGAGATGTATAGAAAACAATGGCTAGATAAAAAGCTATTTACTAATTATCCGACTGATGGAATAGTAGTTAAATTAAATTCTAGAAAATTACAATTAATAAGAGAAAAATCTAATGAATCTTACCCTCATTGGCAGATGGCAATTAAGTATTAGTTAGTAATTGACAGTCGATTTACAATAAGGGGCAATTAGCTCCTTTTTTTAATTTAGAGAGTTAATGATCTTTGCATGGTGAACATTCTTCACAGTCTGTACAGTCACAAGGACAAACACAACCGCAACCTGGACATACTTCTTTTTCACTTGAAATTAAACTATCTATTAATATGTTTTTTGTAAAAGTAACAACCATAATCTAAAAATCTAAATTTATATATAAACAATATATCAAAAAAAACTAATAATAGTAATGATTAATGCATTTTTAAAAATTAATCTATAAAAACGATTATCATTTTTAAAATATTGAAAAACACTACATTTAATTATACTTTGATAATGAAAATCATGTTCAAAAATATTAATTAGATCTGATTCTAATGCTTTAAATATT